>CAJTYM010000033.1 GCA_910583835.1 uncultured Lachnospiraceae bacterium | reverse complement strand
TAATTCTTATCAGGAAAGTCTAAAGTTCATAGACACAAGATTTTTTACAGCCTCTGTAAAAGGGCATAGCAGCCTAAAGTTCCCATGATATATCTTTCTTAATAACCTTTGCGGGAATGCCTGCAGCCAGGCAATTTTCCGGTATGTCCTTTGTTACTACAGCCCCGGCCGCAATGACAGCCCCAGCGCCAATCGTTACCCCCTTCAGAATCATAGCCCGCTGTCCAATCCATACATGATTTCCTATATTGATAGGTTTCGATTTCTGATGTCCGTTAATTGCTATATTATGTGCATCCGTGTCTCTTATAATTACATCCCTTGCGATTGCGGCGTCTTCCCCAATATTAATCTCCTGCGCGCAGATAATCTGCACAAAACCATTGAAATAACCGCTGCCCAACGACAGCTTGGCATTTTCAAAAATTCTGATGTCGCTGCCGCATCCTATGCTAAATTCATTATCAACAATCAGTTTGCCATATTTATGGATTTTAATCCTTGTTTCCTGCTTAGATTTATGATTTTCCTTTCCTCCGACTGCCAGGCATTTCGGAATCTGTAAATCTGAACTTTTATCTATATCTAAAGCACAATTCTTAAATACGAGAATTTTTCCTTGGACTTTGAAAGTATATATCAAAGTTTTTATAACATCAATCTGCAATTTTGTCCTCCTTTTTGCTGTTTTAAAGTTAAGCAGCCCCTGACGATTACCAGTATTTATTTTTTGATGATTTTCCGTAGTTTCCTATATACAGCCTGGATATTTTTATTAAATTTTAAGACCAATATTATTTTTTGGAAAAGCCCTGGCTGGGGGAAATATTTATCACTCAGCTTCTTATAAGACAGGTTGTCTGCGTCTCGGAACACATTTTCTCTGGTTTGGGTCATTTCTGAAGATTCATTTACGCACACATTGCTGTTAAATATATCCCCAGATACGACAACCTCAGATTGAATATTGTCCTTTATCCTCTGAAAGAGCAGACGTCCTTTTTCTGAATTGATAAGCGCCATCGATGTGCCTTTATCCTCATCCAGGCTTTTGTCAATATTTTCTATTCCCCAAAAGTCTGCCAGGGTAATATCTGCTATGCGTGGGAAGCCTTTAAATTTGCATTCATAACAAGATGGCTTCATAAAAGCATTGTACTCCAGATAACCTATCATAAATGTGTCAAAATATCTCCAGCCTATATAACTTTTGCCATTTGCAAAATCAATTTTAGTAGAAAAGTTATGCCATCCATATTTTTTGTTCTTAAATTTAACATATGTGACCCTGGACTTGTATTTTTCTTCTAAGTATGAAATGTATTTTAAAAATATTTTAGGTGAATTCATGCCTTTGCAGATAAAATCAACCGTATATAAGTTCGTATAATCTTTTTGCAGGAAGTTGTATAAGGCCGCTATCTGGCAAGGGCTGCCGCAGAATAGCGCTTCTTTTCCTGCTTCTAAGTGATATTTTATCTCCTTAAAAGCGCCATTCAGGTCGCTCTGAAGGTATTTGGAGCTTCTGATCTGCTCTAATTCTTTAGGGTTATCAGATACTATGTGTTTTACATGCCAATCGTCTGTATAAACAGCTCCCGAGACGCATCCGCCTTGCTGATATATATTTTCTGCCAGTTCTGAGAATATTCCGCCGGATGTACTGTCTATTCTGGTATGGCTGTTCTTTGACCAGCAAGCATACACTTTTGGACTGGATGAGTTCTTATTGCGGATAGGGGAATTTACAGGGCATACATTGTCGCATAATCCGCATGATACGCACTTTTTGCTATCGGCAATAGGATATTTAAAACCTTCCTGATCCTCTTGCATAGATATGGCGTTTACAGGACAAATATTTGCACATGAAAAGCAAGATACACAGTCTTTTTTATTGATAATTTGAATCATTTTCCCTTTTCCTCCCCTTTATGGCAGTCGTTTAGGCTCTTCCTTTTGGCTAAGGTGTATTTTATCTTGGCAAATATCCTATGCAGTAACGTATAGATTTTATATGTTCCCTTATAGAAGCTCATAAGATAGGCGATTCGGTCCCAGAGATTGAGCGATGTCATGAAATCCCTGTTTTTAACGGCATTTAGGATCTCCGGTTCTTCGATTCCTGTTTCTTTATAATAGTCTATAATCAATCTGTCAGCCCTTGCATTCCATGAATAATCAACCCCCTGCATATATGCGTTATTTTCGTAAAATTTGACTGAATAGCGTATTCCCTCCTGAAAGGTTGTCTCAGCAGAAAAGTCTTTTACCGCATTTTTTATTTTGCTGTTATCGAATTCCCGGTTTCTGCCTTTATCGCCAAACAGCTCGCCTTTTAATTCAGGTATTTTCTGGACAATGTAGGAAGAGGGGATATTTGCAGTTAAAACATGGGGTTCTCCTAATGCTTCTGCAAAATATTGGAGTGCCTCTGCCCATGTAAGCGTATGATCGGTTGTAATATGAAATGCTTGCTGATATGCGTCATCATTTGCAAATAAGCCTACGACTCCAACAGCAAAATCTTTTGAATAGGTGAGCGTACAAGTAGCCTGTCCGCTGTCCCACAGGATTATCGGACGTTTATGCCTGATTCTGTTGGCCAATGTCCAATGCAGGCTGTGCGGAATAACGGCAAAGGGAATACGCGCGTTGCTGTAAGTCACATAAGGCCTGACAATCGTATATTTCATTCTGGCTGCGGCATAATTGTCCCTTAAATAATTTTCACAGGCAATTTTATGTTCCGCATAATCCCAATCTGGATTGCTTAATTCAAAATCTTCCGTTATTTTCTCACCGGCAGCGGTCTTTCTGTAGACGGTTGCCGATGATATGAAGATAAATTGGCTGCATTTATCGTCTACGATACTTAACGTGTTTTTTAACTCGTTGACATCGTAAGAAATAAAATCTATAACGACATCGAAATAAAAGCCCTCCAAATCCTTCCGGGCTTGTTCTTTGTTTCTGATATCGCTTATGATGCTCGTCACGTTATTATTTGTATTCCTAACTTTGTTAATTCCACGGTTCAGGATATAAACGTCATGTCCGCGTGCTGCGGATAAATCTCTGATATCTGTACTCAGGATTCCTGTGCCTCCGATTAATAAAACTTTCAATGATTATCGCCTCCATTTACAATAATACCTTAGGTTTTATGGGAAAATTTGCCCAATACCCCTTTGACAATATTTTTTTCATAAGCATTCATTGCAAATCTATATGCAAATAAACAATAGAATGCCACGTATACAGAACCATATATGAGAACGCCGATGATACCGTCTATATTAGTTATGGATATTATAGCCAGGGTTATAGCGGCTGTGGGCAGGAACTGTAAAAACATTTTTATGATTTCCGACCAGAATGCTTTTACGTTGAGGTTTATAACTTTTTTATAATAAATATTAATCAATATGACATTTCCGATAATCTGTGCAAGCGCCGTTCCAATTGCCGCGCCGATGGCCTGATATTTCCTGGCTAATAAAATGCTGATGATTATATTGCCCGCTGCCATTGCTGTCGTCATCAAAGCCTTAAATTTATACTTGTTCATTGCCTGCATGATACTTAAGCCTAAATTCTGAATCAATGGCAGGCAGGTTGGCAATATCAATATCAATGCTACATAATAAGAATCCTGGTATTCATTTCCGACCCACCAGATAATGAAAGGCTTTCCGAAAATTACCAGTCCGGTTGCCATCAGGTTAATAATAAGAAATTGTAATCTTCCGACTTTGATCATTTCGGAAGTCAGCGTCTCACTATTCTCATTTCTGGCGACCATTTGTGAAATTTTAGGCAGGAATACATTGCTTATGGCAGTTGACAGATTCAGGAATAATTGTGTAAGCTGGCTTGCAATGGAATACACAGAAACCTGGATTGTGCCGCACACAATCCCCAATATAAAGTGATCTGCATTCCAGTTCACTTTATCAACAATGACAGTTAGGAAGATATAGAAAGAATAACTTATAATGATGCCCAATAGGGCGCCGTCAAAGCCTTTAAACGTAATCTCTGTCTTTAATCTTTTTTTGCAGAACCAATAATTAGAAATGCTGGCCACAATATTTACTATAGTCAGTACGACGCACATTGCAAGGGATTTAAATCCTAAAAATAAAAGAGGAACCATAATCAAGGGTTTCATTATGGCGCTTAAAATGGTCACAATTTTTTGGAAAACAAATTGCTCATTTGCTGTAATAATCGATGAATAGATACTGAATATAAAAGTGAGGCAGACGTTAAAGGTCAAAATCAGCATCATTATCTGTGCCTTGCCTAATTCATCGCCTGTCATTGAATTTCCGAAAATCTGCCTTGCAAAAAAAGACAGGATTATGCCGATTCCCGCCGATATAATGCCAATTATAAGGTAGATGACAGAAAACATTCCATGCAGCTTTTTCTCGTCTTCATACCTGCCTTGTGCCCTGTATTTAACGCTAAAAACAATAATGGCGTTTCCAAAACCGAGATCCAGGATGGTTAAATAGCCTATGACAGAGGAGACCAGGGAATATAAGCCGTATTCGCCCTGGCCTAACATCCTGGTTAAAAAAGGCGTATATAAAAATTGGATCACTGTATTTATAATGATTGCGATATAGGAGAGGATGGCGCCGTTTCTGCGCTGGCTTTTTATTTGCATATTTAATTACCTTCCATAGAATTTAATCCCAAGGACTGTTCCAGAAAACAGCGGCTTTTTTTTCTTTCCCATTCAAGAATAGAATATCCCAGCGTATAATCGTGCATGAAATGTTCTTGTTGAATTTCACCGGAAAACTTCCTGTCTTCCAATCTGAACTTGCGAAGGAACGTGTCCATTCGGGAACTCATATTTTCAACGCCCACTCTGTCAAATACGAGGAATGGGGTATCAAATATAAATGAAAATACGCACGAATGGAACGAATCTGTACAGACTAATGCCGCATTTTGTTCCAGGTATAGAAATTCTTCCGGCCCTATAGCATAGTAAGGGGAGTCCTTGGCCATTATGTCAATAATTTCCAAACCATATTCCTGGGCAGAACAATATATTACGTTTCTGATATTTTCGTCCATAGCTCCTAAAAAATAGATTAAAATATAGTTTTTGCAGTGAAAGTCTTTTGGCATCTTCTCAATTGAAATCCATTCTTCTCTTGTGAGAAGTAAGGTTGGGTCAATCACAACCTCTGCAGATTTATTGTTGTCTAATTGCCTGATAATCTTGGCGCCCTGTTCTTCCCTGACAGATATACGCTGAAAGTTATTTAATCCTTTGCGGTATCTGTCCTGCAGATTTTGGGGCAGGGCAGATATTCCAAAACTGGCAGCATATGCAATGTTTTTGTTTTTATCTCCCAAATATCCCAGGAATAAGTTGGAATCGCCAAAACAAGTCGGATTCCAAATCTGATCGCTGCCATAGATAAGACGATCATATTTTTCAATCGGTTTTGCAGCGTTTGTAGAATACGGTTTCTGCGTGGTTTTGAGATATTTATTGCTAAACTTTGAAAATTTCTGTTCCCTCTCCCTGTCAGCCTTCGGGGCGCTAACTCTTATCAACAGTCTTTTGCAGAAGCTTTTCATATTTTTATAATGGCTGCGGTAGCGGTAAACTACATTTGCGGTGTGTGCTGAAAAGCCCATTTTCTCTAAAACAAACACCATGCCGTAGTTTTGCAGCTTGTTGCCAAAATTATAATTTCCATACAATGTAATGATCAATGCCGTTTTATTTTTCATTCTAAGGCTCCTTTAACGCTCGTATTCAAAGTGCTGAAAGAAAAAAGCAGGATACTTTATTTTTATAAAGAAATAGGCTACCGGATATAAAAATGCTTTCAGCAGACGCTCGGATGTTTTGTCAAAGGTTAAGGAGACATTCATTTTCTTGCTCCATATGATATACAAAATCATATAACTGATTTTCTTTTTTAACGTCACAGCCGTTTCCGTAGAGGATTTAAGGGAAAGGGCATAAGCCACCGGACTGTTCAAATGTGCGGAGCATATATTGTTGGAATAGCCCTTATCCTGGTACTCCCCAACATAGAGCAGTTCTTTTATTGCCAGTAGCTTGTATTTTCTGTCAATCTGGTCAAATACGACATTTTCAGAGACAAACTTTTCATGTGGTATTTCCGGGAACAGATATTTCTTAAGGATATCCGTTTTATAAAGCCGAAGCGTATCACCCTGCAATCCATATTTTTGATAGAGTTCGTTTCCGCTTGCGTATTGTATATCGGGCATGGGCGTTCCGATTACAGCCCCATCAGGCGCTGCAATCCTGTTTCCTATTATTCCCGCAATGTTTTCATGCTGAATCAATTTTATTTTTGAGTACAAAACAGATATCGCATCTTCCGTCAGGTAATCGTCTGAATCCAAAATCAGCATGTATTCCGTCTGGCACTTTCTGACAGCCGTGTTATGCGCCCTGTGCTTCCCGCCATTTTCCTGGTAAATATATTCGATATGGAATGCAGATTTTTCCATCATCAAAGCGGCTGCTTTTTGGGTCGCGTCACAGGAGCCATCATCAACAATCAGCCATCTGAAATTATGGTCTGTCTGTTTTTGTAAAGATTCAAATACCCGCCATAATAATTTCTCCCTGTTGTAAGTAGGGGTAAAGACGGTAATCTGCTGGTTATTGCCCATTATGCCATAATCCTCCGCTTATCTGAGTTTATTGAATTTACCATGAGCCTCTTTCCATGCGTATCTGAAACCGTATTGGCAAGAATCCGTTATAAGAGAAAAAATAAATTTTGCTCCGTAAACGATAACAAAGGCCAATTTCCTGCCAAGAATCCTGGATAGTTTCGTATGAATCATATGGTATCTGACGTCCTTTTTGTCTACCCAGGACATGGAGTAATTATGTACGCTAAATGTATGAACCGTCTTGTTTAATTTGCCGGTATAGTAATTTAGAGGGCAGAAATACTCTCTCGGATAAAGTGTGATGCCATCTAGCTGTTGGTAGGAGTTATCCATTTTTGCGCCATGACGTTTTAAAATATCAGATGTAATATATGGACAAGTTACAAGATTGAGGGAACCGTCTGCGTTGATAAACTTTATGTGTTCATATGCGTCTCTGTTTTCTTTGATGATGGGATTGTGGGCGGCGGCGCCGAATCCCATTCCCGTATTGATTAAATTATCATCATCAAACCCGGCAAATGCTTCGTTGTCCAGAAGTTCATCAAACGGTTTTACAGCCTCCACATCGGTATCAAAGTAAATACCCCCATATTTGTAGATAACGTCAAGCCTTGCGTAATCTGTTACGAAAGCCCATTTTTTCTGTGAGTAGGCTTCTTTCACAAATTCACAGTTCCCAATATCATAATTTGACTCGTTCCATTCTATAATCTGATAATCAGGCATTTTTTCACGCCAGCTTTCAATGCATTTTACGGCATCATATGGCAGTTTATTTCCCCCAAACCAGCAATAGTGTATCACTTTGGGAATTTTCCCCATTTTCATCATCCTCGCTATTAAATCTTAATCACATTTTTTTTTCGGAGAGCCCAATAAAGTTTCAATACATATACGCCAAGTTTCATGCCAAGGACATGGAAAACCTTGTTTGCCATCCTGACTTTAAAATTTTCTGAGTAATTAAGGATATCTTTTAAGCCATAAATTTCTTTTCGCAATTCCGCATCACAGTTATGTCTGTTATTTGTTGTGAGCAGTACCACATATTGGTAAGCCAGATAATTTAAGTAGATATCTCTGATTTCCTGATTCGGGTAATTGTAGCGATACCACTTTGTTATGATGGCAAATAATGACTTTATGCTCTGCGGCGAGGCTGTTGTCGTAATCGAGCCTGGGCGTTGCTGCCTGTAAATATAGACGTCCTCATTAACAATCTGGATGGACCGTGCATGGAGGTACAGTTTCAGGGACCAGTCGATATCTTCCGATAAAAGCGATTCATCAAAAAATATATCATTTTTTAAGATTAATTGCCTGTTTACAATCTTATTACATGCAGAAACAGATAAGATGCCTTGCTGCACCTCAGAAGTTAAGATTTGTGCATACGGCTCGTTGGCAAACAGCGGAAAGTCCTCAAAATGTCTGTATTGCCCGGTTTTGTCAAAATAGTACACCCATTTATACTGAATAATATCAGCATTTAGGCTATGTATCATGGCATTTATATTTATTTTTTCATTAATAAAATCATCACTGTCTATAAACATCAAATAATTTCCCGCAGCATGCCTGATTCCAGAATTCCTTGCCCCGGCAAGCCCTCTGTTCTCCTGATGGATGACATGGATATTTCCATATTTATTCGCAAATTTATCGCAGATTTTCCCACTGCCATCCGTGGAACCGTCATTTATCAATATGAGTTCATAATCATCCATATTTTGATTCAGTATGCTCGTTATGCATTGCTTAAGGTATGTTTCCACATTATAGACGGGTACGATGATACTCAGTAACATTTTTTCCTCCTACGCTATATAACAAATGAAATCAGTACGAGACCTCCGACCGCCATCTTGAAGATATGCTTGCTTCCATTGTCTGATAAGCTTTTTAATATGATGGGGAAGGTAATAATGCAGGAAACAAACACATATACGCTCATCCGGTTGAAAATAAAATTTACCGGACTTAAGAAAGTGCATCCCGTAGCAAGGATGCCCCAAACTGCATATTTTTGCATTTGCTCATCTAACATATTATTGAAATACATATATATCAGGCATATACTGATAAAAAGGCTGATGATAAAGGGGGTAAAGTTCCCTAAATCGAGATTTAACGCCGTGCCATATTTTTGTAAATATCCCAAGCCAAGTTTTTCAGTTAGGGCCATAATCATCCGAAATACTGTAGGAAAGCCAACATAACACAATACGCTCGCGGCCATTGTAAGCGAAGCCTTCTTAGGGAATGAAATACGGCAGTTGATTATAGGGTATAGAAACAGCAGGAAAATGGCAGAGTTATGGAACGTAGCCGCCAGGATTACCAATAACGTATACTTTACAGGCGTCTTATCCATTAAGAATTCAAAAGCTGATAGATAGATGGCGCAGGCAATCCATTGCCTCAAAATATTAAACGCTGAAAAATACATTAAACATACATATAAAACTGACGAAAAGAACACGTCATAGGAATGTTTCTCTATAAAACGGTAAATCAGAGTATTGATAAGCAGTCCGCATAAAAACAGGAAAAAGTGAAAATTATTATAAAATAATTTTACAGCCACAATAAATACATCAAAACCGATATTTGTAAACCGCAGGCCTAACCGTGAGAAACTCATGGACTGAAACCATTGCTGGTATGCAAAATAATCTGCCCCCATACCATCCTGGAAAATGTATTCTCTAAATGTAAATGCTAATGTTAATATCAAAATTAAAATCGAAATGAACACATATGCCGCACCGCGATTCTTTTTTCTTTCCCAGCTATAAGCAGATGATAAACAAATGGCACAAACTGCAACGCAAAACTTACCTATCATAACAATCCTCTTTTTCTATTCTGTTAAATATATTTCTTTTATTTTCTGCTGTACTTTATCTGTAGAGAATTCTTCTATTATATGACGATTAAATGCGCCCATCGCTTTTTTGTCGCCTGACAGCATTTTTCTGATTGCCGCAGCCCAGCACTGTACGCTTTGGTTTGTTACGAGATATCCTCCTTTACCCGGCACAATTAAATCGTGATTTCCCCTGATATCGGAACAAATACATGGAAGGCCGCTTGCCATTGCTTCCATAAGCGCTACCGGAAGCCCTTCCTGTTGTGAGGGCATTGCAAAAATATCCGCACATTGACATAACTTTGAAATGTCAGACCTATATCCGAGAAGGCGCACATTTTCAGACAGCCTCATTTCCTCAATGAGTTTTTGCAGATACTGCTTTAAATTTCCTTCGCCTGCAATGAAATATTTTATCCTTTTATTTGAAAGTTTTGATAATGCCTTTATAACCACCTCATGATTTTTTCTTTTGCTTAGCTCCCCCACGGATAAAACCATAATCTCATCCTCAAGGACGCCCAACTCCCTACGCTTTTTTCCTGCATCAGTAAATATGCCGTCAAATTTCCGAATATCTATGCCGATGCCTGGGATATATAACGTGTTTTTTGCATGGAGATGTTTCCTTGCCCTGTCATGATCTTCCTTATTTATTGTAATTAGCAAATCCGTCTTCCATGAGCACAGCCATTCGATGGGATAGTAAACCAACCAGTTTATCAAGGGCGCGCCTTTATAAAAGTGGAATCCATGGGCTGTATAATATACCTTTGTACCTTTTTTTCTATATTTACCGGCAGCAAGCCGGGCTATGATGCTGCCGACAGGCGTATGGCAGTGCACAATTGCAAATTCGTTTTCTGCCATCACCTGGGATAATTGCCGAAAAGCCTTTACGTTATTTTGCGATAAAGGCTTTCGGGAAAAATCAATCTGGTGTTTTATCATGTTTTGCACTTTTGGCGGATTATTTACGTTCTTAAAATTTGTTGCGCAATGCACTTCATATCCATTTGCTTCTAGCAATTCCAAATCATTTTTTAAAAAATTAAAAAATCCCCATACGGTAGCAACGATTAAAATTTTCTTTTTATCCATAGATTTCTCCAATCCGAACTCCCCATACAAAATTTTCCCAGTACTTACATTTCAAAGCAGTGGTATAAATGTTGGAGCGCTTGTTGAAGAGATGAGAGTGTCAAAAAGTGTACTTTTTGACACTTGTCCATTTTCCACTGATTTTGGCAAAATAATGACACAATCAGCATCTATTTCACCAAAGAACCACTGAAATCAAAGAAATCTGTTGCGTTGAACAAGAAATTGTAGTAAAATGTTTGGCGTAATCGTAGTGTCAAATAGTACACGATATGAGAGGACTCCATGAATATCCTGTTTTTAACATTGTTAGATTTTGATAGCCTCGCGGAAAGAAACATCTATACAGACCTCCTCAGGAAATTTTACCAGGAGGGGCATGGGGTTTATGTGATTTCGCCGGTTGAGAGGAAGAAACACGCCAAGACAAGACTACTGAGGACAGACTGTAGGCTTGCCATATTAAAGCTGAGGATTGGGAATATCCAGAAGACGAACGTGATAGAAAAAGGGATTACGACTGTGTTGCTGGAATCCGCTTTCATTTCTGCTATAAAGAGATTTTATGGGGACGTCGTTTTTGACTTAGTGCTGTATTCGACCCCTCCTATCACTTTTCAACGGGCGGTAAGTTATGTAAAACAGAGGGACAGCGCGACGACGTATTTGATGCTTAAGGATATTTTTCCACAGAATGCCGTGGATATAGGAATGCTTGCCAAACATGGTGTGAAAGGACTGTTGTACAGATATTTCAGGAAGAAAGAAAAGAAGCTTTACCAAGAGTCCGATTATATCGGCTGCATGTCTGAGGCCAATGTTGCATATGTCCGAAAACACAATCCAGAAATAGTACCAGATAAAGTGGAAGTCTGCCCAAATTGTATCGAACCTATATTCAGAACTTTCAGCGACAAAGAGAAAAAATCTATCAGAAAAAAATTAGGACTCCCAGAGAATAAACTTCTTTTTATATATGGAGGAAACCTTGGAAAACCTCAAGGCATACCATTCCTGGTTCAATGTCTGCGCAGCGCAGCAAGCAATAGCGACGTTTATTTCCTTATTGTAGGAACAGGGACGGAATATGACATATTGGAACGATTTTCCTTAAGTGAAAAACCTAAAAATATCAAAATAATGAAAGCATTGCCTAAAGATGAGTATGAAGAAATGACTTACGCTGCAGACGTAGGATTGATTTTTTTGGATTATCGATTTACAATTCCCAATTTCCCGTCCAGAATGCTTACCTATATGCAAGCAGGAATTCCTGTTTTGGCAGTTACAGACGAAAATACAGATATTGGCAAAGTGATTACAGAGGGCGGATTTGGCTGGTGGTGCAAAAGCAACCAAGTACAGGGATTCATAAAAATAATGAAAACGGTTCTGTCTGCGGATTTATCTGCTTTGGGCAAGAATGCGTTTGTATATATGATGGAACATTACACAGTTGAACAGGTATATCAAATTATAAGCAATAGGGTTATCAGACAGAACGTTCAGGAGGATAAATGAAAGTCTTTATTTTGACGACAGTAATGGCACCATACAGAATAAAGGTATTTGAACTCTTGGGTAAAGGATGTGAATTGACGGTTGGATTTGAAGTTCTCCACGATATGGAAAGAAACGAAGAATGGTATGTAAAGCAAAGTGAAAATTTCAAACTGGTAGGGTTAAAAAATTGGGAAAAGGGAACAAAATCCTTTCACTGGGAGGCCGTCAAAATTATCAAGAGAGATAGACCAGATTTGATTGTCCTATATGAATATAGCACAAGGACATCGGTTGTAGTTGCAAACATAGCTGACAGATTGAAAATTCCATACATGATAAATTGCGATGGGGCATTTATTGGAAAAGAAACCTTCAGAGACAGAATTAAGCGCAGGATGATTCATCATGCATCTGGTCTTCTGGCAGGAGGAAAATCTGCTGAAGAATATTTCATTCATTATGGAGGGGGCAAGGAAAAAATATATAACCACCATTTCAGCAGTTTGTGCACAGCTGATATTTTAGGAGAAGCAGTTTCAGAAGAAAAGAAATGCTTTCTGAGGAAAAAACTAGGCGTCAGGAATATAGGAACTATTTTGACAGTAGGAAGCTTTATCCCCCGAAAAGGGATAAAAGAACTTTTAGAAATATGGAAAATTTTTGATGAATCTTATCAGTTTTTAATAATTGGGAGTGGCAAAGAGCAAGACTGTTATTTCAATATTATTAAGGATATGAAATTGGAGAATGTGAAAATTTTCCCATTCATGCAATATGAAGAATTAAGGTCTTTCTATATGGCTTCGGATTTATTTGTTTTAAATACAAAAGAAGATATTTGGGGACTGGTAGTAAATGAAGCCATGGCCTGCGGCCTGCCTGTCCTGACAACAGATAGGTGCAATGCAGGAAAAGAATTAATTAAGGAAGGAAAAAATGGATACCTTGTCAAAGCAGGGGATAACGGAGCGTTAACACAAAAGATAACCTCCCATTTTCGAAATGCGGATTGCTCACAAATGGCAAACGAATGCTTATACACAATCAAAGACTATACTGTAGAAAACATTGCGGACAATCATTTGGAAGCATTTGAAAAAACTGTATTAGCTTATAGGGGTTAAATTATGAATAGAATCGCGGTCATTACCAGCAATTATATGCCGAACCCGGATGCCAACGGCATCTGCGTATATAATGTCATGAATGAACTAAAAAAAACTGTGGACGATATTGTCTGTATCTGCAATCAGCAGGAAGGAGAAGAACAACAGGAAACGCTGGACGGCGTCCGAATATTCCGAATACCCCCCGCAAGGCATATGAAGGCAATCATGCAATACCAGAAAAAATCAACTTGGAAAAATCGACTGAAAATGTCAGTTTTCCTGGCGGCAAGAAGAGCAAAAAATTTGCTGAATATCTGGCGTTACCCCCGAACAGAAATCCAGCGGGAAAAAGTTATTTTTTCACTTCTGGAACAAATGCCTGAATTTGATTTAATAATAGCAGTGTTTCGGCCATTTGATGGAATAGGCGCGGCAATAGAATACAAAAAAATGCATCCAAAATGCCAGGTTTGCGGTTACTTCTTGGATTCATTGATTGATTTTGTTCCGCAAGGCATAAGCCGCAAAATTTATAGAACGCTTGTAGCAAAAAATGAAAAACGCTTTTTTCAAAAACTGGATATTATTTTGAAACCCGAAAGCGATAAGGGCTATTATAAAGATTCTGGCTTGGACAAAACAATAAATTATGTGAAGTTCCCTGTGTTTGTCAGACCAGAATGCACAGAATGTTATAAATTTGGCAACAATGGACTATCCTTAGTATTTGCTGGCACGCTAAGTAGTTCTTTTCGGTCGCCGGCATATCTGCTGAATATCCTGCAGCGCCTCAATCGAGATGGGTATAATATAAAATTCCATTTTTTTGGTACTTATGATAATCCGCTGGAATTAAAACATTGGCAACAGGAATACAAAGATTGTTTCGCGTATCATGGAAGCATCTCATTCCAACGTTCCAGAATAGTGCTTGCAAACGCTGATATTTTGGTCAACATATCAAATAAGGGCTTGCAAATGGTTCCCAGCAAAGTATATGAATTGATGGCGCAGGGAAAACCCATTTTGCATATTAGTTCAAACAGGGACGACGTCTGTGAGAAATGTTTTGGTTCCTATCCGCTGGTATGCAATATAAATTCTGCGGAACGAGCTATGGAAAAAGACATCGTAAGATTGAAAAGATTCTTAGACAAGCAGATAAAAAAAGACATTGATTATGAGCAGATTTACTTAGAAAATTACACAGCCACACCTGAATATATATGCAAAACAATTCTTAAAGAATGCCAATAAAATGCCAGGGTTATTCAAACTAGACATTTCGGCTTTGGGCTGCGATGGCATATGGAGGTATAAGGGATGTTCCGTATTGGAAAAAAAGCAGATATTTTTGACTTTTGGACTATCTATCTGCTGCTGCTATTGTTCAGCGGATACTATTTTTGTGAAAATGCGACAATCGTCGCTATAGTCGTTGCTACAGGTTTACTGGTTTTGAGAACCAAGGGCAGCATAACCTTCCGTTGTCGGACGATGAAAGTCTTCATTCTTATGTCCATCAATATTGTCATCACAGAATATGTTGCATCATTTCTATACCAAGGGGAGTCATTCCCCCTGAAACTTCTGGCAATGACGTTAATCAGCTTGGCACTTGCATTATGTCTGGCAAACAGCATGGATGCAGAAATTTTCAAAAAAAGCTTCGTCTCTTGCATGATAGTGATTTCTGGCGTTTCTGTGGCGGCATACTTGATTTACCAGATTGTGCCTTCCATGTTTCAAATGTTTCCGGCATTAGCCAATACAAATGGAAGGGTTGGACATTTTGTAGTTTTTACAATAGTATCGGACTTTTCCATGACCGGTGCGCAGCGCAATCAGGGTATTTTCTGGGAACCAGGAGCCTTTCAGACATTTTTGGTTCTGGCTTATATGTTTGAACTTACCTCTAAGGAGCATAAAACAAGGAAATGGGCATTGGCGCTTTTTTTAGCTGCCATCATTACCACTCGCTCCACCACGGGTATCATAGCAGGAGGACTATTGTTCATATATACTATCAGCAGATACCGCGGCAAAATGAGTGCGCTGAGAGTGACGGTGGCCATGCTTTGTGCTATCGTGGCTGCTGCTCTCATTCTGCCCAGGCTGACTGGCTTTTGGGAATATACGTTAGTCAGGAAATTGTCCCTAATCCTGCAATATCGACCGGGAATCTCCAATCAGGCCTCTTCCAGAATGGATTCAGTCATATATCCATTATGGGAATTCCTGAAATCTCCAGTTTTAGGAATCGGCACTTCCGGATACGAAAGCATTGCCGAAAAAGTGGGACATTCCATGTTTACATGTACGCCGGTAAATTGGCTGGTGGAATATGGTATCTTTTATGGCGTTGCTTTGTTTTATGGGGTATGGAAATTTTTCCGAAATTGCATTTGCGCCGTGTCTGACGCGGTAATCTTATTTTTTATTTTTCTCTTGAGCATAGCGACCGAAGCATTTGAACTGAACATATTTTTATTGACTATGTGCTTTTGGGGATATGTGCCAAAGAACTATGACTGGCAGGTGGTAAAAAGGTATGAACATCGTAATGCTCAATTCTTGTAATTATGGAAGCACGGGGAATATCATGCTGGGAATTGCCCAAATGGCAAGAAAGAACGGACACTGCGTCTATACCGCATGTCCGGAGGGACGTTCCATGCGGATGAGGAAGCTTGAAAATCATATTTATATCGGTACGCGTTTGGGAAGAAATATTCATATTTTGTTGCGGAGACTGACTGGTTTCCACGGAATGTTCTCCGTAATAGATACCTGGGTTTTCCTGAAACGGCTGGACAGGATAAAGCCTGACATTATCCATCTGCATAACCTCCATGACAGCTATATCAACCTTCCGCTGCTGTTTGGATATATAAAAAGAAACCATACCCGCACGATATGGACGCTGCATGACTGCTGGGCGTTTACGGGGCAATGCCCATATTTTACAATGGCGAGATGCGAAAAATGGCGGACAGGCTGCCATTGCTGCACTCAGCTTGATATATATCCTTCCAGCAAAATCGATCGGACAAAAAGGATGTGGAAGTTAAAGAAAAAGTGGTTCAGCGGCGTAAGCGACATGACGGTTGTCGCTCCTTCCCAGTGGCTTGCCGGTATGGCAAAAGAATCGTTTTTAAAAAGCTACCCGATAAAGGTCATCCACAATGGAATTGATTTACGCACTTTCAATCCGAATGTCCGCCCGTCTCCGAGATGGCAGATTGATGACGAAGGGAAAGCCGTGCTGCTTGGAGTCGCATTTGACTGGGGTAGGCGGAAAGGGCTTGATGTTTTCATTGAGCTTGCAAAGCGGTTGGGCAGCCGGTTCCAGATTGTCCTTGTGGGAACGGATGAAGAGACGGATAAACTTCTCCCCCGGAACATCATTTCCATCCATAAGACGCAGAATCAGAGAGAGTTAGCACAGCTCTACGCTTCCGCCGACATTTTTGTGAATCCGACAAGAGAAGAGGTGTTTGGCCTCGTCAATGCGGAAGCATTGGCCTGCGGTACGCCGGTCATTACGTTTGACACTGGGGGAAGCCCTGAGATTCCGGACGAGACTTGCGGAAGCATCGTGGATTGTGACGACATAGACGCATTGGAAAGGGAAATTATCAGAGTTTGGAAGAATATTCCTTATTCAGAAAGCGCCTGTATTGCCCGGGCAAAACAGTTTGATATGGAAAGAAAGTATCAGGAATATTTGGATTTATATGAGGGGATTTCAAGATGCTGAAAAATAACGTCATAAAAAACGCTTCTTGGATTATTGCCTGCAAGATAGTACAGTCGCTCTTAGGCTTGGTTGTCGGCATGTTCACTGCCAGGTATCTGGGACCGTCGAATTATGGGCTGATTAGTTATGCCGCTTCCATAACCGCATTTGTCGTGCCGGTCATGAACCTGGGATTAAGCAATATCATGGTTCAGGAATTTGTGCAGCGTTCTGGGGAAGACGGCGAGATTCTTGGCACTTCGCTGATTCTGAATCTCTGTTCCGCCGTCTTTTGCATATTCGGCATCATTGCCTTCGCCCTGACCGCAAACCATGGAGAGACGGCAACTATCATTGTCTGCTGCCTCTACAGCATTACATTGTTCGTTCAGGCGTTAGAACTGATGCAATACTGGTTTCAGGCGAAGCTTTTATCAAAGTATACGTCTATTGTGTCCCTGATTGCCTATGTATCTGTATCCGCTTATAAAATATTCCTGCTTGTAACGGCAAAGAGCATTTACTGGTTTGCCGTATCAAATGCCATAGACTACCTGATGATTGGTGTTGCCTCCACAGCAATATATTTCCGGCTCGGAGGGAAAAAGTTCCGTTTTTCCTGGAAGACGGCACAAAGGCTCTTTTCCAGAAGTAAATATTATATTATTTCCAGCATGATGGTCACTGTATTCGCGCAGACAGACAAAATCATGTTAAAGCTTATGCTTGATGACACAGCGACCGGATATTATACGGCGGCGGTCACTTGCGCTGGGATAACGAGCTTTGTATTTGGGGCAATCATTGATTCCGCACGGCCTTCGATATTTGAGAGCCAGCAAGCCGGGAAGGAACATTTTGAGAAGAATATGTCGCGCCTTTACTGCATTGTCATCTACTTGTCGCTGCTACAGAGCCTGGGCATGGTATTTTTCGCAAAAATTATTATATCCGTTTTGTACGGCCAATCTTACGGCCCGGCAGTGGATGCATTGCAGATTGTCGTCTGGTATACGACATTCTCTTATATGGGATCTGTACGCAATATCTGGATGTTGGCGGAAGAAAAACAAAAATATTTATGGATTATTAACTTGTCGGGGGCGTCCGCCAATGTTTTGCTGAATGCATTGCTCATCCGTATGATGGGAATCAACGGCGCGGCGCTGGCTTCGCTGATTACCCAATTTTTCACGAATGTCCTCATCGGCTATATCATTAAGCCCATCAGGGAGAACAACAGGATTATGCGAAAAGGATTAAATCCCAAGCTGTTATTAGAGATAGCCGGGAAGGTGAAATGTTAATTGCCCAATATTAAAGAAGGGATGATGTCATGAGACAGATTTTTGGAGAGGAATTAAAGAAAATACAGCTTGAAATATTGGATGTAGTCGCCGCTTTTTGTGAGAAACATGGGATTTCGTACTGGCTTGACGGAGGAACGCTACTGGGGGCTATCCGCCACAAGGGTTATATCCCCTGGGACGATGACATCGACGTGGGAATGATGCGGCCGGATTATAATAAGTTCATGCGTCTGTTTAACCAGGAGAATGATAAATACAAATTTTATTCCATAGAAAATAACCCGAACTTTTATTATGCGTCAGGAAAAGTCCTAGATACAGATACCGTCTTATACGAGCCGGATAAAAATGGAACGCGATTATCTATCAACATAGATATCTGTGTATATGACAATGCGCCGGAAAGCGACAAAGAATTATCGAAAATGTATGATGTAAGGGACCGGCTGAGATGGCTGCACAGCTTGCGTACATCTGCGTCTGCGCCGCGTGGAAACATATTGCGGAGATTCTGCGTAAGAAGTGTGCGGATGGGAATGCGGGTCTTTCCTGAGAATTATTTTATCAAAAAGCTTTCAGACCATTCCCAAAAATACAATAAAACGGAATTGGATAGAGTCGGCAACTTCAATTTCTATATAAGAATGGTCTGCGGAAAGCAAGTATTCCGAGAATTTATAGATAGGGAATTTGAAGGCAAGCTCTACAAAATCCCCATCGGCTATGATGAATGGCTAAGGGCATTTTATGGCGAATATATGGAACTGCCGCCAGAAGAAGAAAGAATTTCTCACCACTCTTTCGAAGCATACGTGAAAGTATAGTTAATAGAAAATAGGCAAGTTACGGAGGGAAAACATATGAGGATTAAAGAGAAAATAACAGACATAGATTATGGGAAATCAAAACAGTTCTTTAAGAACCGCGCCGGAAAATTCCGGGAGGACAATCCTTATTCCGTCACGATGTACCAGGACAACAATGAAGCTCTGGTCAGGGAAAGAAACCGTTTAGAGATTGAAAAACTGCTGCCGCTCCTTTCCCTGGACAAGAATTCCAGAGTGCTTGATATTGCCTGCGGGATTGGCAGATGGGCGGACGCTTTGCCGGACGCCATTGAAGAATACTGCGGGATTGATTTCAGCGGCGAGCTGATTGAGATTGCAAACAGCAGAAACACAAAGGAAAATTTTTCTTTTCTGGAGGGTGCGGCGAATGAGACAGAAACAGTCTTGAAACGCAATGGGAAGGGAAGATATAACGTAGTATTGATGATGGGAATCCTGATATACATAAATGACAGCGATATGGCGTCCATATTGGAACAAGTGATAAGGAGCTGTGAGGAACATGCGAGGATCTGCATCCGCGAGCCGATAGGCATGGCAGAAAGGCTGACGTTGAAAGAATTCTTTTCGGATGAACTGAAGGATAATTATAACGCCATTTACCGGACGCGTGAAGAATTAATGGATTTTTTCCGGGAAACGTTCCTGAAAGAAGGTTTCTGTGTATCAGAGGAAGGATTTCTGTTTGAGGGAGATGAATTGAATAATCGGAAGGAAACGATACAGTATTATTATATTTTGGAGAGGTAATTATGAGCAGATATATTTTTTTGTTTGATATGGACTCCACTGTAACGCGGCAGGAAATCCTGCCGACCATTTCCAAGAAACTGGGGATGTTTGAGCGCATGAGTTCCCTGACCGAAAGCACTATGAGGGGTGAAATCCCCTTTAAGCAGAGTTTCCTTCAGCGGGTGGAGCTGCTTAAAGATATCCCGGTAGATGAAGTCAGCAGGCTGATTGAAAAAATCGAATTAAACGAACTGCTGGTAGATTTCATACAGAGATACCAAAATAGGTGCTATATTGTGACGGGAAACTTGGATGTTTGGATAGACAGGCTTGTCAAGAAAATCGGCATGGAAAGTAATATCTTTTGTTCCAAAGCATTAGTGCAGGAAAATTATATCCAAGACGTATTCAGCATTGTGGATAAAAACGCTGTGATAAGCCAGATGGTACTCCCATTCGTGGCTGTGGGCGACGGCAATAATGATGCTGAAATGATTGAGGCAGCTGATATCGGGATTGGTTATGGAGGAGTACGCGATATCGCCCCGGCCGTCCTGTCTTGTGCCAGCCATGCCGTGTATCAGGAAAAACGGCTGGTAGAATTCTTGGAACGATTAGTATAGGAGGAAAGATAATGGCAGTATCAAGGACAGTGATTATAAGCTGTGCCGGCATGGGAAACAGGCTGGGGCTTGGGACAACCAAGGCGCTGGTGGAAGTTGACGGCAAGCCGCTGATTGTACGGCATTTGGAAATGCTGCAGGAAGAGAAAGATATCCGGGTCGTTGTCGGATACCAGGCTCAGAAAGTGATTGACGTCGTGCGCAAATACCGGGATGATGTCATGTTTGTATTTAACCATCGTTTCCGGGACACAGGATCAGGCGCCAGCGTCGCGCTTGCCGCCCGGTATGCAGAAGAATTTATACTATCTCTGGACGGAGATTTGTTAGTGCATCCAGCGGATATGGGAAAGATACTTGGATGCAGCCATGAATTCGTAAGCGGCGGGACTCCAGGCACCGACGAGCCTTGGCTGCTCCAGACATACCAGGAGAGCGGGAAAGAATATGTGAGCGCATTTTCCAAAGAGAAAGGCAGCTATGAATGGAATGGGATTACACAGATGAAGAGTGAAAAAATGACAGGCGGCACAGGGCATGTATTCCAGCTGATAGAGCCGTATCTGCCAGTTCCGTTTCTGGAAATCCGCACGAGGGAAATTGACACGATAAACGACTATGAACGGGCAATCACATGGGTCAAGAATGGGTTCTGCTGAATTGCCGGCCAAGTCTTTTTTGAGGAGAATGATTATGTTCAAAGACAAGACATTATTGATTACCGGGGGGACGGGATCTTTCGGAAACGCAGTCTTAAAACGCTTCCTTGACACAGACATCCGGGAAATCCGTATTTTTTCCAGAGACGAGAAAAAGCAGGACGACATGCGCCATGAGTACCAGGCAAAATACCCGGAAGCAAGCAGCAAGATTAAATTCTTCATCGGAGACGTAAGGAACCTGCCTTCTGTGAAAAACGCTATGTACGGCGTGGACTACATCTTCCATGCGGCAGCTTTGAAACAGGTTCCTTCCTGCGAATTCTTCCCGATTGAAGCAGTCAAGACAAACGTCCTGGGAACCGAAAACGTCCTGACCGCAGCCATAGAGTCCGGCGTCAGGAAAGTCATCTGCCTGTCCACGGACAAAGCGGCGTATCCGGTCAATGCCATGGGAACTTCAAAGGCAATGATGGAAAAAGTCATCGTGGCGAAATCCCGAACGGTCGATGCAGATAGGACAAGCATCTGCTGCACTCGCTACGGCAATGTCATGTGTTCGCGTGGTTCTGTGATTCCGCTGTTCATCGAGCAGATAAAAAAGGGAATTCCGCTGACGGTCACGGAGCCTGCCATGACGCGTTTCATCATGAGCCTGGAAGAAGCAGTCGAACTTGTAATCTTTGCATTCCAGAACGCCGAATCAGGGGATATTATGGTGCAGAAAGCGCCTGCTTGTACGATTGAAGCGCTGGCGCAGGCAGTGGCAGAGCTGTTCGACCCTGGGCATGAGGTAAAGGTAATCGGGATACGTCATGGAGAAAAAATGTATGAGACGCTGCTTACCAATGAGGAATGCGCCAACGCCATCGACATGGGCAACTTCTACCGAGTCCCCTGCGACAAGCGCAGTCTTAATTATGATAAGTATTTCAAAGAAGGCAACAGAGAGCGGACGAGGCTTTCTGAATTCAACTCCAACAACACAAAGCTGCTGGATGTGGCTCAGGTGAAAGAAAAACTCATGGAACTGTCCTATATCCGGGAAGAGCTGGAACTTTTTAAGGAAGGGAACGGCCGCGGATGATGGGGGAATGGGACAAATGCACAGAAGGAAGGAGCATTTTGGCATGAACATTTTAGTGACCGGCGCAAAAGGATTTATAGGAAAAAACCTGATTGCGACGTTACAAAACATCCGCGAAGGGAAGGACAAATCATTCGGCATCTCGGAGACTCTGACAGTGTATGAGTATGACGTGGATTCTGACGCCTCTTCGCTGGATAACTACTGCAGGGAATGCGACTTTGTATTCCACTTGGCCGGCGTCAACCGACCGAAGGAAAAGTCTGAGTTCATGGAGGGGAATTTTGGCTTTACCTCTGTCCTGCTGGACACTCTGAAAAGACATGGCAACTATTGCCCCATCATGGTTTCCTCTTCTATTCAGGCTACGTTGGACAACCCTTACGGCAGGAGCAAAAAAGCCGGGGAAGACCTGATTTTCTCTTATGGAAAAGATGTTGGCGCAGATGTCTACGTGTACCGTTTTCCCAATGTATTTGGAAAATGGTGCCGCCCGAATTACAATTCCGCAATAGCGACATTCTGCCATAATATCGCCAATGGCTTGCCCATTCAGGTGAATGACCCTTCCGTAGTAATGAATCTGGTTTATATTGACGATGTGGTTGCAGAACTCATAGCCGCACTGAATAACCAGGCGCATATTGACGGACAGGGATATGGCTTTGTGCCTGCTGTCTACACAGCCACATTAGGGGAAATTGCAGAGCTGCTGTACTCCTTTAAGAATAGCCGTGAAGACCTTAGTATTCCCGATATGGCAGACTGCGGGCTTACAAAGAAATTATATGCCACTTATTTAAGCTATCTTCCTGCCGATAGCTTTTGCTATCCGTTAAAAATGAACACGGATGAAAGGGGAAGCTTTACAGAAATTATCCGAACCGCTGACAGGGGCCAGTTTTCGGTAAATATCTCCAAACCCGGTATTACGAAAGGAGAACACTGGCATCATACGAAAAATGAAAAGTTCGTAGTTGTCAGCGGGAAGGGTCTGATACAGTTCCGAAAAATCGACAGCGATGAAGTTATTGAATATCATGTAAGCGGTGAAAAATTAGAGGTGGTGGATATCCCTACCGGCTATACCCACAATATTATCAATGAAGGCAGTACAGACCTTATAACGTTTATGTGGTGCAGCGAATGCTTTGATCCGGAAAGACCGGATACATATTCCATGAAAGTATGAAAAAATAAACAGATATATGCTATTTAATTCTATGGATTATTTGTGCTTCTTTCCGATTGTGGTATTGCTTTATTTTGCTTTTTGCTGGAATATAAATATTTTTACGATACAATTCTATCATTTAAATAGTGAAGCGGCAGATATACGAACAAGACAGCTAATAGCAGATATAAAAAATGGAAAGGTATGGAATAATATGAGGAAATTAAAGCTAATGACAATAGTAGGAACAAGACCGGAAATCATCCGGCTGTCTGAAGTAATCAAAAAATGCGATATTTATTTTGAACAGAAACTTGTCCATACTGGACAGAATTGGGATTATGAACTGAACCAGATATTTTTTGAAGATTTAGGGCTGCGGGAGCCGGACTACTATCTGGATGCCGTAGGAAGCGATTTGGGAGAGACCATTGGGAATATTATTGCAAAAAGCTATCATATCATGGAAGAGGAAAAACCGGACGCATTATTAATATTAGGCGATACCAATTCCTGCCTGTCGGCAATCTCTGCAAAGCGCCTGCATATCCCGATTTTCCATATGGAAGCAGGAAACAGATGCTTTGATGAATGTCTGCCGGAAGAAACAAATCGCAGGATTGTAGACCATATTGCAGATGTAAATATGTGTTATTCAGAACATGCCAGAAGATATTTAAATTACGAGGGAACTGCGAAGGAGCGGACATATGTTACAGGTTCCCCTATGGCCGAAGTATTGTCTAAAAACTTAAGCAAGATAAAACATAGCCGTGTGTTAGAAACATTGGGGGTGAAAGCTGGAAAATATATCCTGCTGTCCGCACACCGGGAAGAAAACATTGACAATGAGGAAAATTTTATGGCGCTGATGAACGCGGTAAACGCCATGGCAGAAACATATCAGGTTCCAATTATTTACAGCACGCATCCCAGGAGTAAAAAATATATTCAAAAAAGAAACTTTAAGTTCCATTCCCTGGTACGGAGCCTGCCGCCATTTGGATTTTCCGATTACAACCATCTGCAGATTAATGCTTTTTGCGTGGTATCGGACAGCGGAACGCTGCCGGAAGAATCTTCTTATTTCAGCAGTAAGGGGATGCCGTTTCCGGCAGTATGCGTACGGACAAGCACGGAACGGCCGGAGGCAATTGACAAAGGGAATTTTATCATTGGAAGCATTACTGCTGAGCAGGTATTGCAGGCAGTGGATTTGGCTGTATCCATGCATAAAAATGGGGACTTTGGCGTGGATGTTCCTGATTATCTGAATGAAAACGTAAGCACAAAGGTCGTGAAGCTCATTCAGAGCTATACAGGAATTGTAAATAAAATGGTTTGGAGAAAAACGAATTTGCATTAAATCAGGAGGGATAACACTTTATTGCTTTCAGTTTAAATACAAAAGCCCTGACAGAAATCTGTGGTAATAGCTTTCCCCATAGTCAAAGTAGCTGATGGTCTTTGACAGGAATCTGGAGATTTCATCTTCCATTTTCTCTGTGTCGCTTTCTTCAATTGCTGTAAATAGCCGCGACATATCAAACCATATTGTCTCAAAAACAGAAAGGTTGACAGAAACTAGATTTTCAGATACCATATAGGTGGAAATTTTTCAGATGGAAGTAAAAAGTGAGAAAATAATATGGAGGATATATTGATGGAGACACGAGAGAGACCGGAACGAGAAGTAGATTTGATAGAATTATTTTGGAATATTCTTTTGGGATGGCGCAAAATTGTATGTTTTGGCATTCTGTTTGCCTTATTACTCGGCGGCATGAAATATTTTATGAGCGTCAGGAGTTATAGGGCTCTGCAGAATATCAATATAGAGCAAGCCAAAGGAGAATTAAAAAAAGAAGAATTAGAGAAACTAGAAGATGCGAAGGAGATGCAAACTCGTGTCGATGACTATGAAAAATATATGGAAACATCGGTATTGATGCAGATTGACCCATATGCAAAGCCCGTAGTACAATTGCAATATTATGTGGAATCGGATTATATTATAAATTATACGAAGGACAGTAAGCGAGATTATACAAATGACGTTACTTCAATGTATTGCAATTACATTAGCAGTGGCGATATGGCGCAGAAGGTGATAGAGGAAGCGGGGCTTTCTGTCAGTAAAGAAGGTTTCACGGAATTGATTCAGGTGTCACAGAATGTCGGCACGATTTATATAAGCATAAGTTATGCTGATGCCGGAAAGCTTACGGATATTTCGAATGTCGTGAAGTCTTTGCTGCAGCAGAAATCTTCGGAGATGCAGAAGCTTGGTTCCCATACGCTGGAAATAGTAAACGAATCCCAGAATGTGGTTGTGGATACTGCATTGGTTGAACGTAGGGATAGCATAGCAAACAGCATCGTTACGCTGAAATCACAATTACAAAATTTGAAAAATGGCATGTCAGATGAACAGACGACTATTTTTAAGGCAGAGTTGGCAGAAATGAACGGAGAGGAAGAGGAGGAAGAGGAACCAGGATTTAGCATTAAATTCGTGATATTGGGAGCGTTAGTAGGAATATTTCTGGCGTGTGCCTGGATTGCAGTTAGAATGATATTTACTGCCAGGCTGCAAAGCCCTGAAGAGATTCGGAATATGTATGGAATCCGTCTTTTAGGCGAGGTGACGCTGCCATCCCAGAAGAAGCGTTTTCTGCCTGTGATTGATAAGTGGATTCTTGCTATAAAAAACAGAAAAAAGAAAACCATATCAATGGAGGAGCAGGTAGAATTGGTTTCAACGAATATTGCTCTTTTCTGCAGACAGCAGGATATTGACTGTGTCTATATAACAGGAAGCGAATATAAGAGCATTGATGCCGCCATACTGAAAAAAATAAAAGAAAGCCTGTCTAAACACAAGATTAATGTAAAAGATGGGGAAAATATCGCTTATTCCGCGCCGTCCCTGCAGTCATGCATAGAAGTCGGCAATGTGCTGTTTATAGAACAAACAGGAAAATCTATCTATGATGAAGTGTACAATGAGATTAATCTGGCAACGGAGCAAAAATGCAATATTTTAGGAGCGGTTATTTTGAATAACAAATGATGCAGCTTGATAGGCTGCGGATATAATGTAAGGATATTCGTTGCTGTTGACGCTGGATTTTGCGTTTACACTCTTTACGAAATCGGAATCTTGTGGTAGAATACCTATATCAACACCATATCTGGACAAGAAAAGAAAGAATTTTTACGCAAAAGATAAAATTGTCCTGCATATGGTGTTTCTGTATTTTAGAAAATGCATGTAGCCAGAGAGGAGTGTGGTTTTAGTGGATACTACCCATAGACAGCTTCCAATCGGAATAGAGAATTTTGAAAAATTGAGGAAAGAAGATTTTTATTATGTTGATAAGACGGGACTGATTCGCGAACTTCTTCAGAACAGGGCGGAAGTGACCTTATTTACACGCCCCAGACGCTTTGGGAAATCGTTGAACATGAGCATGCTGAAATATTTCTTTGAACTTGGCGGGAATAATGAATTATTCAACGGTCTGCAGATTATGGAGGAGAAAGGACTGTGCGAGAAATACATGGGCAAATTCCCGGTTATCTCTTTGTCGTTGAAAGATATTGAGGCAGTGGATTATGAGACGGCGTTTGAAATAGCAGCCATGCTGCTGAACCGGGAAGCAGGACGCCACCGTTATCTTGTGGATAGTGAGCGCCTCACGCAGGAGGAGAAGGCAGCTTTTAGCAGGCTGCTGAAAGCGGATATGAAAGAGGCGGTGTTCTGTGGTAGCCTGGAACTGATGTCGCGCCTCTTGGAAAAACACCACGGCTGTAAGGCAGTGATTCTGATTGACGAATATGATGTGCCTCTGGCAAAGGCGCACGCCCATGGCTACTATGACAGAATGGTAATGCTTATCCGCAGTCTTTTCCACCAGGCGCTGAAGACGAACAACAGTCTGCAGCTTGCGGTGCTGACCGGCTGCATGAGGATATCGAAGGAGAGCATATTTACCGGGTTGAACAACCTAAGCGTCCTGACGATAGCGGATGTGGATTTTGATGAATATTTCGGCTTTACAGATGCTGAGGTAAGGGAACTTCTGGGCTATTATGGGCTTTCTGATAAGTATGGCGCAGTGAAAGAGTGGTATGATGGCTACAAATTCGGAGATGTGGAGGTATACTGCCCCTGGGATGTGATTTGCTGCTGCAGGAAGTTTCGTTCGGAGCCGGCTGCCCGGCCGGAGAATTATTGGGCGAACAGCAGCGGCAACGATGCGGTGAGGCGTTTCATCCGTGAAGCGGGGGACAGCGGTTCCACCAAGCGTGAGATTGAGGGCCTGATTGCCGGGGAGCTTGTCACCAAGGAAATCCATCAGGAAATCACCTACCCGGACATGTACAGTTCCATAGACAATATCTGGAGCGTGCTGTTTACCACCGGTTACCTGACGCAGCGAGGCAGGGGGGAAGGGCGGAGCTTCCATCTTGCCATCCCCAACCTGGAAGTGAGGGAGATATTCACCAGGCAGGTTATGGACTTGTTTAAGGAGGAGGCAAAAAAGGATGGCGAGTCGCTGGACATTTTATGCAGCGCATTGCAGCATGGCGATGCCGCAGGAGTGCAGCGGCAATTTGGAAAATACCTTAAGAAAACCATCGGCATCCGGGACACATTTGCGAGGATGGAGCTGAAAGAGAATTTCTACCATGGGATGCTGCTTGGTCTTCTGGCTTTCAAGGGAAGCTGGGCAGTCTGGTCCAACCGGGAAGCCGGAGAGGGTTATGCGGACATCCTTGCAGAGGCAGACGATGATGAGGGAACGGTTGGCATTGTCATTGAGGTGAAATATGCAAGGGATGGCAAGCTGGACAGAGCCTGCAGGGAAGCCTTGGGGCAGATAGAGAAGCGGCAGTATGGAAACGCTTTTTATGATGAGGATATAGAGGAAGTCCTCAAGTATGGGATTGCGTGTTATAAAGATAAATGCATGGTCATGTTGTCAGGGGAAGTATAAAAATACCAAGAAAATACTGGAAATTGTCGAAAGGCTGTTATATAATAAGGAAATACAGGACAGAACTAAGGAAGGGCTGGTTAAATCAGCGTTTCCCTAAGGGTTATCGGATATTCTGCATGGCTATATCAGGTTAACAATTATCTGATATAGCCGTTTTTGGGCGATAGTTTATGAAAAATAAAAAGTAAAGGAGATTATCATGGGAAAACAGACGATAGCGGTGGCGGGGACAGGATATGTAGGGCTGTCCCTGGCGGTTCTTTTGGCACAGAACAATAAGGTCCTAGCGGTGGATATCGTACCAGAGAAAGTGGAGATGATTAACCGTAAGGTGTCGCCGATACAGGATGAGTATATTGAGAAATATCTTGCCGAAAAGGAATTGCAGCTGACGGCAACGCTGGATGGCAGGGAAGCTTACAAGGAAGCTGATATTATCATCATTGCGGCGCCGACGAATTATGATTCGGAAAAAGATTTTTTTGACACCTCTGCCATAGAGGAAGTTATTGCATTGGTATTGGATGTGAACTCCGAAGCCACGATAATTATTAAATCTACGATTCCCGTTGGCTATACGGAACGTATCCGAAAGCAGTTTAACACAAGAAACATCTTGTTCTCACCGGAATTTCTGCGCGAGTCCAAGGCCCTCTATGACAATCTTTATCCGTCAAGGATTATCGTGGGCTGCGATGAGGAATCTATGGAGAAGGCGCGGACGTTTGCCAGCTTGTTGGAGGAAGGCGCCCTCAAAGAAGATATTGATGTACTCTTCATGGGGTATACGGAGGCGGAAGCAGTCAAATTATTTGCCAATACCTATCTGGCACTGCGCGTTTCCTATTTTAATGAATTGGACACGTATGCAGAGATGAAGGGGCTGGATACCCAGCAGATTATTAACGGCGTCTGCCTTGACCCGAGAATTGGCAGCCATTATAACAATCCGTCATTCGGGTATGGCGGCTATTGCCTGCCGAAAGACACGAAGCAGCTGCTGGCAAATTACAGGGATATCCCGGAAAACCTGATTGAGGCAATTGTCGAATCTAACCGCACCCGCAAAGATTTTATTGCAGACCAGGTATTGCGCAAGGCCGGCTATTACTCTTATTCGGATAAGAACCGCTATGACAGGTCGAAAGAGAAAGATGTGGTGGTCGGGGTATACCGCCTGACGATGAAGTCGAATTCAGACAATTTCCGCCAAAGCTCGATTCAGGGAGTCATGAAAAGGATTAAAGCCAAGGGCGCGAAAGTGATTGTCTATGAACCGACAATGGAAGACGGCTCGACCTTTTTTGGAAGTAAGGTCGTAAATGATTTGGCTGCCTTTAAGCAGCAGACAGATTCCATCATCGCAAACCGGTATGACAGCTGTCTGGATGATGTGGTTGATAAGGTCTACACCCGGGATTTGTACCGCCGGGATTAAAGGAGAGGCTGCTTTTTTAAGTTCGCCTTTTTAAATTCATGGATTCTAATCTTGACTTTTTTGGCATCTGATATTATAATTTAGGCGACTTCTGTTAACTAAGGTGGAAGATGGGGAATGCGCGTTGCGCTGCATACCCGGTTCCATTAAGCGGATATGGCGGAATTGGCAGACGCGCTAGATTTAGGTTCTAGTGGGCAACCCCGTGCAGGTTCAAGTCCTGTTATCCGCATTGTTTGTGAAAAAGACAGATTTCCAAGAAAACATATTGAAAAAGTTTGAGAATCTTGGTAATATAGAAAGAGAATACTTTTTTTGACAGAAATTCCGTACAAAGGGGGGAACTGTGATGGCAGCCTCAACGCAAAATGAACCCAAAGTCAGATTGAGCAGAGACAATATGAAGGCATATTTACTTTTGCCCAGACCGGAGTTTGAAGTCCATGAGTTCAATTATATATTGGCCGTATTGAAGACCAGCGGTGTGACCTATGGCATTAATGAAGATAAAATCAAACAGATGATTGAGCAGCAGGTTTATAATCAGGAAGTTGTTGTTGCTGAAGGTCAGGTACCTGAAGACGGCGTAGATGGATATTATGAATATAAATTTGACATGAATTTCAGCAAGAAGCCTAAAGTGAAACCGGACGGTTCCGTTGACTACTGGAGCATTAAGATGGTGGAGATGGTTACCGAAGGTCAGGTGATTGCAGAGTACCATAAGTCAATCCAGGGCAAAGATGGTATAGACCTGAGAGGCAAGCCGGTTCTGGCGAAGCGCGGGAGAGATTTGGTCCCATTGCGCGGCAAAGGTTTTGAACGCTCAGAAGATGGTCTTATTTATACATCCATGATGGATGGCAAGATTGAGAAAAACGGTGAGAGAATTGTCATTTTACCGGTATATGAGGTAAATGGCGATGCAGATTTATCTGTCGGGAATATTGATTTCCGCGGCGATGTGATAATTCATGGCAGTGTATGCAGTGGTCTGACGGTGAAAGCAACCGGAACCGTGTCAGTAGATGGCATTGTGGAAGGAGCCAATATCGAGGCAGGTAAGGATATTGTGCTTAGAAGCGGGGTTATGGGAGCATCCAGAGCTACGATTATTGCTAATGGCAATATCTCTGCTAAGTTTTTTGAGTATACCAGAGTACATGCCAATGGTTCCATCCAGGCAGACGTATTTTTGAATTGCCAGGTGTCCTGCGGAGAGAGCATCATCCTCAATGGGAAGAAAGCAAGCATTGTTGGCGGCGAAGTAGGTGCGATTGAGAGCATCGAAGTAGATACGCTGGGCAGTGAGGGCGAAGTGAGGACCCATGTAAAGATTGGCAATGATATGGCTACACGGCGCAGGATAAGCGTTTTACAGAATAAGATTAAGATAGAGAAGACCAACCTCAGCAAGATAGAGGAGGGGCTTAAGATTTTGCAGAATATGAAGAATGACCCCAGAAGAACAGACCTTTTGCGAGTGAAGATTAGGGACACGGCATTGCTGGCGGGCGATGAGGCAGAATTAGAGAAGCTGCAGGACCAGATTGAACGTGCAAGGGGAGGTACTGTCAGAGTGACTGGCAACGTCTATCCGGGTGTCAGGGTGGAGATTGACGAGTTGCGGGTACTGGTGAAGGAACAGCAGAAACGGTTAGAGTTTGTGCGTGACCAGGATAAGATTCTCATGTGTGCTTTGGAGTCTTAGGCATATTGAAAAAGAAATCGAAAGCGGCAGCTGCCTGTTGGATGGCAATATCCAATGGGCAGTTTTTTGTCTTATTAGGAAATAACTTGTCATGCTAAAGTGGCTGCCCACTTTGTTTTTGTAGAAGTTTGTCATACGAAAGTTTGGGATTTTCTGCATTTAGGTCTGGATTTCGCGTCTCTGCTGTATTATAATGAGCACTGCAAATATATACAGAGGAAAGCAGGAAATAATGAGGACTTATGAGGAAACGGTGAAGGCTATTCTGGAAATCCCCAGATTTACCACTAAGAATAAATTAGAGCATACGAGAGAACTTCTGCGCCGGCTGGGGAATCCCCAGGAGAAGTTCAAGGTCATCCATGTGGCAGGGAGCAATGGCAAGGGCAGTGTCTGTGCCTTTATGGAGAGCGTCTTGCGGGCGGCAGGAAAGCGGACGGGCCTGTTTACCTCCCCTCATCTGGTAAATATTGAGGAACGGTTTGCAGTGGACGGAAAGCCTTGCAGCCGGGAAGATTTCGTGTGGGCAGCAGAGCAAGTCAGACATGTCTCTGAATCCATGTCTGCGCAAGGACTGCCCCACCCGACATTTTTTGAATATATCTTTGCCGTGGGCATGGTCATTTTTGAAAAATGCCAGGCAGAGTATGCTGTGTTGGAGACCGGGCTTGGAGGAAGGCTGGATGCCACGAATATCGTAAAACATCCGATTCTTACGGTCATTACGTCTATCAGCCTGGAACACACAGAGATTCTTGGCAGTACGGTTGCAGAGATTGCGAAAGAGAAGGCTGGTATCCTTAAGCCGGGGATTCCTGTCGTATACGATGCCTCGTTGCCGGAAGCTGCGCGGGTCATTGAGGGCTGCGCTTTCAGGCAGCAATGCCCGACTTACCCTGTCTATTCAGATAAAGTTAAAATTTTATTAATCACCGGAAAAAAGATTGCATTTTCTTATAAATCTGGTTATGATGGTACTGTTACCAAATTTGAGATACCATTTGCTGCGCCTTATCAGACCAGGAATGCGGCAGTGGCGCTGCAGGCGCTGCATTGCCTGGCAGAGGATGAGGGGATATCTGTGGAAGCGATGCAGCAGGGGTTTGCCGGGGTATGCTGGAAAGGAAGAATGCAGCAGGTTCGTCCCGATGTGTATTTTGATGGGGCGCACAATCCAGACGGCATTGAGAAATTTCTGGATGCAGCAGGGAAGATAACCGCAGAGCCGGGAATTTTGCTTTTTTCGATGGTCAGGGAGAAGGATTATATATGTGCAGCAGAGCTTTTACTTTATCGTGGGAACTGGGAGGAGATTATCATCACTTCCGTTCCGGGAGAGCGTGGCAGGGACTGCCGGACATTGGCGGAAATATTTGAGAATCTTGCAGGCAAGAGCCATCAGACAGTGAGAATTACAGTGATAGAGAATATAGAAGAAGCATATGCGCGGGCGCTGCTGTCCCAAAAGCCGGGACAGGTATTATTTTGCGCGGGTTCGCTTTATCTTATCGGAGCGTTAGAACAGATTGCAGGAGGTATGGAATGATTAATTTTGAAGAAGAATTGAAGAATTTTAAACCCAGCCTGGAAGTGGAAGAGGTTGAGGATGCGATATATGACAGGGACCTTACCGACATGACGGATATCATGCAGGAGATTATCAAGGAAGCAAGGCAGCAGCGGTAAGCGTTCAGAGAGATAGTGAGGATTGATATGGATACTTATAATAAAATAATCCGTCTGTCGAATACGTTCTATAATGACGGATTGGCTAAGGCAAATGTACGTGATTTGTCTGGCGCCGTGAAATCTTTAAGAAAGAGCCTGCAGTACTATAAGGCAAATATCCAGGCCCGTAATCTGCTGGGGCTTGTTTATTATGAAATGGGCGAGGTTGTCGATGCCCTGAGTGAGTGGGTGATCAGCCGCAGCCTGAAACCGGAGGGCAATCCGGCGGAGCAATACTTAGAGGCGATTCAGTCCAACCGCTCGCGCTTAAGTTCCGTCAACCAGACCATCAAGAAATATAACCAGGCGTTGCTCTATTGTAATCAGGACAGTAAAGACCTGGCGGCTATCCAGCTGAAAAAGGTGCTTTCCATGAATCCGGGGTTTGTCAAGGGGCATCAGCTCCTGGCATTGCTGTATATGGAGGAGGGCAAGTATGAGCGCGCCAGGCGGGAATTGAGCGATGCGGCTAAGATTGACACCAGCAATCTTACGACACTGCGTTATCTGCGGGAGGTCAACCAGCATTTGCAGAAAGACTCGTCATCGTCCAAGGTTGGCGGGAATAAGAAGGAGGAGACGGCATCTTACCGAAGCGGCAATGAGACCATTATCCAGCCAGTAAATGTCAGGGACACTTCACCGTTTATGACGATTTTAAATCTGGTTATCGGGGTGGCAATCGGGGCGCTGATTACCTGGTTCCTCATTATCCCTACGGTTCGCCAGAATGCCATCTCGGAGGCGCGCAAGGCAGAGATAGAGGCGAATAACGAGCTGACAACAAGGACGCAGGAGATGAATGGGCTGAATGAGGAGATTGAGGACTTGAAAGCCCAGATTGAGAATATGGAGGGAGAGTCTGCAGATACGCAGAAAATCATAGATAATTATGAACAGATGATTAAGGTGTGTTATGATTACTCCAAACAGGACGTGCAGGCGGCAGGGGATGGCATGGATAAGGTTGACCCTGGGCTGTTGGGAGCGCAGGCGAAGGCTGTCTATGATGATATGAAAGGTCTCGTAAACGAGCAATATATGACCGCTGTATATCAGCAGGCCGAGCAGGATTACAACAGCCGGAATTTTGAGGCGGCAATCCCGGGCCTCCTGAAAGTTGTGCAGACCGAGGAGGACCATGATGATGGCTATGCAATCTATCATCTGGCGCATTGTTACCGGCAGACCGGGGATGCGGAGAATGCCAAGAAATATTACCAGCGTATGATAGAGCTGCATCCGGGAACCCAGCGGGCGAAGGCATCCCAGCAGTATCTGGATGAACTGAACAGGCAGCCTTAGCGTTGCGGCAGTCGGATGAAGGGAACAGGCAGAAGAACTTAATAGAGCAACACATTACAAAAGACGTCATTTCCCGACGTCTTTTGTTATTATAGGAAATCTCGATGAAATATAGAAAGGAAGGTAATCTATGGATCACAAATACAAAAAAGAATATGGTTGTCTGATATTGAAAATGCCTGCGGAACTGGACCATCATGCGGCAGAGTTCCTGAAAGAGGAGGCGGATGGGCTGATTTTAAAATATCCGGTGCGCAGCCTGGTGTTTGATTTTTCCGATACCAGGTTTATGGACAGTTCCGGGATTGGGGTTGTCATTGGGCGGTGTAAGAATGTGCGTTTTTCCGGCGGATATGTGAAGGCAGTGCATCTCAATGAGCAGATACGGAGGATTTTTCAGTTATCCGGTTTAAGGAAGATTATGGAAGTGGAGTAGGCGAGAAAAGGAGGAATCTATGGAGGATTTAAAGAACGAGATGAAGATGGAGTTTCTGGCGTCATCTGCCAACGAAGGGTTTGCGAGAGTTGCGGTGGGGGCATTTGTGGCAGGGCTGAATCCAACGGTGGACGAGCTGGCGGACATCAAAACGGCAGTCAGCGAGGCGGTGACCAACTGTATTATCCACGGCTATGAGCAGAAGGGAGGGCATGTGTGGATTCATTGCAGCATTGAGGGAAATCTGGTGGAAATCTCCGTGATGGATACGGGCAAGGGCATTGCAGATATTGCACAGGCGCGGGCGCCGATGTTCACCACCAAGCCGGAACTGGAGCGTTCTGGAATGGGATTTGCATTTATGGAAGCGTTCATGGATGCGGTGGAAGTGGTCTCTGAACCGCAGAAGGGAACTTGTGTCACCATGCGCAAGGCCATAGGGGAAGGGTGAGTGGCTTGGATGAGTTGAGGATGGCGGTGACGGAAGAGGAAAGGGAAGCGTTACATAGAAAACTCCTGCAGCAGTCCCAGGCGGGCGACCGCAAGGCGAGGGACGCTATGGTGCAAAGCAATATGGGGTTGGTGTGGAGCATTGTCCACAGGTTCAGCAACCGGGGATATGAGCCGGAAGATTTGTTTCAGATTGGCAGCATTGGGCTGATGAAGGCCATTGATAAGTTTGATGTGTCCTTCTCCGTGAAGTTCTCCACTTACGCCGTACCTATGATTACGGGGGAGATTCGCCGTTTTCTGCGGGATGACGGCATGATTAAGGTCAGCCGCAGCCTGAAAGAGAGCGGGGCGAAGATGAAGCTTGCGCGGGAAAAGCTGCAATCGGAATTGGGCAGGGAGCCAACGCTGCAGGAACTCTCCGAGGAGACCGGGCTGCCTAGGGAAGAGATTGTCATGGCGTTGGAGGCAAATGGGGAGGTGGAATCCATTTATAAAAATACGTCAGCTTCGGAGGGCAAAGAAATCTGCCTTGCTGACCGTCTGCCCCAGGAGGGGGACAGCCATGAAACGCTGCTGAACCATATGGTGCTGGAGCAGCTTTTGCAGGAACTGGGGGAGACCGAGCGGCATCTGATTGAACTCCGCTATTTTAAGGAGCGGACACAGACGCAGATTGCAGAAGAGATGGGGGTCAGCCAGGTGCAGGTCAGCCGTATGGAGAAGAAGATTTTGCTGGAGATGCGCAGGAAGCTTAACCGGTAACCATCCGTATTGGCGGTCTCCGAAGCAGGGAGGGAACTGTGCCCATTATCTGGCGATTCATGGCATCAGGAGTAGAGAGGGAGCTGTGCCTGCTATCTGGCGGTCTATGGTCTCAGGAGTAGAGGCTGCGGAATTCTCCCGGCGTCATCTGATACGCCTCCTTGAAGACGCGGTAAAAATTGCTGACATCTGTATAGCCCACCTGGTACACGATTTCTTCTACGCTGAGACCGGAGTTGATGAGCAGGTAGGCGGCTTCTTTCAGGCGCAGTCTCTGCACCAGTGCAGAGAAAGAATAGCCGGTGCGGGATTTGATATAGCGGCTCAGATAGCCCTGGCTGAGCCCGAAATGTGCGGCGGCTTTGCCCAAGGTAATGGTTGCCTTGTTGGCTGTAATATATTGGAAGAGTTTGGCGGTATTGCGGGTGCTGTCTGCCCCGGAGATTTTCTGCACATCTTTGATATGGTTGCGGATAAGCTGTGCGAACAACAGCAATACATAGCTGTTGATAATAAGCAGGCTGTGATTATGGTTTAACTGTGATTCATAATATAACTGCAGGACAAGATGGCGGATTTCCCGGTTATTAGAACAGTGGAACAGCAGGATGGAGGAAAAATCTTTTTCGTATAGCATCTGCCAGAAATAATCGGACAGTTCATTGCTTTCCATGAGCAGCGGAAGGAACATTTTCTCAAAGGAGGAAGTGCGCATGATGATGTTCAGCACAAGGTCCTCATCGTGGGGGGCGAAAAAACTCTGCACGGTGTCTGGTCCTACCACTATCAGGCTGCCGGCAGGAAGCTGGTAGGTCTTGCCGTTGAGGTTGAAGCTGCTGCTTCCCTGGAGGACATATACCAGTTTGACGAACTCCAGGGCATGGTCAAACACCGGAAGGTAGCGCAGGTGTTTGAAGATTACGCATTCTGAATTCGCCACGGGCGGATAGACCATCTCAAAGGCATTGGGAGAGGGCTCCCGGGGAATCAACGTCTGCGGAGAGAAGAACTGGCTTTCATAAAAATAAACAGCGATATCAGAAATAGGCTCTGTGGGAATTTCCACAGGGCTTTTCATGTTCTTTTTATATTCTGTGACAAAATCATCCCAGTTGCGCGAGGGAGGAATGTTATCATAAGGGGTGGCAAGGTATAGCTTGCGGTAAGCGGCTTCTGCCGGCTCAAATTCGTTCAGTATGGCGAGAATTTTTTTATCGTTCATCCATGTACCCCCTGTGTATTCATTATTTAGGGTTAAGGCGTCAAGAGGGTTGAAGTGTGCAATCCCCGGGGGATTAAGGGGATAAGGGAGTTGATGCGGACTTGCCCACTTGTTCTTATCTATATTTTATCGCAAAAGGTCATATAAAGCAAATGCTTTGCAACAGTGACAGCGGAGGGAAAACTATATTATAATTATTATATCTGTATAAATTTAGTGAAGGGAAGGGTGAAACTATGAAAGCAAGAAAAAGATGGCTTGCCGGCATGCTTGCCGGCTGTGTGGCATTTTCCCTGTTTCCGGCGCCGATGGCACAGGCAGCAGCAGACTGGAAGCAGCCGCTAATGGGTGCGGAGCAGGGCGTGGCAGCCGAGAGTGCATTGCAGGATACGGCGGCAGAGAGTACGCGGCAGGAGACAGCGGCAAAGACCAGGGTCACGCATCTGACCACCAATTACCAGACAAATCCCATAGGCATTGAAACCGATAAAATCCGCTTTGCATGGCAGATGGATTCCACGGTGATTGGGGCGAAACAGTCTGCTTACCAGATAAAGGTATTTGCAGAAGATGGTTCCGCAGTCTGGGACAGCGGCAAAACCGACAGTGACTGTTCCACAGGCATTGCCTGCGGAGGGGAGATTGCTGAGAGAAGCATTTACCGGTGGGAACTTACAGTATGGGACCAGGCTGGGAAACCTTATACCGGGGAAGCGTCCTTTGAGACTGGCGTCAGCAATCAGCAGGAGTGGAAATCGGCAGAGTTTATCTGCATGAATAAGAGCCGCCTGGCGCCTGTATTTCGGACGGAGAAAGCGTTGGAGCAGAAAGAAATCCGCAAAGCAAGGCTTTATATTACGGCATTGGGTGTTTATCAGGCCTATGTCAATGGCAATCAGGTGGGAGAATGGGATGAGGACAGAAATCTGATTTACCATCACATGAATCCCGGTTATGGAAATGCCAATATGAGCCTCGGCTATCAGACTTATGACGTCACGTCCTTTCTGGCGGAGGCAGATTCTGCGGCGGTGACAGTCAATGCCGGAACCGGTTGGTACAATGGTATGGGCAATACGGACACCAGCAGCCCGGCAGTGAAAGCGCTTCTGATGGTTGATTATGCGGATGGCAGCAGCCAGGTGATTAAAACGAATACCACAGACTGGAAGGGAACGCTTGCCGGGGGAATCACTGCCAGCGGCATTTATTATGGTGAGGATTACAATGGCATTTTTGCCAGGGAACTGGGGGATTACACGCAGGCAGGCTATGATGACGGCGCCTGGGTGAATGCACAAGGCAGCGGGGAAGAAGTGGGACAGCCCAATCCTTGCATTGTCAATCAGTTTCCGCAGCAGACAGCGTCCTATGTGCGTCTTCTCGTGCATGAGTCAGGTCCGGCGATTGAGAGTTCCAGAGAGAATCTGCTGCAGATTATGGAGCTGGAGCTTCTGGATGCAGAAAACAATAACGTGGTGAGCAATCTCGTGCCAGATATTTCTAACTGCTGGGAGCCGACCGGGCAGTGGAATAAGAAATTTCTGACAGACGGAGACCTGGGGCTGAACAGCGGCAACGGCTATACCTCCAACATGATGGGCAACAGTGGGCAGGCTTCGTATCGCTTTGCTGAACCCGTGAGCTTTACGTTTAACCTTGGCGGTGAGAAAGCGTTTGAGACTTTAAAGCTGTACCCGCGGACAAGTGAGAAATCGGTGTCCGGCAATGAGTGCGCCAATTATCCGAAGAATTACACGCTGCAGATTTCACAGGATGGGCAGAACTGGACGGATGTGGATTTGAATGGGGAGGCAGCAGGTACAGATTACACGGTGGAAAGTCTGCGTAACACCGAACTGTTCCCGGAAGTTCAGGCGGCGCATGTAGATACGGAATTTGGCAGAAATATTACGGCGAAGAAGGTAAGGATCAGCGTATCGCAGGTAGGACCGGCGGTCTATGAGACGAGCGATAATGACAAGGAGAACCGTCTGCAGATTATGGAACTGGAGCTGTGGGACGGCACAGAAAATGTTGCCGCGGGCGTAGTTCCGACAATCAGCAATAATTTTGAGTCGGGCACACAGTGGCGTGCGGCGAACCTTACGGACGGAGATTACGGCGCAGCTTCCGATGCAGGCTATACTTCTGATATTTTAGGCAGGATGGCATCGTCTGTGCAGTTGGAAGAACCTATCACCATAGAGTTTGACTTTGCGGAGACTGTAGCATTTTCCAGCCTGCGCGTGTTCCCCAGAAGCGGCAAGGACTCCATTCTGGGTGGGATTTATGCCAATTATCCCAAGGCCTATACGGTCTCTGTCTCAGAAAATGGCACAGAGTGGCAAGAAGTTGTGAAAGAAGACAAGGGAATGGTAAGGAAACAGGAGGACTTACAGAATATGAGGATGTCCACGGTTACCTTCCCGGGCGTTATCCGCGCGCAGACTGGGCTTCCCGGGCGAATGACTGGAGAATTTGACCAGAATCCGGTGTCTGCGGTCGTATACAGCTCAACCAAGGCGCAGTCTGAGTATAAAGGCGGCGAAATCGACCCGATTGCAGAGTATGCAGGTGCAGACATGTTTGCAAATGGAATTTCATTGGCAAAGGGACAGACCATGGTCGTTAACATGGGACAGAACCTGACGGCTGTGCCCAACATTCGTTTTTCCGCTCCCTGCGGCACAAGGGCGCGGCTGCGGTTTGCCGAGATGCTCAATGACGGAAGCGAAGTGGGCAGGGGTGCGACACAGGCGGACGGACCCAAAGGCTCCATTTACCAGAAAAGCATAAGGAACGCGCGCTCCCAGGCAACCTATATATTTGCCGGCGATGGCGTGGAAATGTACCAGCCCAGCATGTCTTTCTTCGGTTACCAGTATGTGGAGCTGACTGCCAGCGATGACATGGTCATCTATGGATTGACCTCCAAGGGAATTTCCTCTGTATCGGAACAAATTGGGCAGATAACGACCAATAACGCAGATGTCAATAAATTTTTCAATAATGTATTGTTCGGTCAGCTCAGCAATTATTATACTGCGCCTACCGACTGCAATCAGAGGGATGAGCGTCTGTCATGGACCGGAGATACCCAGGCGTTTGCCCAGACGGCGGTATATAACTTCGATTCCTATGCATTTTTGCAGGATATGCAGGAAATATTTAATGAAAATACCAAGAAAAATGGCTATGTGGCCGCTGTGACGGATATGGTGGATACGAACGCGTTCTTCGGAAACTGGGCGGCAGGCTGGAGCGATGTGCTGATTATCGTGCCCTGGGTGCTGTACCAGCAGACCGGGGACATCAGCTTCCTGGCAGATAACTGGGAATATCTGGACACTTATATGCAGTTCCTTACAGGCAGAGAGCGCGGCACGAACCAGTGCTGGATTCCCAACAATGCCAGGAATTATGGAGACTGGCTTTCATTCCAGGGAACCAGCATAGAAGTGATGTTTGATTACTATTATGGGTATATGAATCAGCTGATGGCACAGATTGCCGGCATCCTCGGCAAGGAGGAGAAGCAGGCAGCATACCAGGAGAAGTTTGAAAATATCAAGCAGACATTCCTTGCCACCCATGTGACGTTTGCGGATGGGAATCTGGTCATCAAATCAGGGGAAGGGAACAAGAATTACCAGTTTATGTACAGCGCCGGCAAAGGCGGCGTGTGGGAGAACAATTCTCAGACCTCGCTGCTGTGGATGCTGAAGCTTGGCTTTTATGACAGCGATGAAATGAAGGAAGCGGCCAAGAAGCTGCTGATTGAAAACATCAAAAACGAAAATCCAGACCCATCCAGCATTCGTGCACAGGCGGGAAAGAATACGCTTGCGGTAGGATTTCTGGGTTCTAACGTCATCACGCCGGTGCTGACGGATACCGGAAATGCCGATGTGTCCTATGATTTACTGCTGCAGGATGGTCTGCCCTCCTGGCTGTTTGAGGTAAAGGCTGGCGCGACCACGGTATGGGAGCGTTGGAATTCTTACACACCTGGCGTAGGGTTTGGAGACAGTGAGATGAATTCGTTTAACCATTACGCTTATGGCTCCGTAGTAGAGTGGATGTACCGCTATATGGCAGGTATCAGCGCCGATGTGGAGAAACCGGGGTTTAAGCATATTATCTTGCAGCCTACCCTGGATACTGGAGAGAAATATAATGGCGAAGAACGTATCAACACTGTAAATGCTTCCTATGAATCCCTGTATGGGAGAATTGATTCATCGTGGAAGAGCGAGGAAGGGAAACTTGCATTTTACCATGCCAGGATTCCCGCAAATACGACAGCGACCTTGTATCTGCCGGTGGAACATGCAGACCTGGGGCAGCTTCCCACAGTAAATGGCATCACATTTAAAGGCATGACAGAGCATAATGGCAGTGCAGCTGCAGAATTCATACTGGAATCGGGCGGCTATGATTTTACCGTCAGCGGCGGTAAGCTCATTCCTGCTCCTGCCAAAGATTATGGCAATGAAGGTGATAACGGTAATGCAGGTGATAAAGAGGATAATAAGGGCGATAAAGAGGATAATAAAGGAGATAAGATTTCCCTGTCCGTCTGCCAGATTGGCGATATTCCTGTGCAGTACTATAATGGGCAGAAGAAAACGCCTGGAGTAAGCGTTAAATATCAGGGAAAGGCGTTGGCGGAAAATACGGATTATACAATCGTTTACAGCAATCATACGAATATTGGCAATGCCAGCGTGACCATCAGCGGAAAAGGCAAATTTACCGGAACGCTTACGAAGACATTTGTGATTACCGTCAGGAAAAATGCTTCTTACACGGTGGGGAATTATAAATACCGTATCACCAATGCCCGCACAGACGGCAAGGGGACGGTCAGCCTTACCGGCGTAAAGAACAATTCCCTGCGGAAGAAACTGAAAAAAATAACAGTTGCAGCGTCTGTTAAGATTGGCGGCAAAAGTTTTCAAGTGACGGCGATTGGCAACAATGCGTTTAAGAACTGCGGCAAGGCAGCAAGCGCGGAGATTAAGGCAAATGTGACAGCGATTGGCAGTAAAGCATTTTATAATTGCAAGAAATTAAAGAAACTTACCATCCGCAGCACGAAATTAAAGACGGTGGGCAGGAATGCATTGCAGAAAATCAATGCCAAAGCTACTGTGCGTGTGCCGAAAGCAAAATTAAAAACATATCAGAAAAAATTAAAAGGAAAGGGTCAGAAGAAGACGGTTAAGATTACTGCCCTCAAAAAATAAAGAATAAAAATCTGGTTATTATGACATACTACTTCCAAAGATGGAAAAAGGAAGTGAGTATATGAGCCATAGTACCATTTATCGGATATGCCTTCTGGTAGTTGTGATACTCACGATTATCGGGGGCATATTCTATTACGTGAATTATCTGGAAAGCCAGGTGAGAGTGACAGAGGGAACCCTTGTGATGGAGGATTCGAGTGATTGGCAGCAGGAAGACGTATCAATCTGTTATGAATCAGACTGGGAGAAGGCGGTGGCATAGATGGCAGAAATCGTATATCTGAAAATAGAGCAGAATGTGAAGGTGACAGAGCCGTCGGTAGTGTTAAAAGACATCGCCAAAATCACCAGCACAGACCGTCCGCTCATCAATAAGATGAAGCAGATGAAAGTTTATAATTTCCATGTGTCGGCGAACCAGAGCAAGAAAAAAACACAGATGCAGGTGTTTTCCGTGCTTAAGATTATTGAGCAGATTGGGAAGGAGTTTCCCAATGTTGAAATACAGAATATCGGCGAGAAGGATTTTGTGATTGAGTATGTGCCCAAGGAGGAGCCAAAGTGGCTGCTGTATCTAAAGACGGCGGTTTTGTGTGTCTTAATCTTTTTTGGTTCGGCATTCACTATCATGACATTTAACAATGACGTGGGCGTGGGGGAAGTCTTTGCAGATTTCTACCAGCAGGTCATGGGGACGGAATCGAATGGGTTTACCGTTCTTGAAATCTGTTATTCGATTGGTTTGTTCCTGGGAATTATGGTATTTTTCAACCATGTAGGACATAAGAAGATTACTCCGGATCCCACGCCAATCCAGGTGGAAATGCGTACCTATGAGAAAGATGTAGATACCACATTCATAGAAAACTGCGGGCGGAAAGGGTCGAGCAATGACGTGGATTAAGGAAATATTTCTTGGGTTTATCGGTCTGGCAAGCGGGACGGCAGTTTCCGCGGGCGTATTCAGCTTTATCATTACCGTAGGGGTAGTGCCGAGGATTATCGGCAAGAGCCGTACGGCAACAGACATCGTGCTCTATGAGAATGCGGTAATTTTGGGCGGCGTATGCGGAAATGTTTTTGCGCTGTTCCATATCCAGATGCAGCTGGGGCTTTGGCTGGTCATCCTGTTCGGCTTGTCGGCAGGCGTCTTTGTCGGCTGCCTGGCGGTGGCGCTTGCGGAAATCCTCAACACCTTTCCTATCATGTTCCGACGTTTCGGTATCAAGGAAGGGCTGAGCTGGATTATGCTGTTCATGGCGCTGGGGAAGATGGCAGGAGCGTTCTATTTCTATGCCAACCATATGCAAAAGCTGTCCTAAGGAGGGACCAAATGGCATGAGGATATAACAATAACGATGGAAAGCGAGGAGATATCATGGCACAGCAAGAGACGATGGAACAGAGAGAGAAGAAGAATCAGGAATATAATGAATATGTCAAACAGGTGACCCCCACGCATTCCCTGCCGGCAAATATGGCGAAGGCATTCGTGGTGGGAGGGATTATCTGTGTAATTGGTCAGTTTATCTTAAATATGGCGACTAATAATTTCGGTCTGGACAAGGAGACTGCCGGTGGCTGGTGCAGCATGATTCTGGTTTTGTCAAGCGTCCTGCTGACCGGGCTCAACATCTATCCCTCCATTGCCAACTGGGGCGGCGCCGGTGCGCTGGTGCCCATCACCGGGTTTGCCAATTCCGTGGCGGCTCCGGCGATTGAGTTCCAGAAAGAGGGACAGGTATTTGGCATTGGCTGCAAGATTTTCACGATTGCCGGACCGGTCATTCTCTATGGGATTTTCACGAGTTGGCTGCTGGGGCTGATTTATTGGGCGCTTAAGATGTTTGGAGTTTTTTAAAAAACAGGAAAATGAAGTGTTGTTTGATATTTTGCAAAAAAGAGAGGGATTGAAATGACTGGACAAATGGAAAACAAATATGATATGCCTATGGGCTTAAGCTTCCAGCTTGGGATGAACCCCAAAGCGATGGATGCATATGGCAAATTGAATGATGAGGAAAAACGTCAGGTAGTGGAGGCGGCGAGGAATGTTACCTCTAAATCGGAAATGCACCAGATTGTGTCAGGGCTGGAGCGGGATTTCTGTTGATGTTGGGTGTTTGGCTGCCCCTGGACAGTTGCTTCGCAGATATCCCTAGGGTTTTTAAGGCGAGGCAGAAAAATATATTGAAGTAGGTTTTTGGCAGAGTAACAGGTTTGAGGGCTTGTTACCCTGCTTTTTCTTTTAAAATTGTCTTTACTGTTGGTAAATAATTGTGGTAAGATTATAAGCAAAATAAGATTCATGCAAATATGCAATTAAACGGAAATAAAAGCTACCAGTAAAACAATTATTTTCTTTTATGTTGCAAACATAAATATCAAATTTTTCAAAAATTGATGGTATGCGGGTGATATAAATTCAGTTTTGGGAGGAGGTTCCATTTTGAACAGGATTAGAATAAGACCATATAAAGCTGCGGCTGCAGAAACGATATTATCTTGGTGCCAGAACGAAAAAACGTTTTACCAGTGGACTGCCGGCATACTTGGCGATTATCCTGCTACTGAAAAAAAATTTAGTTTTGTGGAATCCCTAATGCCGTTCACCGCATTTGACGAAATGGGAACGGTTGGCTTTTTTACGTTGAGGAATCCGGCTGAATCACTGGATGAACTGCGCTTGGGATTTGTGATCGTAAGCCCTGACAAACGGGGAAAAGGCTATGGGAAAGGAATGCTTCGATTAGGGCTAAAATTTGTATTTGAAATATATGGCGCGAAAAGAGCATCCCTTGGGGTGTTTGAGAATAATCTTTCGGCTTATTATTGTTATAAATCGCTTGGTTTCTGTGATGTAGTTTTAGATATAACGGAAAAATATTGCGTATTGGGTGAAGAGTGGAAGTGCAGAGAATTGGTTATGGAACACCATTCACCCTAACAAAAGAGAAGGATTATGAATGAAAATTTTGATGCTTTCAAGCCGGAAAATTATAATTTATTATATGTGGGGGAACTTATAAGTTTATTTGAAGAAAAAGCGGCAGATGGGGAAATAATTTCCGTCTGTCGTTTTTTGCGGTTATAAAAGACAGTAACGTTATAACTTCTGGTCGTTGTCAGAAGGGACATACCGGATAATGTCCTGCATCCGGCAGTTTAGGATTCTGCATAAGTCATTAAGGGTTTTGGTTGATACGTCTTTATTATGCTTTAAACGGTGGAGCGTACTGTTTGATATATGGTGTTTATTGGTCAGGGTGTACCAGTTTTCGCCGGATGTTTCCAGCGTTTTCCAGAATGGGGTATAATCAATCATATCCGGCATCTCCTTTTTTATAGTGTCAACCATAGGATAAAAGATATTCTCATACTTGAATATCTTCGCAAAAACGAATATACTAAAAGAGGTTGGAATTTTGGAATGAATGAAACATTAAAAAGGAGTATGGAAATGGATAATGGAAAGGCACTTGACAAGATTTACAGCAATATAGATAAATTGATTGACAATTATGCTGACCTTCCGGAAACAGAGGAAGCAGAAAAAAGATTTTGGGAGTATGCGGAGAAAAATATTCTTCAAGGCAATAGGATTGTGAAAGAACGTGAACTGGAGTCGGCTTTGTATGATGTCGCATATTTTAATGAAAAGCAGGGATTTATTTATGGATTTATGTCTCGCTGCTTTTTTGTGTGCGCCCAATATGGGCGTAATCTAATCGGTCAAAGTCCGTAACACGCCCTAGTAGTGGGAGGTGTATAGCCAAGAGCAAGGGTGTCCATCGTGAGGTGAAATCTGAAGAAAGCTGGAGGCAAAACGCTGGTCTGACGAACAGAAATCACATCAGGCTACAGTTAGGGATAAGGCTGCACAA
>CAJTYM010000032.1 GCA_910583835.1 uncultured Lachnospiraceae bacterium | reverse complement strand
CGTTTCGGTCCGTGCTAAACGAGTCCCACTGGGACTCAGCACCCTCAGCCGAACTGTTACGCAAAAGTACTTGCATTTGCAGGACAAATATGCTAATATCTTTGCAGTGAACACAAATGTATTTCACAGGCAAACAAACTGGAGGCATCATGGAAGACAAGACGAAATATTTTGTTTTAAAGAAGAAAGCCGTTCCAGAGGTATTACTGAAAGTCGTGGAAGCAAAGAAGCTGATAGAATCCGGGCGCGCAGAATCCGTACAGGAGGCGACCGATTCCGTGGGAATCAGCCGAAGTTCTTTTTACAAGTATAAGGATGATATTTTCCCATTCCACGACAATGCCAAGGGAAAAACCATCACAATGGTAATACAGATGGATGATGAACCGGGGCTTCTGTCCCTGGTACTGCAGATTGTGGCGGATTTCCATGCGAATATCCTGACCATCCATCAGAGCATCCCGGTCAATGGGATTGCCTCCCTCACCCTGAGCGTGGATGTACTGCCGGACACCAAGAATGTGTCCCAGATGGTGGAGAACATTGAGCAGCAGGAGGGAGTTCATTATTTAAAAATTTTAGCCAGGGAGTGACATTATGATTAAGATAGCGATTTTAGGTTATGGGACGATAGGTTCCGGCGTAGTAGAGGTACTGAATACCAACAGTGAGAGCATTGCCAAACGCGCGGGCGATGGGATTGAGGTAAAGTACATATTGGATTTGCGCGATTTTCCGGGAGACCCCATGGAAGACAAGGTCATCCATGACTATGACGTAATTGCAGATGACCCGGAAATCGAGGTGGTCGTGGAAGCCATGGGCGGCGTGGAGCCGGCATATACGTTTGTAAAACGTGCGTTATTGGCGGGTAAGAATGTAACGACCTCCAACAAAGCATTGGTGGCAAAGCATGGCGCAGAATTGATTGCCATTGCCAAGGAACAGAACATCAATTTCCTGTTTGAAGCCAGCGTGGGCGGCGGCATTCCAATTATCCGTCCGCTCAATTCTTCGCTGACCGCGGATGAGATTGAGGAGATTACAGGAATTTTGAATGGAACTACCAACTATATTCTCAGCAAGATGACCTTTGAGGGATTGGAGTTTGCCGATGTGCTCAAAGATGCACAGTCCAGAGGGTATGCGGAAGCTGACCCCACGGCAGATGTGGAGGGCTATGATGCCTGCAGGAAGATTGCCATCCTCACTTCCCTCGTGTGTGGGCAGCAGGTGGATTTTGAAGATATTTATACGGAGGGAATTTCCAAGATTACTGCAGACGACATCAAGTATGCCAAAGCGATGGGGCTTGTCATCAAGCTTCTTGCCACCAGCAGGAAGACCAAAGACGGATATTGCGCGATGGTCGCGCCATTTATGCTTTCGCAGCAGCACCCATTGTACAGTGTCAATGATGTGTTCAACGCAATTTTCGTGCATGGCAATGTCTTAGGTGATGCCATGTTTTATGGCAGCGGTGCAGGGAAACTGCCGACCGCCAGTGCGGTGGTTGCCGATATTGTAGATATCGCCAAGCATCTGCACAAGAATATCCTCATGTCCTGGAGTTCCAAGAAGATGGATTTGGTGGATAAGGGCAGGAGCGAGAGTCGTTTCTTCGTGCGCAGCACGGATGATAAGGAGAAAGTGAAATCCCTGTTCGGGGAAGTCGAATTCGTGGAAGTGCCGGAGATTAGCGGTGAGATTGGTTTCCTGACCGTCAAGATGAGCGAGGACGATTTCGAGAAGAAAGCAGACGGACTACATGTAGTTCAGAGGATCCGAGTCGTATAGCGGACTGGATATGATTCAGGGAATCCGAGTGGTATAAAGCGGACTGGATATGATTCGGGGAATCCGAGTCGTATAGAGAAATGGGAATGTCTCAGAAGCCTTGCTGCTTTTGGGGCATTCTGTCTGGAAAGGTGGAAAGAAGACAATGAAATATGTGATAGTGCTGGGCGATGGCATGGCAGACCGCCCGATAGAGGAACTGGGGGGCATGACTCCGCTGGAATATGCCAGAACCCCGCAGATGGATGCGCTGGCAGCAGCCGGGGAGATTGGCATGGTACACACAATCCCAGAGGGGATGTCGCCGGGAAGCGATACGGCCAACCTCTCCGTGCTGGGCTATGACCCGAAGGTTTATTATTCCGGGCGTTCTCCCTTGGAGGCGTTGAGCATTGGGGTGGACATGAAGCCCACGGACGTTTCTTTGCGCTGCAATATCGTAACGCTGTCGGAAGAGGAAGAGAATTACGAAGATAAGAGGATTTTGGATCACAGTTCCGGGGAGATTTCCACCGAGGAAGCAGCTATCCTCATAGAAGCAGTGAAAAAAGAACTGGAGACGGACAGCTATAAATTGTATGTAGGGACCAGCTACCGCCATCTGCTGATTTGGGACCAAGGTAAGGTCGTGGAGCTGACGCCGCCGCACGATGTTCTGGGACAGACAATCGGACAGTATCTGCCTCAAGATACCGTGCTGAAGGAAATGATGAAAAAGAGTTACGAGATTCTGGTCAATCACCCGATTAACATAGAGCGCAAAAAGAAGGGCCTGAACCCGGCAAATTCCTGTTGGTTCTGGGGAGCCGGCACAAGACCGTCCTTATCCTCGTTCGAGGAGAAAACCGGGCTGAGAGGCGCAATGATATCCGCAGTAGACCTCTTGAAGGGAATTGCAGTGGGAGCATCCATGAAAAATATTTCCGTGGAAGGCGCCAACGGCGGGCTGAACACCAATTACGAGGGCAAAGCCCAGGCCGCGGTGGCTGCTCTGACGAAGGAAAATTGTGATTTTGTCTATGTGCACTTAGAAGCACCGGACGAGATGGGGCATCAGGGCAGCGTAGAGCGGAAAGTGCAGGCGATTGAGCATTTGGATGCGCGTGTGATTGCGCCGATTAAAGTTGGCTTGGAGCAGGCGGGAGCAGAGTTCCGTATGCTTGTGATGCCCGACCATCCTACGCCAATTGCCCTTCGGACACATACTGGGGACAGTGTTCCCTACCTGCTTTATGACAGCACGAAAATTCAGCAGAATTCCTGGAGATACAATGAGAAGGAAGCGGAGCAATCGGGACATTGCATTGCCAGAGGCTGCGAGATGATTGATTACCTGATAAGAAAATAACATAAGAAAACGAAAAAGTACCGGTGTCTGTGCATCTGTACTTTTTTCGTGACAAATTACAGGGGAAGGCTGATATTTTGCAGCAAGTCAATGTTCCACACCAAAAGCAGCAAATTTTTTACAATGAAGTTAATAATCACAATTCCCAGGGCGGTCCAGATATAGAAATCACGGTATCTCATGCCGATTTTGATGCGGTGTCCTGAAATCCGTTCTATGGACTGGCTGATTAAAAACCAGCCGCCTGTGACGGCAGTGCAGAGGACAAGCGGATGGCAGATAAAAGAGGTAAGGAATTTTCCGTGCAGCAGGGCGGATACTGCTCTTGTGCCGCCGCAGCCGGGGCAGTAAAGCCCGGTGGCGCTGTAGAAGATACACGAAACCATCAGTTTCTCATAAGGTAAGGGCAAAAGACGGTATAGCAGATAGAGGACGACCGCCATAAATACCAGTGCCCATCCGGTAAAAAATAAAGCAGTCTCTTCTTTTTTATGTTCTCTCAAAAAATCACCTCCAGGCTTTGACAATGATTTTGGCAGCAGTTCAGACTGAATAATATTCAATATGAACTGCTGCTGGTTTTAGTATAAGAACATTTTTAGCATTTGTCAAAGGGGCGAATATGTGTTATAGTACCTTTAACAACAGTTCAGCCAGCCGAAAAATAATCGAGACAAATCATGCTTGTATGATTTGGCGAGATTTTTTTCGGCTGAGGGAACGCCAAGCAATGAGCAAAGTTAGCTGCGAAGCAGCGTGAAAATGCCGTAGGCATCTTTGCGAATGGCGTGGGCTGAACTGTTACTACCTTTAAGCTTGTAATATTCAGGGAAGGGGGATGGCAGCATGTCAGATTTCATGGTAGGAATGAATACATATTATAACGGCATGAATCAGGGATACGGACGTACCCCCGCGCAAGGGGATACGGTGCGGGATGCCAAAGAGGCGGAGCAGGCAGGAAAGATGCAGGGGGAAGAGAGAACACAGCAGGAAGCCAGGTTGCCTAAGGGTGAAAAGGCACAGCAAGAAGAAAAGCCCCAAGACGGTTTTCGTGAGAAGGAGCCGGACGAGGAGTGCCAGACATGCAAGAACCGCAAGTATAAGGACGGCTCCGATGAGAATGTGTCCTTTAAAGCAGCGGCGCATATTTCCCCGGAGGCAGCGGCGAGCCGGGTACGGGCCCACGAGGGAGAACATGTGGCGAATGCATACAGCAAGGCGGAGCAGAAAGGCGGAGAAGTAATATCTGCTTCCGTGCGCATAGAAATGTCTGTCTGTCCCGAATGCGGGAAGAGTTATGTGTCCGGCGGCACTACGACAACGAAAATCAGATATCCGGCAGAATCCGGGAAGGAAGATTCCCAGACAGCCGGTCAGGAACCGAAGAGCCCGAATGCCATAAATCAGGAGCAAGAGGATTCTTACGCAGCAAACCGGAGGCAGCAAAATCCTTACATTGCTAATCAGAGACAGCTCTTCGCCAATGCAGTGCGGGGGAATGGTTTTGACCATGCAACAAGACCGATGGAAGAATTTGAAATGGAGCGTTATTGATTATGAGAGTAACATCAGCAGAGTTAAAACGATTATCGAGAGAACATTTGACTGGTCACTGGGGGCTGGCAATCGGAGCCAGCTTGTTGGTGGAAATGATAGTGTCAGGATTATTGATGCCATTCTATTTTCTGCTTATCATTACTGGCAGCGGAACCGTGCAGTATATCACCTATATGGTCGCAGCGATTATTATTTCTGCGGTATCCATGGTTCTGCAGTGCGGGATACTGCGGATGTATTTTGGGTTTGCAAGGAAGCAGGAAGTCAGCATAGGTATGATGTTTTCGGAGTTCACCAGAAGACCGGACCGCTATATCCTGAGTTATGTGCTGGTGTTTGTCATCGAGATGCTGTGCGTATTGCCAGGGACAATCTGCTTGGTGGTAGGGCTGGTTGCCGATACCTTGCTGGCGATTGCGATTGGCGTGGCATTGTACATAGCGGGAATGATAGTTGTGTTGATTGTGTCATTACGCCTGTCCCAGACGTACATGCTGCTGGTAGAACACAGTGATATGGGTGTCATTGAGGCGCTGCGCACGAGTTCACAGATGATGGAAGGAAATATGGGCAGGCTTTTTTATATTTATTTGAGCTTTATTGGCTGGTCAATGCTGGGGCTTCTATCCTGCGGCATTGGAATGTTGTGGGTAACGCCGTATATGATGCAGGTTGGCGTTAATTTTTATCGTGACCTGACTGGGGAGATAAGCCAGGCGCAGGAATTCTCAGCATAAAAATCAGCTTATAGCAATATGATTTTTTGATTTGTGTTTCCCCATTTTTCATAATTTCTGATAATTTAGTACCAAAAGGTCTTGCTGCCTTTGGCAGCAAAGACATCTTGCACAAAAAGTGCCTGGAAAGCTAGCTTTCCAGACGCTTTTGTGCGCAAGATGTTTCTGTCATTTTATGATAGAAATTTTTTGGTACTATGAATTACAAAATGGGGAAGTTCAAAGGCATTTTGAAACAAACCTATGACTGTAATCAAATTACAGGTTTTGGTACATGTCCTGATAGATGTCCTGATACATGTCGTAGGGGTTTGTGTAGGATGGATCTCCCATTTTTTCCATCAGTTCTTCAATATAGTTCATATATCCTTCCAGACCGCCAAACTGAATAAAGAGAACCGTAAGTGAATAGATTAGGAACAGGATGCCGAAAATAATGGCAATGCTTCCCAGAATCAGCCCCGCTTTGGCATATCCGTTGGTAGTCATCTCGCCGCCGCGTGAAAGCAGTGCCAGAATGATTGCCAGAGAGCCGAAAATAATCGCGGGATAGACACAGCAGCCCATTACCAGTCCGGCAATTGCCAATGCCATAGAGGCAATCGCCATGCTTGTGGAACGCTTCTCTATGTAATTTGCGTGTGGGGCATTGGGGATATCCGGCATATGATACTCATTGTAGTCCATAAGAATTCCTCCTTTACTATTTCGTCTATTGTAACATTTTTGTCAGGAAATTACAAATTAAATACCCTGCAGCGGGCTGATGGGGTATTTGATCCTCGCTGCATTCGTCAAATATCCATGTAAACATGGCTATTTTCCTAAGTGCCCTGTGGGTGCATTGCTCGCGGGAATAAATATATGATTGCCGTATGTCAGGGGGTATGTTATAATCAAAGAGCATGCATGGGAGAACGGCAGGAAGGACGCAAGCCTGTAATATGGCTTACGTCTTAATTTATGGCAGCTGCGGCTTGCCATATGCCAGGACATAAAGATGGAAAGATGTAGTAAGGAGTGCTGTAATGGATATTATTGCAAAATTAGCAGAAGAACTGCAAATCAAAACACAGCAGGCAGAGGCTGCAGTGAAACTGATTGACGAGGGGAACACGATTCCCTTTATTTCCCGATACCGCAAGGAGGCGACGGGCGCCCTCAATGATGAGGTGCTGCGCAACCTCTTTGAGCGTCTGACCTATCTGCGGAATCTGGAGGAGAAGAAGGAACAGGTATTATCCAGCATTGAGGAACAGGGCAAACTGACGGAGGAGCTCAAGCAGCAGATTCTGGCAGCAGAAACGCTGGTGGCAGTGGAGGACCTTTACCGTCCCTACCGCCCGAAGCGGCGTACGCGGGCGACAATCGCCAAGGAAAAAGGTCTGGAACCTCTGGCAAATATCATTCTGCTGCAGATGACGGACAAGCCTTTAGAGCAGGAGGCAGAGAGTTTTCTTAATCCTGAGAAGGAAGTGGAGACAGTGCAGGATGCCATTGCAGGAGCGATGGATATTCTGGCAGAGGGAATTTCTGATGAGGCTGATTACCGCAAATACATCCGTGACCTGACGATGCGTGTGGGCAAGATTGTGTCGACAGCAAAAGACCCTGAGGCAGAGTCCGTCTATGAGATGTATTATGAATTCGAGGAGGGTCTGGCGAAGCTTGCCGGACACCGTATCTTAGCATTGAACCGCGGCGAAGCAGAGAAAATCCTCATGGTGAAGGTCGAGGCGCCCACGGAACAGATTTTGCAGTATTTGGCGAAGAAGACGATTGTCAGGGACAATCCCCATACCACGGAGGTTCTGCACGCGGTGATTGAGGATAGCTACAAACGCCTTATCGCTCCGGCGATTGAGCGTGAAATACGCAATGAACTGACGGAACGCGCGGAGGACGGCGCGATAAAAGTATTTGGCAAGAATCTCGAACAGCTTCTGATGCAGCCGCCGATTGCCGGGAAGGTTGTATTGGGCTGGGATCCGGCGTTCCGTACCGGCTGTAAGCTTGCCGTGGTGGATTCCACAGGAAAAGTGCTGGATACCACAGTCATTTACCCAACGGCGCCCCAGAATAAAGTAGAACAGTCCAAAGCCGTCCTCAAAAAACTGATTGATAAATATGATATTTCCCTGATTTCTGTGGGCAACGGAACGGCATCCCGCGAGTCAGAGATGATAATTGTGGACTTATTAAAAGAAATCCCCAGACCAGTGCAGTACGTGATTGTAAATGAGGCGGGGGCTTCCGTCTACTCGGCAAGCAAGCTTGCCACGGAAGAATTTCCCAACTTTGACGTGGGCCAAAGAAGCGCGGCCTCTATCGCCAGAAGGCTGCAGGACCCTTTGGCGGAATTGGTAAAGATTGACCCCAAATCCATCGGCGTAGGGCAGTATCAGCACGACATGAACCAGAAGAAACTCAGCGGCACGCTGAATGGCGTGGTGGAGGACTGCGTAAATAAAGTGGGCGTGGATTTGAATACGGCGTCCGCCTCCCTATTGGAGTACATATCCGGTATCAGCAAAGCCATTGCCAAAAATATCGTAGCTTACCGTGAAGAGAACGGCAGGTTCCTGACCCGCGCCCAACTGCTGAAGGTGGCGAAATTAGGGCCCAAGGCATACGAACAATGTGCCGGATTCATGCGTATCAGCGATGGCAAAAATCCTCTAGACGGCACCAGCGTACACCCGGAAAGTTACGAGGCAGCCAAGAAGCTGCTGCAGAAGCTGGGGTTTGTGCCCGAGGATATCCGCGGAGGTAAGCTCTCTGGCATCTCAAAGAAAATATCAGACTACAAAAAGCTTGCGCTGGAGCTTGAAGTCGGCGAACTGACGTTACTGGATATCGTAAAAGAACTGGAGAAGCCGGCGCGCGACCCCAGGGATGAAATGCCCAAACCCATCCTGCGCACTGATGTATTGGAGATGAAAGATTTGACCCCGGGCATGATTTTAAAAGGGACGGTGCGCAACGTCATTGATTTTGGTGCTTTTGTGGACATCGGCGTCCATCAGGACGGCTTGGTGCATATTTCACAGATGACAGAGCGCTACATCAAGCATCCCTTAGAGGCAGTGAGCGTGGGGGATATCGTGGAAGTCAAGGTGATGAGCGTGGATTTGAAGAAGAAGCGGATTCAGCTGACGATGAAATTGTAGCGTGCTATGTCATGCCGTTTGTTTATGGCAGGATTTGCCGGGACAAGGCGAAAGGAGGCAGTCTTTCTATGAATAAGTATATACAGTTGTGGACAGGGCGGTTCCGGGATAAGCGGTCAAGGATATGTCTGATGGTGTTTGCGGTTTTGGCCGTGATGGTTACAGCAGCAATCTGCCTGAAAGTCCGTAATATATATGCCCCCATTCCATTGCTTAGGAATCAGATTCTGATAGCAGTGGCCATAGTAGCTGTTGGCCTATCGTTTTTTCTGGCAGTGCAGCTGGATTTCAGGCAATTTAAGGTAGGGCGCGCGATACTGCTGGCTCTGCTGATACTGGTATGTGTTCAGGCAGTAAGCGCAAACTTTCTGGTAAAAATCAATACGAACGTCATGTTAGGTTCCGTGGCAAAGACCACATGGAATGGGCATCGGATTGCCTGGCTGCTTTTCCTTATCATGGCAATCTATCTGGCAGTCATCTGTGTATTTGGCAGGGATAAGAAGTTTACGGCAGAGAGATTTTTTCTGGTATCGGTGGTACCGCTGTCAGTCGCCTATCTTATATTGATGCTTCCAGGCAGCGTACCGGACACCAAGATTCATTTTCTGGCAAGCTACCGCCTCTCGAACATAATTTTAGGGGAGGAACCGTGGGTTGGAAGAATGGATGATATTAATTTTTATGATGAGATAGCCAACTGCGAAAATCCGGATATGCGGGATATCACAGCAGTGCTCTCGAACCTGCATTTAAAAGCAGAAAACACAGAACTGGCTCCATGGCCGGAGCCGATGGAACATATGGAGTTTTATTCTGTATTTTGTTACCTGCCGCAGGTACTGGGCATGAGCCTGGGGCGTCTGCTGGGATTAGGGAGCGTTCCTATGATATATCTGGGACGTCTGTTTATGCTGCTGTCATATATCCTAGCGTGTTTTCATGCCATAAAAAGGACGCCGGTGGGGAAGTTCCTGTTTGCCGCGATACCGCTTTTGCCGATGTCCCTGATGCTGAGCAGCGCCATATCTTATGACCCGCTGGTACTGGTAACCACCCTCAATTTTCTGGCGTGTTCCTTATGGCTCTGCCAGGAACCGGATTCGAGGACGGCATTGGCGGAATGCATGGCGTGGGCGTTTCTGGTGGGCGCCGTCAAAGGAGGCGGTTACCTGATCCTGCTGCCAGTTGTGCTGATGTTTTGGGATGGGAAGAAACGGAGGTCAGTTACCAATATAGGGGCAGTTGTAGGCGCAAGCCTGGTCTCCGTGGTTTTGTTTGATGTAATCTTGCCGGCGGGATCTAAATTATTCCAATTTGGCGGCGAGACGGATAAGCTGTCTGCTTCCTTTGCATTTCAGGAGCCGCTGCATTATATAAGTATGCTTGTGGAGACTTATGTCAGGCAGTTGGATGGACTGATGATAAATATGGGAGGGACGCATCTTGCGCTGCTTGAGGTGACAGTTCCCTGTGTAATCATTGTAGGCCTTATGCTCGTAATGGGCGTTTATTCCATTTATGAGAAAGACAATATGCAGCTAAGGAACAGGGATAAGCAGATATTTACCTTGGTTGTCTTTCTGGAATTGTTTCTGACGCCAGTCATGCTCCTTAGCTGGACAACGGTGGGAAGCGAGGTGATTGACGGATTGCAGGGGCGGTATTACCTGCCCGTGCTGCCGCTGATTGTCATGGTGTTTACAAAATTTAAGCTCCATGCCGCCACTGCGGGGGTGACAGAAGAATGGAACCTGGAAATCCGGGAAAGCTGCTATAAAGTATATGCATTGTTATCCTGCATATCTGTCTATTATATGATGAGGCTTTATCTGACGAGGTGACGATATGGAAAAAATGATACCGGTAATAATTCCGGCATATGAGCCTGACGGCAATTTGCCGGTACTTCTCGGTATATTGGCAGAAAACAATGTAGGGCCGGTGATTGTTGTCGATGACGGCAGCGGAGACAAGTACGCAGCCATTTTTGAGAAAGCAAAGGTCTTGGTGGCAGGAAACGGCGGGACTGTGCTTGTGCACGAGGTCAACAAAGGAAAAGGAAGGGCGCTGAAGACAGCCTTCCAGTATATTCTGGAAAATTACCAGGACGTGATAGGCGCTGTCACCGCGGATTCCGATGGTCAGCATACCGTTGACTGTATCCGGAAGGTCATGGAGGCTTTGGAGGCAAAGCCAGGGGAACTGATATTGGGCGTCCGCGATTTCAGTGGGGATGACATTCCCTGGAAGAGCAGGTTTGGCAACAACCTGACAGAGAAAGTCTTTGCCTATGTGGCGGGAGTGCATGTCAGCGACACGCAGACCGGGTTAAGGGGAATACCGCGGGAATTCATGCGGGATCTGCTGGATGTAGCTGGAGAACGTTTTGAATTTGAAACGCAGATGCTTTTGGAGAGCGTGAACCGTTATCCGATAAGCGAAGTGGAGATAGAGACGATTTATGATTCGGTGGAAGACCACCAGACCCATTTCGACCCGGTGGCAGATTCCATCAAGATTTACCGTATCCTGGGGAAGAAATTCCTCAAATATATTTTCGCCTCGTTTTCTTCGAGCATTTTGGATTTGGCGCTGTTCTCCGTATTTTGTTTCTTTTTGGAGGGAAGGTATGTTTCCTATGTGGCAGTTGCCACGGTGCTGGCAAGGATTATCTCTGCCGTTTATAACTATACCATCAATTACAAGGTGGTCTTTAAGAGCAAAGAAAACGTGGGCAAGGCGAGCGCCAAATATTTTCTGCTGGCGCTGGTACAGATGGGGCTGAGCGCAGCCTTAGTGAGCGGAGCCGTAATGCTGCTGCCGTTTGTGCCCAAGGTTGTCGTTAAGGGCATTGTAGATACATTTTTGTTTTTTGTCAGCTACCATATTCAGCAAAAATTTGTATTTTAAGGCAAAAAACAATTATAACTTGTGAAAATAAGACAAAAAATAGAAAAAAATTGCATAGGAAATGATAAAATCCTCCGATATAATGGTCTTATATTATGAAAAATTATGAAAAGACTTATTAAGGAGGGTTTTTGCATGAAGAGATGGAAAAAATGTTTGGCAGCGCTGCTCGCCGTTTCCATGTCTTTCACCATGCTGCCTGCACCGGCAGCAGCGGCGGAGGATATGGAAGCGAGGCGTGGCAGCCGGCAGCTGGCGGACACAGATGCACAAATGGAGCTTCTGGCCGCTTTTGATTTTAATCAGGAAGCGGAACAGGGCAAATTCATATCCCAGGGGGCAACAGCAGCAGTTACCGGGACGGTTGCACTCAAAGACCGGGATGCGGTAAATGGCAAAGCGTTGTATCTGGATGGCTCTAAAAGTTACCTGAGCCTTGCGAAAACAGATGGCAGCAGCCTTTTGACAGGCTTAAGGGAGATTACAATTTCTTTTGATGCCAAGCCGGACCGCACAGGTACGAACTGGGGATTTTTTGCCGCACCCAATGATAATGAACAGGGATATAATAAGGAGCATTATATTGGGGCGCTGATTAATGGCGGCACGACAAGTATTGAGCGCTATCACAATAATGGCAGCAGGCCGGAGAAGGTTTCCGCAGCAACAGGCACGGACTGGGTGCATGTGGATACTGTATTTACGGAAAATGCTACGGTAATCTATGTGGATGGCAGAAAGGTTTCTGAGGAGGCAAGCAGCTATGCCTTGGCAGACATCCTTGGGAACAACAGCGTTTTTCATATTGGCAAAGCCAACTGGGGCCAAAATGGTGAATATTATAAGGGATGGATTGACAATTTTAAGGTATACGGCAAGGCTTTGGAGGCTTCAGAGATACTTAATGTCCCGGACGAGGCATGGAAGCAGGAATTGCTGAATTTACAGAAGGCAAAAATTCAGCCGGTTGTGATAAATAATGCAACGACTGTGCTTCCAGATTATGACGGTACCGTGTTCTGGCAGACGGTAACTTCGGACGATGGGACGAAAGCGGTCACGGTTGCTGCAGATGGGCGCACGGCAACGGCAGAGCAGCCATCTCCCGGGCAGCAGCCCCTCCATGGAAAACTTGCGGCATTAATTACAGTCTATGGCATGACAGCGCGCGTAGAGGTGGATGTGACGGTGAAGCCGCTGCCAGGGGACGAGGATGATTACGGCTATATGATGGTTCATTTTATCGAAGATTCCGCCGGATATGCAGAAAAAATATATCTGGACATTTCCAGGGAAGATAACCCTGAGCAGTGGGATCCTTTGAATGGCGGACAGCCGATACTGGCCTCCGATTTGGGCACGACCGGGGTGCGCGATCCATTCATCACCCGCAACCCAAAGAATGGCAAATTTTATATTATTGGCACAGATTTGCGCGTATTTGGTGCAGACAATGCCGGCTGGGCTACCTGGCAGAAGAATTACAGCACGAAGATGAATGTCTGGGAGTCGGAGGACTTAATTTCCTGGAGCCGGCTGCGGCAGTTTGACGTGGCGCTGGACCAGGCCGGGGAAAAACAGGCGAATATGGGTATGATGTGGGCGCCGGAGGCTACCTGGGTGCCCGATTACTATGGCGCAGGCAAAGGGGCTTTTGTGGTATATTGGTCTTCCCAGTGTTATGTGGATGAAGCGCAGACACAGAAAGATTCCGGTTCCAAGATTATGTGGGGCGTGACTACGGATTTCACACAGGAGACGTGGGAATTTGGCGGCGTATTTCTGGATGGCGGCAAGAATGGCTGGATTGACACCACGATTATCCGGAATGGCAATAAGACATACCACATCACCAAGAGTAATGATGAGCAGATTATTATGGAATCCACTACAGATAAAGAGTGGTGGAAACTTGATACCGACTGGACCAGGATTCAGAGCAATATCGGGCAGAGCAGGTTTGGTTCCGTGGAAGGCCCTGCTGTATTTAAGGACCATAGCAGGGAGGACCGCTGGTATCTGTTCGTGGATGATCTGCCAAGCCCGGGTTATCAGCCGATGGTTTCCAATAATTTAGATAAAGGCTGGGATTATCTGGACAGCGAAGACTATTTCCTGACGAAATTTACCAAGCATGGAGGCATACTTTCCTTGAAGAAGAAAGAATATGATGCGGTTCGCAATGCGGATGCTGCATCTGTTGCTGAAACGCCGTCAGAGGCAGTCCGGGTTTCAGTAGGCGCCTCGCAGGACGATATTTTGGCAGCGCTTCCCCAGACTGTCAAGGTGAACAAGGCATATGATATGGGAACAGCAGAACTGCCGGTGGCCTGGGACCTGTCAGCAGTCAAGACGGATACTGTGGGCAAGTATACGGTATCTGGAATTGTGCGTACCATTGGGGCCAATAAGAACCAGTGGCAGGGAAAGGGAGGTTCCACGGATTATCAGGCTGAGGGCAAGAAGCTTTACAGTTCCACGGAATTAAAAGTCTCTGTTTCGGTCAGGGTATCTTCCAATACGGATCCCGACATGGTCGATGACAGCATCCTGCAGGATATAGCGGATAAGGCGGAGGCATTGGAGGAAGAACGTTATTCAGCGGAAAGTTGGGCCAATCTGCAGACTGTGCTGGCACAGGTACGGCAGACGGCACAGAAACCGGGTGTGACACAGGCGGAAATTGAAGCGGCGGAGAAAGAGCTGGAAGCTGCAGTCGCTGCCTTGAAGCCCAGGAGCCTGATGGCAGATTTTGATTTCAATCAGGAGGCAGTGAACGGCAAGTTCACTTCTGCCCAGGCTGTGGCAAATGTGAACGGCAATGTGAAACTGGAAGAGCGGGACGTGGCGAACGGTAAGGCGCTGTATCTGGACGGTTCTGCCAGCTACCTCGATGTAAAGAAAGCAGATGGCAGCAGCCTCCTTACGGGCCTGGGAGAGGTCACGGTGTCCTTTGACGCCAAACCGGACCGTACAGATACGAACTGGGGGTTTTATGCGGCTCCCAATAATGATGAACAGAAAGCAAACAATGAACATTATGTCGGTGCGCTGATTAAGAAAGGGACGACTACCATTGAGCGTTACCACAATACCGGTAAGAGGCCACAGAATCCTTCTGTGCCTACCGGCACAGGCTGGAGCCATGTGGATGTAGTGCTGGCACAGGAGGCAACGGATATCTATGTGGATGGCAGGAAAAAGCTGAGCGCGCCAAGCAGCTATGCCTTGGCAGACATCCTTGGCAATAACAGTATTTTCCAAATTGGCAAGGCAAACTGGGGCAAAAATGGTGAATATTATAAGGGATGGATTGACAATTTTGCAATTTACGGCGAAGCGCTTACGGAAAAAGAATTGGTGGACCCGCAGGTTGCGGAGGTATTGGCAAAAGAGGATTTGGAGGATATCAGCATTGCTTCTGCCGTGAAGGTGGGTTTTTATCTGCCAACGGAGGGGGGCAACCTGTCAGAGATATCCTGGAAGCTGAAGGCGCCAAGCCCCAATCTGCAGATTCAGGGAAATACAGTAATGATAACACGCCCTATGCTGGGCGAGCAGGATGCGCAGGCAGTGCTGGTGGGGACCGTGAAGATGGGAAGCGCCGAATTTGAAAAAGAATTTCCGGTAACGATTCCCGCGCTGAGCGAGGAAGAGGCCTCTGGCGGCATCGTGATTCCCAAATATATTACCGGAGACCTGCAGTCCGAACTGAATGGAGAGAAGATTACCTGGAGCTGTGACAAACAGGGTGTCGTGGACGCAGATGGCAAAGTGACCCTTCCAAAGAATGGAGAGGGCAGCTGCAGCGTAACGCTGACAGCCAAAATGGGCAGCGGTATCTCTGTGAGCGGAGAGTCGGAGGTCTTAGAGTATGGAGGCAGCATACTTACTTATGTATTGAAAGATACAGATCTGTTGGCGTATAAGGACAGCCGCAGGTCGGATGCCCTGTTTGCAGCAGCGAAAGATGAAAAGACAGGAAACTATCAGAGCCTGAACAAAGGAAAAGCAATCTTGTATGTAAAATGGGATGGCGACCAGAAGCAGAAACAGGATAAACAGATGGGCTCGCCTACGCTGTTCCGTACAGCGGAGGGCAGCCTCGGGGTTGTTGCTTCAGCAAATAACAATGAAGAAGGCATTTACCTCTGGGATACCGAGGATCAGGTCCGTTTCACCAATGAGAGATACCTGAAATTGAATAACAGCGGCATCAAGGTGCAGAATCCGCAGATACTGTATGACAGCGCTCAGGGCAAATACAAGGTATTCTGGGATGGCGACAATGGAAATTCCTATCTGACGATTCTTGACAATTTAAAGGATGCGCCCGGGGCGGAAGCTACGATAGCGTGTGCGTACAAGAGAACTGAGGTCACAGGACAGGGACCGGAGAATGCAGATATGGCACAGGCAGCGGAATTTGTAATGTCGCCGGGTGAATATAAAGCTTTTGTCAGAAAATATGGAACATTGCACAATACAGGGATGAAGAAAGTCGATATCAGCTTAAAACAAGGAGAAAAAGCTGTTTTGCCAGATACGGTGGAAGCGGAGTACAGCGATGGCAGCACGAAGAATCTGGGCGTTGTCTGGAACCAGGAGGATTTAAAGAAAGTCAATACCTCCGCAGAGGGGACTTATACGATACGCGGAGAGGTGAAACAGGATGCGTATGCGTATCCGTTTATCTCGGAACGCGCTGACCCCCATGTTTTCTACAATGCGGATGATGGGTATTACTACTCCACCGGCTCTTATTATGAAGCTAATATGGCGTCCTGCAATGTGGCACAGTCCTACCGTAAGCTGGACTTGCGGCGTTCGCGGACGATTGAGGGCTTAAAGACGGCGGATGAGCATTATCTCATGGAATCCAAGGTGGGAGACCGCTGGGGCGGTTTCTTCTGGGCGCCGGAGTTCCACAAGATCAATGGCATCTGGTATTGCCTGGTGGGGGCGCATGATTTCGGAACGGACGGAATTAAAGAAGATACGAACTGGAATCAGAGCAATTGGTGCAGTAAGTCCATCCTCATTCCTTATATTGGGGATGGCGACAGCAGCACAAGCCTTGAGGAAGACATGAAAGCAGGCGGGATGCTTGCAGCAGAGCAATGGGGAGAACCCATCGTGCTGAATCTTCCCTCCAATGCGGCGGCATCCTTTGACGTATCTTATTACCAGGCAGCGGATGGACAGGGATATTACATTATTCCAAGGAGCGCAAACCTGTTTATTGTTAAGGTGAAAGGCGGCGAGGGTGTTGTTCCCCAGCCGGATGGGGAGGCTGTGAAGCTCAAAGGCCTCCAGTGGCCTTGGGAATATGGCGTGGCAGAGGGGTCGGTAACTGACAGCAATCCCGAAGGCAATGACCAGGGGATTGTGGAAGGTCCCTATCTCTTTGAATATGGCAGCAAGGTATACATCAGTTATTCCGGCGCAACCGTAGACAAATACTATTGCCTGGGGCTGATGATGGCGGACAGGGGCAGTAACCTGATGGATCCGGCAAGCTGGACGCAGGTGCCTTACCCGGTACTTTCCTCCTATGACACTTATGAAGGGAAAATTGGCGGGGTAGCCCATGTGGGAGGTGGGCACAACTCCGTGGTGTTGGACGAATATGGGAATCTTGCATTGATTTACCATGCAAGGCCTTACCCGGATCCCCATGCCGGTACAGCCGGCGCAGGAGGGCTGTTTGACCCATGCAGGAATACGGTGGTAAAGAGCGTTAACGTAGCCTATGACGGTACGCTGGTGTTCAATATGACGGCGGAAGAAGAATTAAATCCGCAGTACAGGAATATTACAGCGACCATCAAAGTGGCAGGGACGGAAGCCAAGCCGAATCCGAACCCCAATCCCAACCCGCAAAAGACAGTTCCGGTAAAGAGCATAAAGCTCAGCAAAACGAAGCTTGCGCTTGGCGTGAAGGACGAGTTTGTGCTGAAAGCATCCATTACGCCGAAGAATGCCACAAATGGGAAAGTAACCTGGAAGTCCGGCAATAAGAAGGTTGTAACGGTTAATTCCAAAGGGATGTTAAAGGGAAAGAAAAAAGGAAAAGCCGTCATCACGGCAACGGCGGATGGCAAGACGGCAAAGTGCAGCGTGACCGTCAAGGCAGCGCCCAAGAAAATTAAGCTGAATGCCAAGAAAAAGACCTTAAAAAAAGGCAGGACATTCCAGATTAAGGTGAAGAGGCTGCCCAAAGGAAGCGTAAGCAATAAAATTACTTATAAGAGCAGCAACAAGAAAGTGGCAGTCGTATCGAAAGCCGGTAAGGTCAAAGCGGTAAAGAAAGGCAAGGCAACGATTACCGTAAAGTCCTGCAATGGCAAGAAAGCGAAAATTGTAATAACCGTCAAGAAGTAGTATCATGAAATTACAGGCTGCTGTGCCGGAAATCACCGGGCAGCAGCCATGTGTCACAAAGTTAAACCTATGGAAGGGAAGAAAGGAGAGGAAAGATATGCGGGGAATCAAGAAAAAAAGCAAGCTGGCTGCATGTCTGCTGGCAGTGGCGGTGGCAGTTACCGGCATTCCTACGGCGGGCACGGAGGCGCGGGCAGCGGCAGACGTCCCGGAAGGCGGCAGCCTTTTGGCGAGGTATCCGTTACAGCAGGATGTCAACGATATTTCCGGTAATGGCAAGAATGGGGAGGTGCACGGAAGCGTATCCTACAATGATGGGCTGGTCCTTCCTGGCGGGAAGAAGACAAATGCAGCCGATGCATCTTATGTAACGCTGCCGGGCGACATATTTGCGGGCAAGGATAAACTGACGATATCTGTGTGGATTAAGAATGCTTCCGATAAAGGGAACTATGCGGCCCTGTTTTTTGGCACGGCGCCTCAGGCAAATAATATGCCGCTGAATTACTGGCTGTTCAACCCGATTAATCCCGACAGCCGTTTTAAATCGGTATTTACCGATACAGATAATTCTGACAAACCTTACAGCAGCGAGGTGGGTGTGACTGCCGGGGACACGGCGCAGTATAAGAACAAGTGGGCGCATTATGCCACAGTGCTTACAGAGGACTCCGTAACCGGTTACATCAATGGCGTGCAGATAGGAACGGCTTCCAAGAAGAAAAAAGTGTCAGACATCAAATCTGAAATCCAGGCCTATATCGGTAGGTCCAATTATGTGGAGGACAACACATATGGCGGCTCGTTCCGTGACCTGAAAGTATACGAGGGGGCTATGTCCGCACAGCAGGTGCAGGAGCAGTATTTTGACACGGAGCATATCAGCCCGGAGATGAAGGAATCCCTGCTGCCGGCGATAGCAGACCAGCTCTCTTTGGCAGGGCAGACGGAGAACGGCATTGTCATGGAGGCGAAGAAACTGGAACTTCCCGGCGAGAGCCATGGGGCCACGATTTCATGGGCTTCCGACAAGGAGGCCGTGATTTCCCAGGAGGGGCAGGTGACATTGCCGGCGCAGCAGGAAACCATCACCCTGACGGCCACCTTGCAGTTAGGAAATGCCAAAGAAAGCCGGACCTTTGTGATTACGGTAGTGCCGGCAGAGAGCAGGCTTGCTTTTGCCAAAGAAAATCTGCAGGTACCATTTGTGCTGGACAATGGCGCACAGCTGCCGACACAGATGTCAGGCGTATCCGTTTCCTGGAGCGGCAGCAGCGCTGTCAAGAGTGATGGCAGCATCGCCGCAGAGTTCAATGGGAAACAGGAGTACCAGCTGGAGGCAACGCTGTCTGACGGCAGCAGGACAGAGAAGAAATCTTTCCGCGGATGGCTGTTAGGCCAAGATGCAGGTTATGTCGAGAGTTATACGCGTACGCCCTCCGGGGACTGCGTAGATAAGCTGGCGCGCAGCATGTTCCTTGCATACAGCGAAAATGGCAGGGACGGATTTACAGCCTTGCATGACGATTACGGCGTACTGTTCATGCGCGCGGAGAGCAAGGACAATGAGCAGCTTGTGCCTAAGAGCCTGAAAGACCCCTGTCTGTTCTATACCAAAGATGGAAACTATGGGGTTGCTGCAGTGCGCACGGAAGAGAAAGGCGGCAAGGACGCAACGAAATCATCTTCCGTCATGTTCTATACCAGTAAGGATTTGATTGATTATGATGAAGTGGGATTTGTGGATCTGAAGACCGATCAGGAAGTCTGTGAGCCAATCTGCGAATACGATTCCGTCACAGACAGTTATCGCATTACCTGGAATGACGGCGCAGGGAATTATTACCGGAACACATTATCCGCAATCAGTGCGTCCGCGCAGGTTTCGGAACCGGTGAAAGCATCGGCGGTATCCGTGCAAAGAGCAGATCTGGGCTTGTCCGGCGCGGTCCCTGGGAATCTCCTGCCTTTAGAAAATGCCAAAGGCACAAGGCTGAGAAATAAATTATCAAAAATAATCAATACCGGAATGGAAGTTCCGACAATAGTCAAAGCAACTTCCGCGGAGGATATGCAGGCAGTCCGCGCCATGGCCCGCTACAATGACGGTTCCACAGCCTCTAAGAAAGTAGAATGGGACCTGTCGGGCATTGATTTCACACAGCCCGGCGTTTATACGGCAAAAGGCACGGTTACCCAGCCGACGTTCAACAACAGCAAAGCATTATTCAATGCCCGGCCGGATCCTCAGATGGTGAAATACAATGGTAAATTTTATTTTATTTCCACAGATGAGAACGGACAGGGCAAGATTTTCATCAGGCAGAGCGATACCTTAGAGGGCATAAAGAATTCTTCGGAGACGCTGCTGTTGGATGGAAATTCATTCCCGCAGTTGTTCAAAACCTGCCTTTGGGCGCCGGAACTGCATGTCATTGAAGGGAAGCTGTACATCTTTTTTGCAGGCAGCCTTACGAACTGGAGCGGTGTGCAGTCCCATGTCATGCAGTTAAAAGAGGGCGGCGACCCTATGAAGACGGCGGATTGGGAGACTCCCATCCGTGTGCAGGATAAGGACGGAAATAACCTGTACGATACGGACAGCCAGGGAATCACCCTCGATATGACGTATTTCCAGGTGGGAGAACAGGGGTACGTTGCCTGGGCGCAGCGCCAGCTCCATCCGGTTGACACTGGCTCCTGGCTGTATATTGCCACAGTGGATAAACAGGAACCGTGGAAGCTTACCAGCGACCGCACGGCATTCTGCAAGCCGGATTATGGATGGGACAATAATGATACTTTTGTCGTGGAGGCGCCCTTTGTCATTCAGAAGGACGGCAAGATATACCTTACTTTTTCCGGTGGGGCAACAAACCATACCTACTGTATCGGCATGATGACGGCTTCGGCAGACAGCAACCTGCTGGATGCAGCTTCCTGGCGAAAGCGCAATTTCCCGATACTGACTTCCTGGTCCGTGCCGGGGCAGTATGGTCCCGGGCATAATGCCTATATCCTGGATGACGATGGCGTAATGTACAATATATACCATGCGAAATGGGGCAGGAGCGCAACCAGGAGCGCCAGCATCCGCAGGGTCCATTTTGACATGGATGGGGAGCCCGTGCTGGATGTGGTAGAAGAACGCGATTTGCTGGACGAGTTCAAAGCCGTAACCACACAGGTGGAAGTGAAAGGAGCCGCTTATAACCCCAGGGAGGATTTAAGGGAACAGAGTAAGTCATACACGGAATTAAAGAATAAGACCGGGCAGGGCATGACTGCCGATGCTGACTGGAAAGAGTTCTGCGACAGCCTCGCCCAGGCGGAGGAAGCGCTGAACAATGCAGATGCGCCGCAGAGCCAGGTGATGGCAGCGCTCAACCGCCTGGAAGCGGCGGCAGCCAAATTATGCTACCTTGCAAGGCTGGAGATTACCGCCCAACCGGCCAAATTAACTTATAAGCTGGGAGAGGCCCTGGATATCACAGGGCTGAGACTGGAAGCGGCAGACAACAAAGGCGGCAGATATGCGGTGGACGTCAAGGACTGTACGATTACCGGATTTAATGGCAACACAGCGGGTGTCCAGAAGGTAACGGTATCATACCAGGGCTGCAAGGCGGAATTTACGGTGACCGTCATCGGCGGACAGGACCATACGCCTGCTAAGCCCATGGAAACTTCCGTCATAAAGAAAACGGCAGCGTACAATGCCATTACCCTGACATGGAAGAAGATTGATGGGGCAAGCGGTTATGAGATTTACCGTGCGGATTCCAAGAAAGGAAACTTTAAGAAAGTCAAAACGGTTGCCAATGCGAAGACTGTGACCTACAAAGATGGCAAGCTGTCATTCAATAAGACCTACTTTTACAAAATAAAAGTCTATGTGAATACTGGCGGCAATATAGCTGAGTCTGCATTTTCCCCAACAGTGTCAGCCAAAACAGCGCTGGCGGCGCCAGCGAAGCTGTCCCTTAAGAAGAAGGCCGGCAATAAGCTGAACATCAAGTGGAAAAAGGTTGCCGGGGCCAGCGGCTATAAAGTGCAGTATTCCCTGAAAAAGAAATCTGGTTTCAAGACCGTTACGGTTAAGAAAGCAAAGACCACAAGCTACACCAAATCAGGCCTGAAAAAAGGCAAAACCTACTATGTGAGAGTATGCGCTTACCGTACGGCGAAAGGGAAGAAAGTCTCCGGTAAATGGAGCAAGGTAGTATCCGTGAAATTGAAATAAGCCCATTCGCGGCAGAAGAAATGCTTAATTAAAAATATTTACAGGCTGTGCATGCTGTCAGGAAACAGTTTCCAGGACAGGCTGCACAGCCTGTTTTGATTGCAGGATGAAAATATCCATGCTAAAATAATAATAGATAATCTAAGATAACGCAATGGTAGCAGGAGGACAATCAGGCCTTGGAAAAACACAGATGGACAAACAATATGCTGGGGCAGTTCCTTTTATTTGGCATGGCGCTTATCATTCTCCTTGCGGCGACATTCACTGTGTCGAATGGGATTTCAAGAAGGATTCTGGTGGACCATTCCCAAAGGTCGGGAGAGCATATTTTACTGCAGATAAAGAAATACCTGGAAGATTTTGACGAGAATGTAGGGAATATCCTGATGAACCTTGGTTACAGCCCTACGATTGTCCAGTATTTTAAAGGAGGGGTATCTGAGCGGCTGCTCCTCCAGAATGATGTGCTTGTGGTTTTGGGCAACACAGAAATCCTTCTTGATGATATTATGGGGATGGGACTGTATGATGAAAAGGGAAATCTTCTGATTGATTATGGGGAATATTGGGCTGAAGCGTGGCAGGAACATGAGGGACAGGAAGACAGCGAAGTTTTGTGGTATTCGGATCTTTATGTGCGCAAAGATGGGGCAAAATTCTGTACGGTTTCTATGCCTGTCTATGATATGCAAAGCTGGTCATATCAGAAACAGCTTGGAACATGTGCGATTCTGCTGAATGTAGCTGGGTTTGAAGATATGCTGGATGAGATGATGATTACGGATAATTCTGAGATGGTGATTACTGACAGGGAAAGCCAGGTGGTGGCATATATCGGCAAGCGCGAAGATACGCCCATGGTTTATGAATTTGAGGGAATCAGAAATAATAGCGATTACATTGTCAACGAGATAGAAGCAGAAGGGATGGATTGGAATATAGCCAGCATCATCCCTAAGGGAGACTTGCGGGAACAGTTCAATTATCTGCAGTATATGAATATAGCGACTTGCCTGGCGGTGATTTTGCTGCTGCTGCTGTTTGGGATTTTCTGCTACAGCAATATCTTAAGGCCGGTGAAAATGCTGGCCTCGTTTGTACAGAATCACTTGAAACAGCCACAGGAACGAATAAGCTTGCGTGCCTCAAGTGAGATTGAAGGGCTGGCGGGGAACCTAAACCGTATGCTCGATGAGCAGGATGCCGGCAGCCAGAAAATTCAGGAGATGCAAAAACAGGTATACCAGATGGAAATCCTGCAAAAACAGGCCGAGCTTCTGGCATACCAGAGTCAGATTAAACCGCATTTTCTGTATAATACATTGGACTGCATCCAGTCTATGGCATATGAATACGGCGCGGAACCGGTGGCGGAAGTGATTCTGGATCTGTCCAAAATGTTCCGTTATTCCATTGCGGGAGACAGCATGGTTTTGCTGCGTCAGGAGCTTGATTATATCAGGCAGTATGCAGCGATTATCCATTGCCGTTTTATGGGGAGGATTGATGTGGAAATTGAGGCGGCTGAGGAACTTTTGGACGTGAGGATTCCTAAGCTGCTGCTGCAGCCGTTAGTGGAAAACAGCATTTTTCATGGTCTGGAGCGGTGCAGCAGGAAGGGCACGGTGAAGGTTTGCGCAAGGCTGGAGGATGGGGAAGCAGTGATAGAGATTTCCGACAATGGGTATGGAATGTCGGAGGAAGAACTGCGTGGGCTGCGTCTCAGATTAAAAGACAGCAAGCAGATGGAAGCGAACGCTGGGGAAGGCTCCGGTGTCGGCATGGTGAATATTTATCAGCGGCTGAAGATTTTGTATGGCGGGCAGGCTTTGTTTCGCATGGAAAGCCAGCTGGAAGAAGGGACGAGGATTACCTTAAAACTGCCGGCAGAATGGGAGGGATAAAAGATGTATAAGGTATTGCTTGTAGATGATGAACCCTGGATATTGCGGGGGCTTCGTGGATTCTTTGTTTCCATGGGGGACGCATATTCTGTTATAGGGGAGGCTGAGAATGGCAGGGATGCACTGGCCCTTGCACAGAGAGAGAAGCCGGATATTGTGATTACGGATATCCGGATGCCGGATATGGATGGGCTTGCCTTTGTGGCGGCGCTGCGGGAGAATCATCTCAGGGCAAGAGTGATTATGCTGAGCGGATATGCGGAGTTTGAATATGCCAGGCAGGCGCTGCGCCTGGGCGTGGACAATTATCTTCTCAAACCACTTGATCGCAGGGAACTGCGGGAAACATTGCAGAAGATTGCGGCAGAGATGGAAAGGGAAGCGGCGCAGGGGACAGAATGGGAAGAAAAGGAAGATTGCAGTGAAATCAGCCGCATAATGGCAGATATCGATTGTAATTTCACGAAGGACTTTTCCCTGAATGACCTGGCAGAGAAATATGCGGTCAGCATTTCCAATCTGAGCGGCATCATTAAGCGGGAGACCGGCAAAACGTTTACGGAGCATGTATCAGAAAGGCGTGTCAGAAAGGCGGAGGAACTGCTGAAAAATGAAAAATATTCCGTGGCAGAGGTTGGGAAAATGGTTGGATATAACGATTATTATTATTTTACCAAGTGGTTTAAGAAATTGACCGGGGTTACCCCAAGCAAATACCGCAGCGGGCGAAAGGAGAAGTTTCAGTGAGCACAAGGAAATATTTGGCGCAGGTCTTTGCTGTCGTGATATTGGCAGTTCTCCTATGCGGTTTATCGGTGTGGAAGGATGGAAAAGGCACGGCAGATGAGGCAGAGGAATTTGTATGGTTCAGCAGCATATCCTTTTGGAATCCGCCGGAGTGGTCTTTAGCCGAAGACACTGTTACCGGACAGATCAGCCAAAGGACGGGCGTATCTTTCGCATATGATATACCGCAGAAAAATGCAGGAATGCAGCTTGGGCAGATGCTGATAAAAAATGAACTGCCGGATGTAATCTCTATCTCAGATGTGGCAATGCAGAAACAGCTTGCGGAATCCGGCAAGGTCTGGGATATTCAGGAATTATTGGAACAATATGACCCGGATTCCCTCATCTTAAAGCAGTTTCCTCAGGACGTGAAAGCGATTCTTGAAGATGCGGAAGGAGGCTGGTACTGCTATCCCAGCCACATAGGCTCCGCCGATATGAGGGAGGTATATCCGCCCTGCGACCCTTATTACTGGGATTTGGTATATTACCAGTCTAATGAAGGGATTATGTTTAACCGTGCAATCATGGAACGTCTGGGGCTTACGGCAGAGGAACTGCAGACGGAAGAGCAGGTGCAGGAGGCGTTCCGTATGGTGAAAAAGCTGGGAGAACAGACAGGGGAAGAACTGACGCCGCTGTTGTTGAATGGGCAGAAATACGAAGTCAGCTCCCTGCCGGCGCTCAGCAAATCATTCGGCGCTAAATGGATTGATGGGGATGGCAGTTACAGGGATTACTATTTTTCAGAACAGGTCAGGCAGGCGCTGGCATTTATCAACACTGCTTATCGGAATGGGTGTTTAAAGGCCGAGCAGCTGTCATATTCAGTTGAAGAGATGCAAAAGCAGCTTCAGAGCGGCAATGTATTCTGCTTTATCGGGAATCTGGCTGACACCGGAGTGGATGAGCGCGGCTGGGAAGGCGCGGCAATCCGGTCTTCGCTGGGGGATGTTCCTGCCGTGCAGGTCAGCGCGCAGGCACAGGTTTGGCTGCACACCTATATTTCCAAAAGCTGCCCCCACCCGGAGAAGATTGCCAAATGGCTGAGTTTTATGGCGGGGGAAGAGGGGATGATGCTCAATTATTTCGGAATTGAGGGTAGGGATTATATTATGCAGGATGGATTTCCGGTAAGGACCAAGGAGGGCATGGAAGGGCCAAACAGTATGGAGAATGGGCTGTGGATTTTCTGGCCGTTTGCCAACACTACCTGGGAGAAACATGCAGCCCTGCCGCCGGAAGAAGACAGCAGGCAGGCAGCCGCGCACCGTGTCCAGACAGCGATGGGAAGGTATCCGCAGTCGGAACTTTATGAAGTTGCCCTCACGGTAAACCTTAACAGCGATTTGGAGGAAAAAAGTGGTTATGGTGAATTGCTGAACAGCGTGCAGGAATATAAGAATAGCCAGCTACTGTCTGTAATTACGGCAGAAAGCCAAGAGCAGTTTGAGGCAGAATACGGAAAGCTGATACAGGGGCTCAAGGATATGGGGCTTGTGAAGCTTGACAAGGAATTAAATAAATGTTATCAGGAACGGTGCAGGCGTTATGGAATTACGCTGGAAGACAATTATAAGGAGACCATGCCAAAGGACAGATAGCCCATTGGCATGGCCCATTTTTTCCAATTCTAAAAAAAAAGACAAAAATTGTGAAAATAAAGCATAGGATTGGCAGATGGTTTGCCCTAAAATAGAGATATCAAAAGAAAGAGGAGGCTGAAAATGAAAGAGAAGTATCTGTATTGGAAGCGGGGCGTTGCGTTGATTTTAGCAGCGGCGCTGGCATTTACCGGGCTGCCGGCAAATGTAAGGGCGGCCGCAGAGCCGGAGGAGACGCTCATCCGCTTTGACTTTAATGAAGAGCCTGCGGACGGCGTATTTACGTCCGGGGACGTGAAAGCAACGGTTCAGGGAGGCTGTTCCCTGCAGGAGAGGGACCAGGCCAACGGAAAGGCCCTTTATCTGGACGGCAGCAGCGGGTTTCTGAATGTGGCAAAAAGCGATGGCAGCAGTCCGCTGAAGGGGCTTGAGGAGGTTACGATATCCTTTGACACCAAGCAGGACAGGACGGCGACAAATTGGCCGTTTTATGCAGCGCCGGACACGAAAGCGCCGACAAACGGCAAAGAGCATTATCTTGGCGCATTGATTAACAGTGGAAACATAACAGTGGAAAGGTATTGCAACACCAATGGCCGCCCGAAAAATCCATCAGCGGTTATTGGCAATGACTGGGTGCATATCGATGTGGTAGTTACGAAGGCTGCAACGGAACTGTATGTGAATGGCATGAAAAAGAGTACAGTGGACAGTACCTACCAGATTCAGGACATTGTGGGAGCAGAAGGCGGTATTTTCCAGATTGGAAAGGCAAACTGGGGCAACGGCGAATATTGCAAGGGATGGATAGATAATTTTGAAATCCGCGGCAAGGCGCTGGCAGAGTCCGAGATTACGACGGATGAAGTTGTCCAGCGGATTGTCAGTGCAGATGCGGGAGCCCTGAAACTGCCGGAAACAGTGAAACAGGATTTTGCCCTGCCAGAGAAAGGAGCAAATGGAAGCACAATTTCCTGGAGTGTGGAAGCAAATGACTATATTAAGATTGAGGGCAGCACAGCCAAGGTAACGCGTTCTACGGAGAGGGATGGCGAGGCAAAGTTAACAGCGACTGTCTCAAGGAAGAAACCCTCCGGGCAGGATGTTACAGAAACGAAGTTGTTTACGGTAAAAGTAGAACAGCTTCTGAATGAAGCGGAGGCGGCAAAGAAACAGCTGGTAATCCCCAATCTTGATAATGTTCGGGGAAATATTACCCTGCCCTCCCGGATTGTGGTGGAAGACTATGAAAATGTGACGGCAGAGATTGCCTGGAAATCCGAGGATACGGATGTTATTGCGGATGCACCGCAGGATGGCAAACCGGCAGGCGTTGTCACACGTCAGGCGCAAGATACGCAAGTGAAGCTGACTGCTACCATTACAGCAAATGGGAAGACGGCTACTAAAGATTTCACTGCCAAAGTAAAAGCCGCCAACCATATGCAGGAGACGACAGATTACCTGTTCGCATTTTTTGAGAATAACGGCGGGCCTGCGCAGCAGCAGATTTTCCTGGCAAGCAGCCATGACGGCAACAACTGGCTGGATTTATATGCGAAAAAGCCGGTTCTCAGCGTAGCGGATTCTCAGAGGAGCGAGGAAGACCTTGCCAAAAACCAGAACCAGGCGGGTGTGCGCGATCCCTATATTATCCGTTCGCCGGAGGGTGACCGATTCTGGATTATTGCTACGGATTTATGTATCGGAGCCAATAATATTGCAGCAGGAACCGTAGATTGGGGCGTTTCCCAGTTTAGCGGCAGCCATTGCCTGAGGATATGGGAATCCGATGATTTGGTGCATTGGTCAGAACCCTGGCTTGCCGATGTGGCGCCGAAAGACACCACCTGCGCCTGGGCGCCGGAAGCGGTCTATGATGAGACGACAGGGGAGTATGTGGTATTCTTTGCCTCTATGACGACTATGGACGTGAAGGATGATGCAGGAAACAACAAGAAAGTGCAGAAAGTATATTATGCAAAGACCAGGGATTTCCGGACATTCACAGAACCGGTGAAGATGGTTGACAATGGGGAAGACCATATTATCGACACAACAATTATCAAGGCGGCAGATGGCATTTATTACCGCGGTTCCGCGGCAGATGGCAGCATTCGTCTGGAAAAATGCAAAGATGGAAACTGGAAAGGGCTGGACAGCTGGGAGGCACAGGGCTCTGTCAGAGAGATCGCGCAGTTCAGCGGAAATCTGGAAGGACCGGAATTATTTCAATATAATGAGGATGATTATAAAGAGGTAAACGGTGAGAAGAAGGTTACTTATGGGCTTTTGGCCGATAATTACGGCTCATTGGGATACGTCCCTTTCTATACTACGGACATTGCAAATGCAGCCTGGGTCAAAACAGATGACAATGATTATAATTTTGATACGGTGCACAAACGCCATGGCGGCATCCTTAACCTGACTGCAGAAGAATATGACAGGGTGATGGAAGCCTATGGACCTCAGTCAATTGCGGTGAAAACTGCGCCCAACCCGCTTGCATATGATGTCGCAGAGAAGACTTTTGACCCTTCCGGGCTTGTCCTTGAGGTGACATATGCCAACGGACAGAAGGAAACGATTGCTTATCCCATGTCAGGAAAGAACGGCAGACAGTTTACAATTACGGCAGGTGCAGAAACTGTGGTGGCAGGAGAACAGGAAATTACCGTAACGTATGGGGAGAAGAGCACAAAATTCCAGACTACGGTAGAACTGGACGAGTCAGGCCTGCCGCAGCCGCACAAAGTTCTGGCGGAGTTTGATTTTGATGATGATGAGAGCGGGTTTTCCAGCGAATCTGCCAAAGCAGTGGGCAGCCACGCGCTGAAACAAAGCTATGCTGAGAGCATGGGAAATGCATTATATCTGGACGGGACATCTGCCAATTACCTCAGCGTGACAGACAAAGAAGGCAATAGCCTGCTTGCCGGGCAGAGGGAACTGACGATTTCCTATGATATGAAGCCGGATGCGACCAGTACGAATTGGGTCATGTACGCGGCTCCCGATGATAATAAACAGGTAAATAATTCGGAAAAGTATTTGGGCGTTCTGGAAAAGAACGGCACGACTACCGTAGAACGTTACCTCAATTCCGGGAAACGGCCGACAAATCCATCTGCCGCTACGGGCAGCAAATGGCATCATGTGGACATCGTGCTCAGTAAAACCGGCACAACGATTTATTTAAATGGGCAGAAAGCAAAGGAAGAGGCAAGCGCTTACGCATTGCACAATATTTTGGGAAAGACCGGCGTCTTCTATATCGGGAAAGCTAATTGGGGAGACAGCGGGGAATATTTCAAAGGTTACCTTGATAATTTCACAGTCCGCAATTGGGCATGTGCTGAATCAGAGATTTCAGCATTGTCTGCCGATTTCTTGGAGACACAGCCGCTGCTTGCAGAAGTCCTGGTGGGCACGGCTCCAGATAGGGAGACAGCACTTACATACCGCGGAACAGACGACCATACGGCGGTTACAACACTGTTGGATTATGGTAAGAAAGAAATCCAGCCTTATATACAGCGAGGGACGGATCTGACAAATATTCCGGTGGAATTTGGCTTGAATGGCACAGAAATTACCATTAAGGTTGCTGGCAGTGATTTCCAGGGGAAAGGAAATCTGGATTTGTCTGAGGATGTCCAGGTCGTTTTCTCCAAAGCCGGCAAGGGCGATGAGACATGGACGATGAAAAAGCCCATTTACTGCAACAATCCGGTACTTCCCGGACAATATGCAGACCCGGATATTGATTACTTTGACGGAAAGTTCTGGATTTACCCGACAACAGACGGCTATCCGGGCTGGAGCGGGACAAAATTCCATGCATTTTCCTCAGTGGACATGGTGGAATGGGAAGATGAAGGAATTATTATGGAGCTTGCCAATGACAATCCAGGCGTCAATGACAAGGGCGTGCAGATTGCAGTCTCCCCATGGGCGGTAAATGGCAGCGCATGGGCGCCGACAATTGAAAAGAGAAATGGAAAATACTATTTCTACTATTGCGGGAAAGATTCAGCCGGCGCTTCCCAGATTGGCGTTGCTGTAGCAGACCATCCGGCAGGACCATATACCGATAAGGGGACGCCGCTGGTTACAACCAAGATGTGCCACGACCTGGGGCTGAAAATCAGCCAGGCCATCGACCCATCCATATTTGCAGATGATGACGGAAGCGTTTACATGTCCTTTGGAAATGGCGGGGGCGGTTCTGTGCTCGCGAAGCTGACGGAGGATATGATGGACATTGAAGAGGGAAGCCTCAAGCAGATTACAGGGCTGACGGATTTCCGCGAGTCTGTAGTGATTACCAAGATAGACGGCAAGTACCACTGGACCTGGTCCTGCGATGACGCCAACAGCCCCAACTACCATGTGAATTATGGCGTCAGCGATAAATTGATTCAGGATGACGGCACGGTAAAAGTGACGTTAAAAAAGAAGAATCTTCTGAGTAAAGACGAAAGCAAGAATATCCTCGGCAGCGCCCACCAGTCTGTAGTGCATGTGAAAGATGCCAGTGGCAAAGACCGTTATTTCATGGCATACCACAGGTTCTACACGCCATTGAATATCTTTACAACCGGTTTGGGTGTGCACCGTACAACATGTATTGATGAGATTACATTCGATGAAAATGGAGAGATGGTGATTACGCCTACCTTAGAGGGCGTATCGGCAGTGGAGATGCCAGCGACAGAACCGGTGAAGGTTCCGGTCAGCAGCGTGACGCTGGATAAGACCAGCATCACCCTTGAGCCGGGGCGGAGTGAGAAGCTGACGGCAACAGTGCTTCCGGCAAATGCCGGCAACAAGAGCCTGAGCTGGAAATCCGACAATGATAAAGTCGCAGCGGTTGACCAGAATGGAAATGTAATGGCGAAAGCAGCGGGAACGGCAACGGTTACCGCAACCTCGGCAAATGGCGTCTCTGCCTCCTGCAAGGTGACGGTGAAAGCGGCCGGGCAGCAGCCGAAACCTCCGGTACCTGGCGTCAGCAGCGTGAAGCTGAATAAGTCGAAGCTGACCCTGGGCGTAGGTGAGAAGTTTACGCTGCAAGCGACCGTAAGCCCGAAGAATGCAGCGGGCGTAACCTGGAATACCAGCAATAAGAAAATTGTGACGGTAAAGAATGGAAAGCTCGTTGCCAAGAAGAAAGGAACGGCAACCATCACGGCTACGGCTGGCGGCAAGAAAGCGACCTGCAAGGTGACGGTCAAGGCAGCCCCTGACAAGAAAGCGAAGGTGTCGCTGAACAAGAAGAGCGTCACGCTGAAGCTGAAGGGCAAGAAGACGTTCCAGATCAAGGCGAAGATTTCCGGCAAAAAATACGGCTGCAACGGATTTAAGTATACCGTAGATAAGAAAGGCAAGAAAGCTGTAAAGGTGGATAAGAACGGCAAGGTAACCGCCAAGAAGAAGGGCAAGGCAACCATCACCGTGAAACCATATAACAAAAAAGGAAAGAGCGCAAAACTGAAAGTGACAGTGAAATAAGCCTTGACTCCTACGCGGCGTAATAGTTTATGCTGTTCTTACACGGAAGGAGGAGAGGAACATGATGACAGTGAATGAAGTAAGCAAACTGACCGGGGTGAGCGTACGCGCCCTACAGTATTACGACAGAATCGGCTTGCTGAAACCAACGGAGTATACAGCATCCGGGTACCGGCTGTATGACGATACGGCTTTGGAAATGCTGCAGCAGATTTTGCTGTTTAAGGAATTGGAATTTCCTCTCAAAGAAATCAAGGAGATATTATCCAGACCTGATTATGACAGGAGCAAAGCATTGGAACAGCAGATTACTTTGCTGACGATGAAGAAAGAACATCTGGAGAATTTAATTGAGTTCGCCCGTGGAATAAAATTGGTAGGAGTGAGGAACATGGATTTTACGGTATTTGACACTAAGAAAATTGACGAATACGCCAGACAGGCGAAGCAACAGTGGGGACAGACGCAGGCCTACAAGGAATTTGAGCAGAAAGCTAAAGGCAGGAGCAAGGAAGAAGAGCAGGCTGTGGCAAAGGGGCTGATGCAGCTGTTTGTGGAATTTGGCAAATTAAAAGCTGCCAAAGCCCAGCCCGGTTCGGCGGAAGTCCAGAGCCAGGCCGCAAAACTGCAGGATTATCTGACGCAGAACTATTATCAGTGTTCCCCTGATATCCTGTTGTGTCTGGGAGAAATGTATGCCGGCGGAGGAGATTTTACGACCAACATCAATGCTGCCGCCGGGGAAGGCACGGCAGAATTTGCAGCTGCGGCGATTCGCATTTACTGCGGGAAGTAAGGAGCTTCCTGAGTTCAAGCAGTAAGGGACACACAACTGAAAACAAATACAGAAAAAGTACAGAACGAGCGTTTGGCTTGTCTGTACTTTTTCTGTATGTGAAGTTGACAGTGCCATATTATTTAAGTATTATGTAAATTAAATGGACATGATTAATTGAGGAAACGCTTACGAAAGCGTTTTCCTGGATATATGGTGTCTGTTTATTGGCTGAGTATCAGAAATTTTAGCAAGAATAATTTCGCCGGATTCTAAAAAAGCAGTTGAATTTCAGATACAGAAATGTTATATTATAGAAAAGGAGCAACCGCCCACAAAGTGGTTTGCCTCCGTAGTTGGCAATAAGCCTACCTGTTCTCGGCAAAGTACAAGGTAGGCTTATTTATTTTCGCTTGTTATTCCTATCTATGTAGGCAAGCAGTGAAATGAGAAAAGTGCCAAAAAGAATCAACAATGTCAATACTTCGTATGTACTCATGTTCACCACCTCCCTTCCCTTTCGAGTTAGGGAGGCTCACCACCTTGTAACACGTCTGCTCCTACAGAAGATTATAGCATACAAAAAATTATCCGGCAATCTGCTTTTCCAGCCCAGCCGGACATAAAAGAGCCAATGAGCCTGTCAACCCCTTTACAGGATGGCACTTGCAAAACAAGTGGGGGTTTACAGAGTGGATTCCCGGCAGAAATGCCCCAATCATGGAAAAAGGGATGTTCCAAATGCACTTTATTGGAATATCCCTTGGTTATAATAAATCTTTTCCGTGGTGAAAGAGGAAAGCTGTCTGCTTATGTGGGCTTTTATAGAGAGGAGGCAGTATGGGGATGCTTTCTACGATGAGGACATCGAAAAAGTCCTCAAATATGGCATAGCCTGCTACAGGGACAAATGCAGAGTCATGCTGTCTGAATTGGATAACGAGGCTTAATCATGAGGGTATTTTTTTACAATCAACACAATATGATGACAAAAAAGTATTGACACAATGTGGAATGTACGTTATTATAATATTCGTACAGATAAAAATTCTATAAAATAATTGTTTCTATAGTAAGGAGAAGAAGATTTGAAGAAGAAAGCTGAAATCGCATTGAGTAAACGTGAGTTGGATGTTATGAATGTACTATGGGCAGAAGGGAAACCGATGATTGCCTCGGAGATTCCCGAGAGGAAGCCGGGACTCAGTATCAATACGGTGCAGGCTGTGCTGAAGAAGCTGCTCAAGAGGGAATTCATAGAGGTTGCCAAGATTGTCCAGAGCGGGACGGTGCTCTCAAGAAGTTATGCGCCCATCATTACGCCGGCAGAATATGCAGTAGGTTATATGACAACGGAAGTTTTTCCTTTTGGCAAGTCGATAGCGAAGATGGGGTTCCTCAGTGCGCTGTTCGACAGTGCGGACAATGACAGTGAATTGATAGAGGAGCTGGAGAAGTTTATACAAGAGAAAAAGCCTCGGTAAGGAGGAGAGAGTTCCATGACAGTAACACTAAGCTCCTTGCTGTCCTGTCTGGCAAGCAGCGCCTTGCTGACAATCTTGGCATGGGTTATTATGAAAAATGATTTTGCCTTGAAGACAGTGGGGAGGTATATCTGTATCTTGCTGATAGCGGCTGTAGTACGGATGCTGCTCCCAGTTGAGTTCAGCTTTACAATCACGTTTAATAGCAGACATTTTATGACAAGTGTGCGCGATTTCCTGCTTTGGGAGATACATGTTGGAACGTATGCGGTGGCTGTCGGGCAGGTATTGCTGTTTGTATGGATAGCAGGCGTGATATGCAGTCTTTGCCTGCATATATGGGAGTATTTGTATTTTATACATAAGATTAGCAAGTGCCCGGGATATTTTAAACATCGTATGGACACTGTTATCAGCAAGATAAACAGGGACTATGGGAAGACGAAGAGGTTTGAAGTCCTTCTTGTCCCTGGCATTCGGACGCCGGCAGTTTTCGGCCTGATTCATCCGCGGATACTGATGCCGGTAACTAATTATTCGCAAGGGGAGATTTATTTTATATTAAAGCACGAGATGCTGCACTATTACCGTCATGATATGCTGGTGAAGATTCTGTGCGAACTTCTCTGTACGGTCTACTGGTGGAATCCAGCCATTTACCTGTTCAGGAGTTTAGTGGTACAGGCGCTGGAGATAAGGGTGGACAGCTTTCTGACAGCCGGATTCAGCGAAGAGGAGAAGCTTGGCTATATGGAATGCATCCTCAAGTCGATGAAGGCGGGAGGAGGGGAGAGGATGCCGCTGACGATTACATTTGCCGCACAAAAGGGTGATGCCATGAAGCAGAGATTCCACTGTATCTGGGGCAACCATTGGCGAGGGGAAAAGCGCAAAGGTGTTCTCATGGCAGCATTCTCGTGCCTGCTGTTTCTGACATCGGTCTCGGTAATTGTGGAACCTTTATTTCCAGAGGAGGTTCCGGGCACATTCAGTTATCCCAATCCCGATACGTCCTATGTGATAGAAAGGGACGGCTGCTATGCCGTATATGTTGATGGCATATTTGTGGGAGATGTGTCTGAGATTACGGAACCACTATTGGAACTTGAGATTTATAAGAATGAGGAGGATTGGAAGAATGAAGATTAGAACAAAGAAAATAGCGATGGTCCTGATGGCTGCTTGTATTTCTGTTTCCGGGATGCTGGCAGCGCCAGCGTACGAGGTACATGCGATGGCAAGTGAGACGGAATCTGTTATGCCCATGGCATATACTTATGTATGGAAGTATAAAATCATAAATGGCGTGATGTATAAACGCCTCTATAACCAGAGCACAAAGCAGTGGGCGGGCAACTGGATTAAATGTAAGTAGTATTTTTACGGAAGACAGAGAGGGAGTATGAAGAAGGTAATCAGGGGTATAGGGGAATTTTTCCAGATAATCGGTTACTGTATCGGAATCTTGTGGGAGACGTCAAGACAATATTTTATCATTCGTATCCTGATAAATATTGTCTCCCTGACGGTTCCGTTTGCAGTTATCACACTTACAAAATTTCTTATTAACCTTCTTGCCGGAGACGGTTCAGGGGCATCATCGCCCGATATGCTGATACGGTCGTTTCTCATCTTTTCATTGCTGTTGTTAGGTTTTAATATTCTCAATAAAGGAATTGGTACGCTGAGCACCTATTATGAGGGGCTGCATCGTGACAGGATGGACACGGTAACGAAGCATCGTATCATGAAGAAAGCAGCGGAATTGGATTTATCGTTTTTCGATTCGGCAGCATTTTACAATGAAGTGAATGATGCCAATAGGAACAGCCCGCTTATTACCAATTCTGCCTTTCAGGCGATGGAATTCATCCGGTATCTTGTTCAGTTTATCATTGCTTTTGTATGTTTGTTTCCATTCAGCCCGATTCTGCCCTTTGTGTTTGTCCTCTCAGCGATACCCTGTACAGTTGTTCAACTGAAACAAGTGGAAGCAGTATATGGTTTTCAGCGGCAGTATATGAGTGATGAACGGAAAATGCAGTATGCCTCGGATGTGCTGCTGGAGCGGGAATTTGCCAAGGATGTGAGGATATATAACCTTTTCCCCTTTATCAGCGGGAAGTTTCTCAGTATCTGGGAGGTATTGTTTTCCAAAAAGAGGAAGATTTCCCTACGTTATACGCGGCTTTTGCTGCTGCTCTCGGCACTGCCTGAAATTGTCGCTGCAGTATTTCTTTTCCTGCTGGGGCTGTCAGTTGTCCAGGGCAGGTATACCATTGGGGATTACTCGTTTCTGCAAGGGATAATGACGCAGGTTCTGGGCAGCATGTACATGGTAATTTACAGTTATACGCAGCTGGCAGACGGCAAGATGCGCGTACAGAATTACAGGAAGTTTCTGGGTCTGCAGAGTAATCTAAGGATGGATGGCGAGCATACGCTTGCCGAACCTTCTTTTACCATTGAATTTAGAAATGTCAGTTTCCGGTATGGGGATAAGCTGCCATGGATTTTAAAGGATGTAAGCTTTGTTTTCCACAGCCGGCAGAAAGTTGCCCTGGTAGGGGTAAACGGAAGCGGTAAGACCACGATTGTCAAACTTCTGCTGCGTTTTTATGACCCGGTAAAAGGGCAGATTCTTATGGACGGCAGGGATATCCGGGAATATACGCCGGACAGCCTGCGCAGCCGTTTCAGCACAGTTTTTCAGGATTATAGTAATTATGCCTTTACGGTCAGCGAATCAGTTTCACTGTCCGATATCAGTAAGGCCGGCGATACGGAAAGGGTCATGGCTGCCCTTAAGAAGAGCGGGGCGGATGGGTTTGCCGCCCAGTTCCCCCAGGGGGTGGGTACTTATCTGACGAGAAGGTACGATGAGAGCGGGCAGGAACTGTCCGGCGGGCAGTGGCAGAAAATGGCGATTGCCCGGGCATTCTTCCGCGAGGCCGATATCTATATTTTGGATGAGCCTTCGGCAGCATTGGATGCGCAGTCGGAAGACGAGGTGTTTTCCATGTTTCAGGCGTTGTATGCAGGAAAGGGTGCAGTCCTGATTTCACACAGGCTGTCCAATGTGCATTTATGCGATGTAATCCTTGTGCTGGACAATGGTTCGCTGGCAGAGATGGGCAGTCATGAGGAATTGATAGAAGCAGATGGGACGTATGCGCATATGTACCGTCTGCAGGCTGATAAATACCAGGATGTACTGTGAGAGGATGATTGTGTCAGAGGGGGATGATTTTATATGCCAGATAAAAATATCCGCATGGCAATTTTAGATGATGGCGTCCATCCTGAGGTATGCCCACTGGCAGGAAGTTTTGTGGTTGACGATGATTTATCGGTTGCCGTTTTGGAAGGACATGCGGTCTCGCCGCTCAGCCATGGCTCCATGTGCGCCAGGATTGTCCGGCGTTATGTGGGATTGGAAGATGTGGATGTGTTCAGTATACAGATTTTACAGGGGGATACCCTGAGAGGTAATATTGGCAGATTGCTGAAAGCTTTTGAATTGTGTGTTTCCATGGATATCCGGCTGGTCCATCTCAGTGTCGGCACATATGCGTTTGAGGATTTTGCCAGGCTGGAAGAGACGGTACGTTATCTGTTGGAGACGGACAGATTTCTGGTAGCGGCTGCCGGTAACCGAGGCATTGTCACCTATCCTGCGTATCTGCCTGGCGTTATTGGCGTCAAGTGCCATCCGGGACTTGCGGATGATGAATATACATATTTCTATGATTCGTTTACGAAGATTCATTTTCAGGCTTCCTCGAAGCATCGGCTGGCGATAGAGGGGCTGGAGACAGAAACGCCGATATCCAACAGCTATGCCGCGCCGCTGGTTACGGCTAAGATACTTTCCTATCTCAAAAGCAATCCAACGTTGGACAAGAACCAGATTTGGCATTTACTTACACAAAATGCCGGGAACCAGCCGCCTGTACGAGACAGCGAGCCTTGTCCCCCGGTGGAAATTCCCATCGTTTTGCTGAGCGGTTTTTCTGCCAGGCGTATGTCCCAACTTCTGGAGGCGCTGATGGGATGTCTGCGCCGGGATGATTACCATGCCCGGGCAGCGAGCAATCTTCCTGGTATCCGTCCTTGGGATGAGACTGCCTTGCCGGAGTCCGGGGATTTAGATTTGTTCATTGCGCGCATGGCGTGGTATTTTTCCTGTGAAATCATTTTGGTGGGCGTTGCCTCTTATATACCGCCTGACAGGTATGGCAATGTCAGCCTGTGGATTTACGGTGAGGAAAGCGATGAATTGCGTACAGCGGCTGCCGAGGCGGATGGGCAGGTTATGTGGGCGGGAGGAATGGAAGATGGCAGGGTGTATGAGGTTATGGTGGGTATGCTATCATAAATGCCGTCTTGTGCAAATTTGCAATATAGATAAAAATAAAGGGGTGATAAGATGAATATTGAAAGACAGCAGGAGGATGTAGGGATTAGGGATATTCTGACACATGCAGCCAATGAGACAGAGTATTACCGCAAATATTTTTCTGCGTGTGAGGGACAAAAGGATAATTATGATTTGGCAGAATTTCCGTTTCTGACCAGGCAGACAGTTCAGCGAGAACGCAGCCGTTTTTTGTGCAGCAGGTATCAGCGGCATCCTGATATTGAGTTTTTGCTGATGAAACGTAGTTTCGGGGTATCGGGAAGCCCGATGGAGGTCTATTGGGACAGAAGGGATGATATGAGTTCTCAGGAGGGTTTGTGGAAATACAGAAAAGAGCGGTTTCATATCACTGCAGATGATAAATGCTGCGTGTTCCGTACTGCTGAGTATGCGGGCAATAAGATAATGGACGATATGCCCAAACGTCTGAGCCGGGATGGAAAAGTACTGTCATTTACTATGCGGGACGTATCAGCGTCTAGGCTGCAGTGGTGTTTGGACACTATCATTGAATTTAACCCGGTATGGATGAGCCTTTTGCCAAGCGTTGCCTTGATGATGGCGGAAAGCATGGAGGCAAATAAGCAGTCGCCGCCACCCGGTCTGTGTTACATAGAACTGTGCGGTGAAATGCTCGATGCACAGACTGAAAAAATGATTCGAGAAGCTTTTCATGTGCAGACAGGCAATGTATATGTCACGGAGGCGGCGGGGGCTGTGGCGGCTTCCTGTCCCCATGGGCATCTGCATATTTTTCCTGAGAACGTATTTGTAGAAATTATTCAGGATGGAAGTTCTGTCAGCAATGAAGAGGGAGACATCTATATCACTTCTCTGCAGAATACGGCAATGCCATTGATTCGTTTGGACACTGGAGACAGAGGAGCGCTGCTGGATATTTCCTGTCCCTGCGGGCAGACAGCTCCGGTGCTGCATCTGAATCGGGGAAGGAAATGCAGTTTTATCACCACTGCTTCAGGGCGGAAAGTAAGCGTAAGCGTGTTAAGGAGTCTGGCGGAATATACCAATGAGGAAGTATCCAGATGTCTGGCACATATTCAATTTAGGCAGGTTGATTGTCATCATATGAAAGTTGTTTTGGGTGTAAAACCAGCATTTTCAGGCTGGGAAAAAGAGACAGTGCGGGTATTTTTAGAAAAGATACATGACCCGGAACTGAAACAGATGCAGTGGGAGTTTATTTTTGCCAATCCGCGTAGGCCTGTTGAGGATGAGGTGGATGTGCAGCCGTTTTTTGAATCATGGGAAGAGGGGGAATGAGCATGTCAGAGGGAAAACCGTTTATTCATATGCTCAGAACGCCATTTTGCAATTATTTGTATGATGTCAATACAAATATGTTTGCAGAGGTGGATGAGAATACATATCAGTATCTAATAGAAGTGGAACAGAGTGATGATTTCCGGCAGATACCAGCAGGTGAGGAAGTAAAACAGAATCTTGCTATCCTGCGTGAGCAGGGATTTCTGTCTGCAAAGCGTCCTGAAGAAATACGACATAGTCACAGTGATTTATTGCCGTGGCATTTGAGTGAAAATATCAGACAGATTTCGCTGCAGGTGACCCAGCAGTGTAACTTCCGATGTTCCTATTGTGTTTACTGTTCAGGTGATTTTGAACTTCAGCGGAATCATTCTTCCAAACGGATGTCACTTAAGACAGCACTGACAGCAGTGGATTTTTTTGCCGCCAGATGTGGTAACCAGGGACAGCCAGCCATTGGTTTCTATGGAGGAGAACCGTTGTTAGAGTTTCCGCTGATACAGAGAGTGGTGGAGTATGCTGAGGAAAAACTATATGGGAAGAAACTTGCGTTTGCAATAACTACGAATGCCTCTTTGCTCACGGTGGACATTGCCCAGTTTTTATACGAACACAATTTCTTGGTAACCATAAGCCTGGATGGTACGCCGGAAACACATGACAGATCCAGGCGGTTTGCCAGTGATGGTCATGGCAGTTTTGCCATAGTTCGTGACAACATTGAAGCTGTGATGAAACAATATCCTGATTTAAAAATATTTTTTAATATTGTGGTTGACCCTAGGTATCCTTGTAATTCTTTGCATAAACTGTTTAGCGAGGAGAAACTTTTTAAGGAAGCACAAGTTGCCTCTACTCTTATTAATGACCAGTTTTCGGTGGAAAAGACTGTACCTGGAGAGATTTTTTTGCAGCAAGATGGTCGCCATACATTCAAAAGTTATTTAACGTTTCTGGGTGCATATGATAGGGACAGGGTTTCTCGTGTGGCGATTGCAGACTTGTCAAGTAATTTTTGGCGTATAAAGACCAGTATGAAACCCGCGGTGTCTCTTTCAGATGTGGCTGCGCCTGGTGGACCTTGCGTAGCAGGGCAGATGCGTCTGTTTGTCAATGTGGACGGAAATTTGTTTCCATGTGAAAGGGTTAGTGAGACGTCAGAGGTCATGAATATTGGCAATTTATGGGACGGCATTGACCTTGGCAAGGTTGACCGGATTTTAAACATTGCAAAAACCACGGTTGAACATTGCAAAAGCTGTTGGGCGTTTCGTCACTGTACACTTTGTTGCACCCATAGCGATAATTGTGGGGAGTTGTCTGCTGATTTGCGATGTTCCCGGTGTGATGGGGTGCGTATTCAGGTAGAGGAAAAATTCAGGGATTACTTATGGATGAGAGAATTTGGTGTCTCTTATGATAAAATAAATCAGGAGGTTTGATACTATGCGTATGCTTGTGTTCCCTTATAGTCATGATTGTGAGCCAATTATCCGACATGCCGGTATGTTGATGCCATGCTATGAAATTGTGGCTTTAGTTTCCCCAGGCGGATGGGGACTGGCCGGGAAGAAAGTAACGATGGGGGATAGTGGTGTGGTATTGCCTATTTATGAAAAAGTTCAGGAAGTAACAGAAGAATTTGACAGTCTTTTCATACCAGCTTTTGAAGTGTTCGATGAGGAGGTGGAAGACCGTCTGACTGATGAAATGGTGAGGCTAATCCCTCATTTGTTAAATGTTGTCTGTGCCGCTCATTTTTCTGATAAAAATCGAAAAAAACTGGGAGATGCATGCCGATGTTCCAACCCATCTTGTACTTTTTTGTACTTTTTAGAGAATAGGAGACCAGAGGAATATGGATTGACACTGCCTGATGAGGAATACCCCCCTTTACAGGCGATAAATGTTCCGGCAGTAATTGTGGCTGGGGCATGGGAGAAAACTGACAAATTTGAGATTTCCTTGGCACTAAGGGAGCGGTTTCTGAAAAATGGCTACTCTGTGTCCCAGGTCGGTTCCAGGGAAGGCTGTGAGATGTTTGGATTTCATTCTTTTCCAGGTTTCATGTTTCGCAAAGACGTAGATATTATTGACAAGATTATCTATTTTAACCGCTGGATTGTACGGCTGACTGAAGAAGAGCAGTCGGATTTAGTGATGATTTCCATACCTGGTGCAATGCAGAATTTTAATGAGCAGTTTACTAGAGGATTTGGGATGCTGCACCACCAGGTATTTCAGGCTATTACACCGGATGCACTTGTGGTTTGTACGTTTTATATGCCGAATATTACAGAAGATGTGGGAGACATGTCTACATTCTGCAAATATAGGTTTGGTGCACCAGTGGATGTGTTCCATATGTCCAACTTATTGGTTGATTTAAACGATTCAGAAGAGAGTAACCGTATCGTCACTAACAGCATTTACCGCAAAGATGTTTCCGAAGCGGTAGCAAAAGGAGCGGCGATTAGTCCCATTCCGATATTTAATGGACTAGATTCAACGGACTGCAATAGGATGTTTGAAGTAATTCTTGAGAAATTAACTCCGAAAGAAGTACAGGCTGTTCTTTAATCTTAATTATAGTTAAATAAATATGGAGTTTTTATGTAGCTTTAAATGTGTGTGACAGACATATGCTCAATATTTCAATGGAGGTGAACGTGATGGATGATGGGAAAAATGTAGCTGCTACCCTGAAAGGAATAAGAGAGGAAATAGAAATTCTTTTGTGTGACAATTTTGGATTGTCAGGGAAACCTGGTTTAGAAGATGAGGAAGGTAGATTCTTTGGTGTGCGTGGATTACTGAAGCCTAGAGAATTGACATACTTAGCATATATGTTACAAATGCAGCATGGTATCAGGTTTGACATACGAGAATATGATGACCCGAGATTTTATAGTATATCTGGTCTGTCAGAGATTGTTGTGGAAATGGTGGAAGAAAAATCTTGCAAGCAGTAGTGCATGGTGATTACTAGGACTGTACATTCAGCGCAAAGATTATATGTTGCTCTAAAAATCAGTTAGTATTTGGAATTATTTATTTGGAAGCCAAGGCATGTCGACAGCCATGGGTGACCACATAGGCGTAGGCTTGTTTTAGCATAACCTACAACAAAGCATTATGGTTTGAATGTGGGAATCTGAAAGGAAGGAGGAATGTGTAATGAGCAAAAAGATGAATAAAAAATTGGTCAAGACCAGGGGAAGCCGGATAGATACGGTTGAGGCAATGGCTGTGTATAGTGGTTGTGCATGTACATATACTTGTGATAACTGTAGTGGTGGTGGTTCCTGGAGGGCCAGAGAACACAATAATGAGAGTATAAATAGTATTACTGGAAATTATGAGTAAGTATTTTCTGCTTTTCCAAAGATGAAGCTTGGTCACGGCTTCATCTTCTGAGTTGGGATATTTTAACATATAGGGAATGGTCTCTTTAAGACTATTCCCTATATGTAGATAAAGATATTCATGGGGAATAAATTTATCGTTTGAAAGAGTTTTGTACTTGTGTGGTAGTTTAAGTTTTTTGCTTTTTATTCATTGATGTAGATATATCAATTATCTGCATCAATTTCGGAAAGTTGAAATTAGTATTTGCGCCGTTAATTGAAAGGCGGAGGAATGGAGATTATTATGAGGAAAACTATAGCATTGAAAATGTTGCTTCGCACTCCAATAAAGACTGTTTTAACATTTCTCTTGCTTGCTGCAGCATCATTTGCATTGTTTTCACATGTGGCAGACTACATTATCACAGCACGAGAAGCGGCAAGAATCAAGGATTCCTGCTATGGGGTAGCCGCTTTGGACAACACAGTGCAAAATATCGCTGTGTGGAAACAGTTCAGTTCGTTCATAGCTTACGCAAAGGAGTATGAAGTGGAAGATAGCCCTTGGCCATCTGCTGGACAGCTGGAAAAATTTTCGTCCCTGCCAGGCGCCACGTTGGCGGACACGCGGTACATGACGGCGGGGCTGGTGGAGGATTATGAACGCCTGTATAAGGAAGACGTAAACATTGCGAGGTGCGTAATAGAAGGCTCTTACGCTGGGTATGAAGAAACTGAGATAAGTTCAGGCTCAGGTACATATACGGGAGATTCCATATGGCTATTATTTGATGATGTTACGGTACTTGCCAGCGAAAAAAAGTTGGAAGGACAGGTCAGAATAAAGGTTGACCTGGTTGATACAAACGTGGAAAACTATCCCAGGGAGTTTTATGAAAGTCTTAAGAAAGGCAGCCGCTGCCTTGTCGTAGCAGGCGGCTCTAATGAGCTTATGATGTTTGGGGGCAAGAAGTTTTTCCGCGTGGTAGATGGGCTTGGCGAGGATTACCTTGAGACAGAGGAGTTTTCCTTTTATAAGGGAATGGTCGCTGCGGTTAACCAGAGTGTATACACCTATGACATTGTATATACTTCAGATACACGTGCCATCCCAGGCTTTAATGGGGGAGGCATGGAAATTGCCAGTGGGCGCGGACTGACGGCTGAAGACAGAGATGCCTGTATTGTGAATGAATTCTTTTTGGAGACCTATGGTCTGTCAATCGGAGACAGAATCAGTATACAGCTTGGTGATGTTCTGTTCCACCAAAGTTGTTGGGATGGCGCAAAGGCTGGGACAGGAGAAGAAGTTTCGGATTTTGTAGATACTGAAGAACTTGAAATCGTTGGCACATACCGCATACTTGACGATGTTGCCACACGCGTTGCGGCAAGTGATTGGATGTACACGGAAAGTACGGTTTTCGTTCCCTCTACGCTGCTGCCAATAGAAATTCCGGCAGATTATGAGACTGCCAGAGGAGAGTACAGCGTCCTTATTGAGAATGCAGGTGACATAAGGGAGTTTTGGGAGGAGGCGCAATTGTCCGCAGAAGAAATGGGTGTAGGGCTGATTTTTTCGGATGGAGGGTGGCTGGAAATAGAGGACAGCTTTGAGGCAGCACAGGCAGCATCGATGATAACGACCATGTTGTATATCGTGGGGGTTGGGCTTGCGCTAATTCTTGCGGTTTACCTTTATATTGGCAGAAACAGGCAGGAGTATGCTATCATGAGAGCATTAGGCGTGCCGGGGAAAGATGCCGAAATTGCTGTTATCCTGCCGTTCGCCGTATTGGCGGTTGCCATGCCAATTGGTGGTATAGCGGGACTTCTGCAGGCGACTAAAGCGGCGACTGGGGCGCTTGCGGAGCTGGCAGGAAGTTTGTCCGACAGCTATGCCCCGGATGCTGCGCTGCCGGTATGGGCTGTTTTCCTGTGTATTTTTTCAGAGTTGGCATTTACAATGCTCACGGCCCTGGTTTTCCTGAGAAGGATAAAAAAAACGCCGCCCATGGAATTGCTTGCGGGGCAGCAAGGTATGGGCAGGCATAAATCCAAGGCTTACAGAGAACATGAAAGTTACAGTAAGGAAGGGACGTTATCTCCACATAGTACTTGTGAATTATCCAGTTCTGCAAGATTTGAAGTGGCAAAACTTTCCCATGCCGGAGAAATGCCGTCAGGCGGGAATTATAGGGCTGCACGTCATGTGGCTTCCTATATCCTGCGCCATATGCGGAGGGGGATTGGAAAGACGGCGGTGTCTTTGCTCCTGGCAATTGTGCTTTTGTCTGGCGTTGGGATGTTCGTCTTGGCAAGAATTACATACAGAGATGCATTCGAATCGGTTGACGTCAGAGGGAAAGCTCTGCAGTTTTCTTCCGAATCCATAAGGGAACTGTCGAAGTCAGACATGCTGGATGGCTTTTACTATTATGGGAGTTTTATTGTATTTGTTAATGGTTTGGAGCAGAGTGTTCCAATGACATTCACGAATGACCTTAAACAGTGCCTGGCAGGTGATTACACAGTCTCCTATGCAAATGGATATGATGTCTCTGTTCTGGACGGAACAGGTGCGGTCTGCCTGGTCGGCAGGAATACTGCAGAAAAGATGGACATTAGTCCTGGAGATAAGATATCCTTGCTGTCATTTGTCCTTTATTCTGCCATGGAAAGTGAAATTGCAGATGAGGAAGAACTGCAGGCGGCAGCATTGGGGCAGACCCAGCCTTATACGGTTGCGGGAATTATAGAGTCAGATAATGCAAGTGCCGATGGGATATTTGCTACAGCAAACTATGCTGCAGAGGAACTTTATGGAAGACCTTTTGTGATTGAACACAGTGAATTTAAACTGTCGGACAACCGCAGGCTGGATGAGTTGGAAATGTTGTTGGCAAAGGAGCAAAAGGTTGATTTGGCACAATATTCCTCAAGGGCTGCCTACAGCATTAATTCTGGTAAGCTTGAGGATATAAAACGTCTCTGCAACATTCTGGAATCGCTTTTCCCGATTGCCGTGGCAGCTGCTGCAATGATTGGATTATTAGGTTCTGTTCTTATTATTTTACAGTCGGCGAAAGAAGCGGCATTCCTGCGCATCCTTGGCGTTACAAAGAAGCGTGCCCGATGTATGCTGGTTTTTGAGCAGTTAGCGCTTTGCCTTGTCGGAGTCATCCTTGTGGCAGGGGGGCTGGCATTGTACAGTCCAGGAGTATTTTCAAGGAGCGTGGGGACGCTTGCATTTTGTTACACATTGTATTTTCTAGGATGTGTCTGCGGGGCTGCGGCAGCAGCGGTTCAGATAACCAGACACAGGATCATGGAACTTTTACAGGTAAAGGAGTAACTATAAAAAGCAACTTGGTTAAATGTCAAGAAAAACTTTTGAAAGATTTTGAGAAAAAAGGG
>CAJTYM010000031.1 GCA_910583835.1 uncultured Lachnospiraceae bacterium | reverse complement strand
TGACGAAGTTACGTTATTTAATTCGCTGGCAGCGAACCAGGATGTGCTGAGCGGCAAACATGCCAACACCACGATACCGAAACTGACCGGCGCGCTGAAACGCTACACGGTGATGATGGATAACGAGGACTACTATGATGCGCTGACAGAAGCGGAAAAGGCAGATTTGGAGAAATATAAGGAAGCAGCCGTGAATTTCTGGGATATCGTGGTAGAGCATCACACTTACATTACCGGAGGAAACAGCCAGTCTGAGCATTTCCATGATGCAGATAAACTTTACTACGATGCCACGAAGAGCGATTACGATGGTTCCAGCACCTGTGAGACCTGCAATACTTACAACATGCTGAAACTGTCCAGGGAACTCTACAAGCTGACCAAAGATAAGAAATATATGGACTACTATGAGAATACCTATATCAATGCGATTCTTTCCTCCCAGAATCCAGAGACGGGGACGACCATGTATTTCCAGCCGATGGCGCCGGGATATAATAAGGTATTTAACCGTCCGCATGATGAATTCTGGTGCTGTACCGGAACCGGCATGGAGAATTTCTCCAAGCTTGGCGACACCATGTATTTTACCGAACAATCAGATGTATATGTCAATATGTATTTTAGCAATACATTTGCTTTTGCGAAGCAGAATCTGAAACTGACGCAGGAAGCCAATATTCCCAATGAGGATGAAATTACGGTCACGGTTGCCGCCCTGGATGGGTCGGAGGTTGCAGCAGGGACAAATCTCAAACTCCGTATCCCGGACTGGGTAGCAGGGGAGGCCTCCATCCTTGTCAATGGGACGGAGCTTGCAGCGGCAGACGATGAGGAAAGCGGCTATGTGACAGTGGAAGATGTAAAAGCCGGTGATGTGATAAAACTTACTTTCCCCATGGAAGTCAGGGCGTATGCAACCCAGGATAACCAGGCATTTGCGGCGTTCCGCTATGGGCCGGTTGTTTTGAGCGCGGCGTTGGGAACCAACAACATCGAGGGCTACAGCCCCAACGGCATCCTTGTCCGCGTGGGCACAAAGGACAGTACCTGCCAAAGCGTCATTACCGTGCAGGATATGACTGTGGAGGAGTGGCTCGCCAATGTCAAAGAAAACCTGGTGCGCATAGAAGACAGCGAGGACGGCAAGGTTCAGTTCAAGTTAAACAATACGGATTCGGCGGATTTGATTTATACACCGCATTTTATGCGCTACAAAGAGCGTTATGGGCTGTATATGATGTTTGAGGAGCCAGGTTCTGAAGCAGGGCAGAAGCGTATCCGCGATAAGAAAGAAAGGCTGCGCGAGGAGGAGATGGCGCTTGATACGCTGACCAACTTTGACGAGAATAACTCTGAATTTGCCAAGAACCTCCAATATGAAAAATCCACTACAGGCAGCTTCAATGGGCGTCTGTACCGCGATGCGCAGAAAGACGGCTGGTTCAGCTATGACCTGCAGGTTAATCCGGGGTCTGAGAAGAATTACCTCAAATGCACCTGGTATTCCGGCGATAAGGGCAGAAGCTTTGGGCTCTATATCAATGGGGAAAAGCTGCAGGATGTGTCAATCACGGACGCTGCAGGCACTAATGTGTTCTACACAGATACGATTGAGATTCCGGCGCAATACTGGAGCGAGCCGGAATATAAGAAGGATTCCACCGGAGAGTTTGTGCTGGATGAAGAGGGCAATAAAATCCCGGTCATCAACGTGAAATTCCAGGGCAATGGCGCAAGCTATGTGGGCGGCCTGTACGGCGTAATGACTACGGATACCTTGGAATATGGGCATAACCCAAATCTGTCTGCGCTGAGCTTCGATACAGGGAAACTCTCACCGGAACTGAATGAGGAGACAAAGGATTACACGCTGAAGGTGAATTCCCTTACGCAGAGCGTGTCCATGAAGGTATCTCCCAACACGCCCAGCGGACTGATTTTTATGAATGATATCCTGGTAGATGACACCGTTGCGCGGCGCATTGTCCTGGCTGATGCGACCACGACAGTAGCCTTTCAGGCTTCGGCACAGGACCATGAGACGATGGCGGAGTATACGGTTACCATCGTGAAGTCAACGGTCGATGTGTCGGAACTGGCTGGTGATATTGAGAAGGCAGAAAGCATTGAAAAAGGCAATTATACGGACGCCAGCTATGCAGCATTCCTGGAAGCATTGGAAAATGTCCGCAAGGTGATGAACGACCCGGACTCTACCAAAGAACAGGTGGAAGCGGCCCGCAAGGCCTTAGGTGACGCCATAGCAAACCTGCAGGAAAAAGGAACGGGAGGAAACGGAGGCGGCGAAGTAACGAAAGTCGATGTTGCTTCTCTGAATAAGACGATTGCCGAGGCGAAAAAATATCAGGCAGCCGATTACACGGCAGCAAGTTATGCGGCGTTAAAGACAGCGCTGGACAATGCAGAGAAGATTGCCGGGAATCCCCAGGCAACGCAGGCACAGGTAAATGCGGCAGATACGAATCTGAAAGCTGCCATCAAAGGGCTTGTGAAGCTGAAGGTTACCTCCACTAAGAAAGTAACCCTCGGGGTGAAGGAGAAGTATTCCGTGGCAGCAAAGGGCTATGCCTACACGACCTCCAACAAAAAGGTTGCCACCGTCAGCCCAAAGGGCAAAGTGACTGCCCGAAAGACTGGAAAAGCCACGATTAAGGCAACTAATCCGGCGGGTTCTGTAAAGGTATACAATATTACAGTAAAGAAAGCGCCTAAGAAGATTGCCAAGGTTACGCCTTCGCGGAAGACCCTGAAAAAAGGCAAAACCGTGAAGCTCAAGGTAAAACTGCCCAAGGGAACAGCGGGTAAATGCACGTTCAAGTCTAATAAGCCGAAAGTTGCGTCCGTCAGCTCCAAGGGCGTGGTAAAGGCGAAGAAGAAAGGAACCGCTAAGATTACGGTCAAAACTTACAATAAGAAGAAAAAGGTTGTGACCATTACAGTAAAGTAGGATAACTGTTAGGAAGCCATCGCATGGGCAAGCCAGTGCGGTGGCTTCCGTTTGCTTATAGCAAAGGCCTTGCCACGCTAAAGCGTGAAATCATCTTCCTGTAAGAAAAAACAGTTGCAGAATTGTTGAAATTTTATACTTTCTTAATTGTATTTTGGCAGAAATCTTTTTATAATGAAGTCTGAAAACTTATTCGTCAGCCAAAAGGGAAATATACAGGAGGAAAAACAATGCTGTCAAAATTCAGTGTCAAGAAACCCTACACCGTAATTGTGGGCATCGTGCTGGTAATCATTTTGGGTGCGGTATCCCTGACCAAGATGAGCACGGACTTGCTGCCCAGTATGAACCTGCCATATGCGATTGTGGTGACTTCTTACGCAGGCGCGAGCCCAGAGCAGGTGGAGAGCGCGGTGACGCAGCCTATCGAAGCCGCCATGGCAAGCACCTCCAATATCAAGAATATCAGTTCCACTTCGTCAAATAATATGTCCATGGTGGTGCTGGAATTTGAGCAGACTGCCAATATGGACTCTGTGACGGTGGAGATGCGGGAGAGCCTGGACCAAATCAGCGGCTACTGGCCGGATGAGGTGGGCAACCCGATTATTATGAAGCTGAATCCAGACATGCTGCCGATTATGATTGCGGCCGTGGAAGCGGAGGATAAGGACAATCTTCAGATCAGCGATTATACGGAGAAAGATTTGATTCCTGAAATTGAGAGCGTGGAGGGTGTTGCCTCCGTGACCGGCACGGGCCTGGTGGAAGAATCGGTACAGGTGACGCTGAGCCAGAAAAAGATTGACGAAATCAACGACAAAGTCAAAGCTTCCCTGGATAAGAAATTTGCCGATGCGGAGAATGAGATGGCAGATGCCGAGGAGGAAATCAGCAGCGGCAAAGACGAGCTGGACAGCGGAAAGCAATCCATGGCAAATCAGATCAGCGATGCGCAGAATCAGCTGAATGACAAGAAAATTGAACTTTTCCAGACGGAGACGGATTTAAACAATAAACTTGCCGAGTTAAAGGATACAAAGAGCCAGACGGAGGCAGGAATTGCTTCCTTGACGGAACTGCAGACGCAGGTGAAGGAACTGATTCAGGCGAAAGAACAGCTGACGGAGGCAATTGATAAGATAATGAAAGGGCTGCAGCAAATGGCAGCTCAGTTAGGGCTGGATCCCAGCCAGGTGGACTTTTCGCAGCTAGACCCCAGCCAGTTAGACCCATCGCAGATGGATCCGTCGCAGATGGACCCCAGCCAGATGAATCCCTCGCAGAGCAATCTGTCCCAGGCGGATATCGCCAAGATGCAGGCGCAGCTTGAACAGGCGCAGGAGCAGCTTACCGAATTGGAGACACAGCTTGCCAAGGTGGAGGCGGGGCTCTCCGAGATTAAATCGCAGCTTGCCTCGCAGGAGGGCAGTACCCTCAAACCAGATGCCTCAGACAAGAAGCTGGTTTCCTACATAGCGGAATCCATTACGAAAGCGGAACAGGGGCTGGTGCAGATTAACGGCGGCATTGCTGCCATTGAGTCCGGGCTTGCGAGCGTGGCAGAGGGCAAGACAACCATCAATGATACGCTTGCAACCTTGAATAAGAGCCAGATTACAGGTTCCGTGGAGATGGGCAGCGCGTCTGCACAGCTTGCCAGCGGGGAAGAAAAATTACAGCAGGCCAAAGACGAATTTGAAGATACCAAGGAGGAGGCATATGATGCATCCGATTTAAACAAGATACTGACCATGGAAACTCTGACGAATATCCTCACGGCACAGAATTTTTCCATGCCGGCCGGGTATATTACAGATGAGGGTGAGAGTTACATGGTGCGTGTCGGGGATGCTGTAGACAGCATCGATGCCTTGAAGGATATGGTTCTGATGGATCTCGGCATGGACGGCGTGGAGACCATTCATCTTTCCGATGTGGCAGACATTATTGTCAATGATAATGCACAGGAATCGTATGCGCGCTTAAACGGCAGGCCGGGCGTCATGCTCTCCATAGAGAAGCAGACCGGATATTCTACCGGCGATGTGACAAAACGTGTTTATAAGAAATTTGAGAGTTTACAGAAAAATGATGAAAATTTACAGGTATCAGTCCTGATGGATCAGGGAATTTATATAGATATGATTGTGGATTCCGTGCTCAATAATATGGTTGTCGGCGCAATCCTTGCCATTATTATCCTCCTGATTTTCCTCAAGGACATCAAGCCGACATTGGTCATCGCATGTTCTATCCCGGTGTCTGTGGTTTTTGCCGTGGTGCTCATGTATTTCAGCGGCGTTACGCTGAACATGATTTCCCTGTCAGGGCTTGCCTTGGGAATCGGTATGCTGGTGGATAACTCCATCGTGGTGATTGAGAATATTTACCGCATGCGCGGGGAAGGCCTGTCGGCGAAGCGGGCGGCAGTGGAAGGCGCAAAGCAGGTGAGCGGTGCAATCACAGCATCTACGTTAACCACAGTTTGCGTATTTGCCCCCATTGTGTTCGTGGAGGGGATAACGCGGCAGCTTTTTGTGGATATGGGACTGACGATTGCCTATACATTGTTGGCAAGTCTGCTGATTGCCTTGACGTTTGTGCCGATGATGGGTTCCAGGATGCTGAAAAAGACCAGGGATATCAGGCACCCGTGGTTTGACAAAGTGCAGGATGTCTATGGCGTGGTTCTGGGCAGATTGCTGAGATTTAAGCCGTTGGTGCTGTTGGTGATGGTGGCGCTGCTCGTTGCCAGTGTCTGGGGTTCCCTGTCCAAAGGAACAGAATTTATGCCGGACATGGAGAGTACGCAGATGACGGTCACGGTTACGCCGCCGGAGGATGCGGAATTTGCCGAGGCCTGTGAGCTGGCAGACGAAGTGACCGAGAAAGTGATGGGCATTGCTGATGTGGATTCTGTGGGCGCCATGGCGGGAGGCGGCGGTATGGCTTCCAGCCTGATGGGCGGCGGCAGCGGGAATGATATCACGCTCTATATCCTTGTGAAGGAAGATAAGGAGCTGAGCAATGATAAGATTGCCGAGGAGATTAAGAACCTGACGAAGGATATGGAAGCGGAAATCAGCGTCAGCACGTCCGAGATGGATATGGGCGCTTTGGCGGGCGAAGGCCTGACTGTACAGATTCGTGGTCGTGATTTGGATAAATTACAGTCAATGGCAAATGATATGAAAGAGATTGTCAGTAGGGTCGAGGGCACTGCAGATGTTGCCACGAATGCGGAGGAGACGGAGAAGGAGTTCCGCATTACCGTAGATAAGGAGAAAGCTGCCAGGTATGGCATGACTGTGGCGCAGATATACCAGCTTGTCGGAGAGCGGATGGCAGATGATACAGCAGACGATACGATTTCTACGGACATCAAAGATTATGATATTTACCTGGAGAGCGTGGAGCAGGATGAAGCTACGATTGAGAGCCTGAAAAATCTGACCTTTACCTATACAGATAAGGAGAGTGGGGACGAGGAGGAAATCAAGCTTTCGCAGGTGGCTGATTTTGAGGAATTGGAGAGCCTGACCTCTATCTCACGTGAAGGACAGGAGCGGTATGTACAGGTGACGGCGGCAATTGACAAAGGTTACAATGTAGGTCTGGTCGGCGACAAGGTACAGAAAGCAGTGCGGGATTATGAGCTGCCGGAGGGCTATTCTGTGGAGATGACAGGAGAGGATGAGAGCATCAACGAAGCCATGGAGCAGCTGGTGCTGATGCTGATACTGGCAATCGCATTCATCTATCTGATTATGGTGGCGCAGTTCCAGTCATTGCGAGCGCCCTTTATCATCCTCTTTACCGTGCCGCTTGCCATGACGGGCGGTTTCGGCGCACTGCTGATTACCAATAACGTGCTCAGTATCATTTCCATGATTGGATTTATCATGCTGGTGGGCATCATCGTCAACAATGGTATTGTGATGGTGGAATATATCAACCAGCTCAGGAAAGAGGGCGTGGACAAACGTGAAGCCATCGTGACGGCAGGAAAGACCCGCCTTCGCCCCATACTGATGACGGCGCTGACGACGATTTTTGCCATGTCCACAATGGCGTTCGGTTCTGACATGGGTTCCGATATGGGCAGGCCGATGGCGATTGTCACGATTGGCGGCATGATTTACGGAACGCTGATGACACTGGTGGTCGTGCCCTGTATTTACGATTTGTTCTACAGCAACAAGAGCATGGTGGAGGAAGAACTGTAATATTATAGTTCAGCTCACGCCATTCGCAAAGACGCCTACGGCGTTTTCTCGCTGCTTCGCAGCTAACTTTGCTCATAAAATGGCGTTCCCTCAGCCGAGCTGAATCGTGTAAAATTCGTGCAAGCACAATTTTCCCCAATTTATCTCGGCTGGCTGAACTATTACAAAATGTTACAAAAAAATTACCAAATATTTATAATTCACTTGACAATTTTATATTTTGCTTTTATGATGGAGAGATAAGTAACGAGCATACCGTGAAGATACGCCCTTTACCGGCTTCCGGTAAAGGGTATTTTAAATAAGGAGAAAATTACCATGAGCAAAGAACTTGCGAAAACATACGACCCCAAGGACATCGAGGACCGGCTTTACAGGAAGTGGGAGGAAAATAAATATTTCCATGCAGAGCCGGACAGGAGTAAGAAACCTTTTACGATTGTGATGCCTCCGCCCAACATTACCGGGCAGCTGCATATGGGACATGCTTTGGACAATACGCTGCAGGATATCCTCATCCGGTATAAGCGTATGCAGGGATATAATGCACTGTGGCAGCCAGGGACGGACCATGCGTCCATTTCCACTGAGGTTAAGGTAATTGAATCGCTGCGCGAACAGGGCATTGATAAGAATGACCTGGGCAGGGAAGGGTTTCTGGAGAAAGTCTGGGAGTGGAGAGAAGAATACGGCGGGCGTATTATCCGCCAGCTTAAGAAGATGGGCTCCTCCGCAGATTGGGACAGGGAACGCTTCACGATGGATGAGGGCTGCTCTGCGGCAGTGCAGGAAGTATTCATCAAACTGTATGAGAAAGGCTTGATTTATAAAGGCTCCAGGATTGTCAACTGGTGTCCGGTATGTAAGACTTCCATCTCGGATGCGGAGGTGGAGCATGAAGAACAGGAAGGATTTTTCTGGCATATCAATTATCCGGTGAAAGGTGAGGAAGGAAGGTTCGTGGAGATAGCCACCACCAGGCCGGAAACGCTTCTCGGCGATACGGCTGTTGCCGTCAACCCGGAGGATGAGCGTTACCAGGATATTATCGGCAAGACGTTGATTCTGCCGCTTGTGGGGCGTGAGATTCCGGTAGTGGCAGATCATTATGTGGATAAGGAATTTGGGACAGGCTGCGTGAAGATTACCCCGGCACATGACCCCAATGACTTCGAGGTGGGGAAACGCCACAATTTACCGGAGATTAATATATTGAACGATGATGCCACCATCAACGCCAATGGCGGCAAATACCAGGGTTTGGACCGCTATGAGGCGAGGAAGCTGATGGCGCAGGAACTGGAAGAACAGGGGCTCTTGGTGAAAATAGTGCCCCATTCCCACAATGTGGGGACGCATGACCGCTGCAGCACCACCGTAGAGCCGATGGTCAAACAACAGTGGTTTGTGAAGATGGACGAGCTGATTAAGCCGGCGGTGGAGGCTGTGAGGAACGGCGAGATTAAACTGCTGCCGGAGCGCATGGATAAGACATATTTCAACTGGACAGACAATATCAGGGACTGGTGTATTTCCCGGCAGCTCTGGTGGGGGCACCGGATTCCGGCTTATTACTGTGCAGACTGCGGGGAGTTCGTGGTGGCAAAGGAGAATCCCGGCAAGTGCCCGAAGTGCGGCTGTACGCATATGACGCAGGATGAGGATACCTTGGATACCTGGTTCTCTTCTGCTCTGTGGCCGTTTTCCACCTTGGGATGGCCCGAGAAGACCGAAGACCTTGACTATTTCTACCCCAATGACGTGCTGGTAACGGGCTATGATATTATTTTCTTCTGGGTTATCCGCATGATTTTCTCCGGCTATGAGCAGATGGGGGAGGCGCCCTTTAACACCGTATTGTTCCATGGGTTGGTAAGGGATTCCCAGGGGCGTAAGATGAGCAAGTCGCTCGGCAATGGCATCGACCCGCTGGAGGTTATAGATAAATATGGCGCGGATGCCCTTAGGCTGACGCTGATTACCGGCAATGCGCCGGGCAATGACATGCGTTTCTATTGGGAGCGCGTGGAGTCGTCAAGGAATTTTGCCAACAAGGTATGGAACGCTTCCCGTTTCATCATGATGAATATTGATGAGGGGGAGATTATGGAGCCATCGCTGGAACAGCTTAGGACAGGGGATAAGTGGATTCTCTCGAAGGTCAACACGCTGACGAAAGAAGTTACCGAGAATATGGATAAATTTGAGCTGGGGATTGCCGTGCAGAAAGTATATGATTTCATCTGGGATGAATTCTGCGACTGGTACATTGAGATTGCCAAGGCAAGGATGTCCAAGAAAGAGAAACATCCAGAATCAGCAAAAGTTGCCATGTGGACGCTGAAGACGGTGCTGATCCAAGCATTGAAGCTTCTCCATCCCTATATGCCATTTATTACCGAAGAGATTTTCTGTACGCTGCAGAATGAGGAGCCGACGATTATGCTCTCTGAATGGCCGGTATACCGCGAGGACTACCATTTTGCCGCGGAAGAGGCAGCAGTGGAGCATATTAAGGATCTGGTAAAGGGAGTCCGCAATATGAGAGCGGAGATGAATGTCCCGCCCAGCAGGAAAGCCAAGATGTATATTGTGACGGAGGATGCCGAGCTGCAGAATACGTTTGAGACCATGAAGAGAATATACGGCTGGATTACCAGCGCCAGTGAGGTTCTGGTGCAGGCAGACAAATCAGGCATCGGCGAGGATGCCGTATCTGTTGTGATTCCGGGGGCAGTAATTTACCTGCCGCTGGAAGACCTTGTGGACCTTGAAAAAGAAAAAGAGCGTCTCTTGAAAGAGAAAGAGCGGCTTACCAAAGAACTGTCACGCTCTAAGGGGATGCTTTCCAATGAGAAGTTCTTAAGCCGTGCGCCGGAAGCGAAGGTTCAGGAAGAGAAAGCGAAGCTTGCAAAATATGAACAGATGATGGCACAGGTGGAAGAACGCCTGAATCAGATGAAATAGATGGGTCAAGGAGGAAACCGGAATGGACAGAGAGGTACAGAATAAACATAAGAAAGGGATGACCAAAAGGAAGAAACGTCAGAGGCGGAAGATTATCATAGTGGTGATTGTTGTCTTATTGGCGCTGCTGATGATTCCCCTTGCATTTTCCTGGAGCAAATATGATAAGATGGGCAAGGTAGTTATCAATGATAAAGAGGTTAAAATCAATGAGCTGAGCCCGGAGACAAAGAAGGCAATGAAAAGCTATGAGAATATTGCATTGTTTGGCCTTGACAACCGTGACATGGGCAGCCTGGAAAGAGGAAACAGCGATACGATCATTGTGGTAAGCATCAATAAGGACAGCGGAGAAATCAAGATGGCATCCGTTTACCGTGACACCTACCTGGATATCGATGAAAATAAATTCCGCAAAGCGAACGCAGCATATGCCAATGGAGGCCCCAAGCAGGCAATCGATATGCTCAACAAGAATCTCGATTTGAACATCACGGATTACGTCAGCGTAGATTTTGGCGCATTGGTGGAAGCAGTGGATCTTTTAGGCGGAATAGAGATTGATGAACTGGATGCCGGCGAGGCAAAATGGCTCAATGCCTATGTGGACGATACGGTGAAGAATACCGGATATGAGGATTATGTGGGATATGTTTCTGCTGGCGAGAACGTCCACTTGAATGGAGTTCAGGCGACTGCTTATGCGAGAATCCGTTATGTGGGGCTTGACTATGGGCGCACGGAGCGGCAGAGGGAAGTAATCACCAAGATGTTTGAGAAGGCAAAGCAGTGTGATTTGATGACATTAAATAAGATGATGGATGAGATGCTGCCGCAGATTTCCACCAGCCTCAGCCCTACAGAGCTGATTGGGCTTGCTTCAGGCGTTGCCAAGTACCATATGGGAGAGAATACGGGTTTCCCCTTTGACAAGGAATCCGGTGATGTGGGAAGCTTAGGGGACATGGTAATTCCGATTGACCTGGAAAGCAATGTTATACAATTGCATAAGTTTTTATATGATAACGAGGAATACACGCCCTCTCAGACAGTCAAGGAACTGAGTGAGACTATCCATGCCAATACCGGCTATTAAAATTAAGTTGACAGGGATATGAGTGAGAGCGTATGATATATCTGGAAGGGATCGATTATAGTAAGCGACATAATAATTTGTCCCTTACTATAACCCTTCCAGGGGGATGCGCACGATTTTGTAAGGAAGATGCTGCGTTTCACGCAGCCAAAATCGGCGCAAGCGAACGACAAAAACCAATATTTTTGTCGTTCACTATACAGTAATCATATGTTTATAATAAGAAAAGGAGGGTTTATGAGAGAAGCATGGAAGTATGTTAGGTTATGCGTGATGGCGGCAGCCATTCTGCTGCTGTTGGGCGTGGGTGCAGATGCACAGGCGGCGGCACCGGCGCAGGTTCAGGGATTACAGCAGGTATCATCGAGCACGAGTTCTGTCAAGGTAAAATGGGATGCCCTGATTGCGGATGGGATTCGCTATAAGGTGGAATTGTCAGAGGATATCATGTTTTCCGGTGGGAAGACGGAGGAGCGGTCTAATACGGAATCAAATTTTTATGGTTTGTCTTCTGGAAAGAGTTATTTTGTGCGGGTGACTGCATTTTCCAGAGAAAATGGCGAGGAGCGCTATGGTACTCCTTCGCGGCCGTTGGAAGTAGTTACTGCGCCGGAGAGAAGCAATAAGCAGAATCTACGGCAGACAGCGGCAACGAAGACAAGTATCACTGTGAAATGGGAGTCGAACCCGGGAGCCAATGCGTATCGGCTGGAATATTTTAAGATAGGTGATAATGGCAACAGGAAAGTGGTACCGTTGGGCAATGTCCTGACCTATACGGCAAGTAATCTCAGCAAGGATGCAGAGTATGCATTTTATGTATATGCTGAGCGTAAGAGCACCAGCGGTTATCAGGCGACTAACGATTTGGGAAATTCTGTTACTGGCTGTCCGGTACTGCCGGGCAAGGTGGAGGGACTTACGCCTTCCTTTAGCAGCCCTACGACCATGTATCTGGATTTATCCTGGGACAGGCGTAACGCCGCAGACGGATATCAGTATGAAATTTATAGCATAGCTGGAAAAAAGGCGAAGAAACTGATTTCTGATAAGAAGGGTTATAATGGCAGCATGGAATCTGTTTCCAGCACCAAGCTGGTAAAACCACAGTTTCTCAAAGTGAGGATTCGTGCTTATGTCGTACTGGGAACCGTTACGAAATACGGCGCATGGTCTGGCTGGAAATATATTTCCAAGCAGCCGGAGATAAAGATTTCCAATGTCAGAGGCGGACAGAGAATATCGTGGAAGAAAGTGGGCGGCGCAGACAGTTACACGCTCTATATCTCCTCGAAGAGGGAGAACGGATATAAGAAAGTGAAGACGCTTGCTAAGAATTCCCTGACGGTGAAGAAATATGGCAGGTCTGCATTGAAATCCGGCAAGACATATTATTATACAGTTGTGGCAAATAAGAAAATCGGCAGGAAGACATACAAAGGCAGCAAAACGCATTGTTATAGCCGTGTATACTACAAGTGAGAGACTCATGGCAATGGGAAGGTCGTAAGGCGGTCAGATGATTAAGAAGATAGAAAAGCTATTTCATTCAGCAGGCGAAGCACAGATGACGGACAGGGCAAGGTATTGTTTTCTGGCAGTCTTTTTGGGATGTGTCCATTCCCTGCTGGCAGTGGCAGGCATATTGCTGATGTGCCTGCCGCTTGTAATTACAAATGTATTTGTGGCAGCGCTTGATTTTTTCAGTGTCTGCGGAACAAAAGGGACGCAGAATTATTTTGTGCGCATCAGCATTCTCTATTTTGCAACATGCACGCAATCACTGTATGCCTGTGTCCTGCTGGGTTGGAGTTATGGTTTTTCCACTTATAACCTGGTGATGATTCCGGTATTGCTGTCTACCGTGTATCTGATGGAGCATGGGGAAAACTCCAGCAAGTATACCATCTTGTTTACGATGATTAATTGCATTGCCACATTGGTGTTCTGCTGGATCCTGTACAGGGGCGAGCCGGTCTATTATTATCCGGTACCGACAGATTTGAAAGTTTCATTCTTCAATAATATTATGGGTTTTCTGCTGCTGGCAAGTTTTTGCGTGCTGTTTATCCTGGAACTGACAGCGAGCCGCAGGAAGCTGCGGGCAAGGAATGAGGAATTGCTGCGTCTGGCAAATTATGATGAGCTGACAAAGCTCAGAAACCGCAGAAGCATTCTTAACATTTGGAGTAATTTGACGCGCAAAGATTACTGTGTGGTTATGGGCGATGTCGATGATTTCAAGAAAATTAACGATACCTATGGGCATGAGAAAGGCGATGACGTCCTGAAGCTGATTGCTTCGAGCATGTCGGGTGCGGTTGATGCCGTGGATTATGTAAGCCGCTGGGGCGGCGAGGAATTCCTGATGATTGTCTTTGGCAATATTGCCTATGCCCTCAAGGTTGTGGACAGGGTTCAGCAGGAACTGCGGGCAGCGGATTTGCAGGCTGACGGAAGGAAACTGACAGTCACCATGACATTCGGCGTCTGTGAAGCCGGTGAAGTTTCCAATGGCAACATAGATGAGATTATCCGCCATGCAGACCAGAGGCTTTATCTTGGTAAGACCAGCGGCAAGAACTGTATCAAGATTCGTGATGAATAATAACTTTTACATATTTCTTACAATAAGATAAATTTATAAAAAGGCTGTTGCCAATGATGGCTTCATACAATATATGGTATATTTTTCCACATAGGGCGGAACATGTATTGTGTGCAGGTTATTTTTGGCAGCGGCCTCTTTTTTCCAGTTATTTCTGCCGGTTGTTTTTCAAAATGAAGTGTGATAGAATAGACGCGAATTATGCAAACCAATGTAGAAATGGAGTGAGAAACGTGGGATCATTTAGGAAATGGATGGCAGCTTTCCTGGCTGTATGCGTGACGGTAACATCTGTGGGGATGGATGTGCGGGCGCAGTACATAACAGAGGAAAAGCCGGTTATGGAGCAGGAGGACAGCGCTGCCGGTGAAGAACAGCCAGAAGCAAGGGATAGCCAAGAAGCAAAGATTAAGGATAGCGGAGAAAAACAGGCAAGGGATAGCCAAGAAGCAAAGATTAAGGATAGCGGAGAAGAACAGGCAAGGGATAGCCAAGAAGCGGATAATAAGCAAGCGGCAGGATTGCTGAATTTTGCCATGGTGGAGAGCGCCGAGATCCAGACGCCGGGAGTACAGAATATTGCCGTAAGCCTGGGGCGGGATGGCGAGAAAGTGGAGCGCGCGGAACTCACTTACCAGAAGGCAGCCGGGGAAGTTTTTACGGCTGAGGCAGCAGAGATTGCAGATAATATGGTAAAATTTACCATTGAATATACAGATAAAGCACAGAGCGGTATTTATGAGCTGGTAAGCGTCCGCTATCAGGCAGAGGGCAAAGAGTATGAGGTCAAATTTGCCGAATTGGGCATGGAAGTAAGTTTTGGCGTCAACCAGGAGAGCGAAAATGAACCGGATGACATGCTGATAGACGGTGAAACGCTTGAGGATCTGGAAGCGAATGTAGTGACTGTGGATGAAAACGGCAACACGGTCTCCGAACAGTCCATCACTGATGTCCTGCAGGAGGCGCAGACAACAGATGTGCTCGTACATTTTGGCAGGGCGGCTGCCAGCGCAGATAAGAAGATGGTGATTGTGCTGGATCCGGGTCATGACAACGTCCATGCCGGGGCGCGGGGCAACGGATGTAAAGAGGAAGAGCTGACATTAAAGATTGCACAGTACTGTAAGGCCGAGCTGCAGAAATATTCCGGCGTTACCATCTATATGACGAGGACGACCAATGACTGTGCCAATGGCGGCTATGCAGTATCTTCATCTGAATGCAATGCCAGGAGGGTAGCGTATGGGGTGTCCAAGAAAGCGGACGTCTATGTGAGCTTCCACCTGAATTCCAGTACGAGTTCTGCTCCCAGGGGCGTGGGCGTATATTATCCCAACAATAGTTACCGTCCCAAGCTTGGCGAGGAGGGCAAAGGGCTGGCTACGGATATTTATAAGCAGCTGAGCGCGCTGGGCCTGCAGACCTGGGCGGGCGGCATTCTGATTCATAATTCAGAAGACAATACGCTCTATCCAGATGGTTCGCTGGCGGACTATCTGGCGATTATACGCCGCAACAAGGAGGCAGGCATTCCGGCAGTGCTCATAGAACATGCATTTCTCAGCAATGCGGCGGATGTCAGTGAATTTCTGAATTCAAATGAGAAACTTAAGAAGCTGGGGATTGCCGATGCACAGGGAATCGCCGGGTATTATGGATTGTCTCTGAAAGGGGATGACCCGCAGATTGAATGGACGAAATCTATCAAGAGCCAGAAACTGCGGATAAGCTGGGGGGAAGTGCAGGGCGCTGTATCCTACCAGGTGTACCGCAGCGATTCGGAGGACGGCAAATATGAGAGTATTGCAGAGGTCAGCAAGTGCCAGTATGATGATAAGAAGGTACAGGCCGGGGTTACTTATTTCTACAAAATATGCGCCGTCTTTGAGGATGGGAAGAAGTCTTCCCTTTCCGAGGCACATTCCGGTGCAACTTTGCAGATGCCCCAAATCACCAGTGTTGTCTCCAAATCCGGAGGCAAACTGAAAGTCAGCTGGAAGGGTGTGAATGGGGCAACGGAATATGAGGTCCTGCGCAGCGAAGCGCTGGACGGCAAATATGTTAAGATTGCCACGACTGCCAAGAAAGCGTATACGGACAGCAAGCGGGAGACGCAGAAAGAATATTTCTATAAAGTACGTGCCAGGGGCGGAGAGCAGAATGGCAGCAGCACGGATTCAGCAGCGGCATCCGGGTGGGCAGTAAAGCAGACAGTTATCCGCAGCGTCAGCTCCGCGGACAGCAATTCGCTGCGCATCCGCTGGAAGAAAGTGGAGAACGCTTCGGCTTACCGCATTCAGAGAAGCACTTCCCAAAAGGGCAAGTATAAGACGGTTGCCGAGGTTAAGGGCAATAAGACTTCTTATGTGAATAAGGGCCTGAAAGCCAAGAAAACATATTACTATAAGATTCAGGCGCTGAACCTTGTGGGCAATAAGACGGGGTGTGGCAGTTACAGCAGCCCGGTCTCGGGACAGACAATTACCGGGACATCTGTGTCCTATGTGAAATCGGTGAACAGCAGCATTATGGAACTCAAATGGAAGAAAAATACATCTGCCTACGCATACAGCATTAAGCGCAGCAGGACAAAGAATGGCGCCTATGAGAAGATTGCGGAAATCCGTGACAAAAATATTACACAGTATCAGGATAAGCATGTTGTCAGCGGAAATCGGTATTACTATGTCGTGGAAGTGGTCAGCAACAAGAAAGGCGTAAAAGGTTACAGCGGCAATTCCAAACCCGTTTCTGCAGTCAGCCTGAAAAAGGTGAATATTGTCTCCATAGAGGATACAGAGGAAGGGTTTTTGCTGAACTGGGAGAAAGCGCCCGGCGCAAATTGTTATGAAATTTTGCGCAGTACGAAAAAAAAGAGCGGATTCACACAGATTGCCAAGGTTAAGGGAGCAGATGCGCTTAGTTACACAGATGGGAATGTAACAGAAGGGATGAAATACTACTATCGGATCCGTGCCGTGCGCGAAGGGAAACGTATGGGATATGGAAGTTATGGCAAAGTAGCCGAAAGCGCTAATTATATGGAGCAGTAAAAGCTATAGGCAGCCGGAGACGGTAAGAGGATAAGAAGAGGAATATAAGAAGGGATTCATTTATATGGAGGAAAAGGGATATGGTAGGTAAGAGAGCGAGGATTATGGCATGGCTGCTGGCAGCCGTTCTCACAGTGGAAATCTGTGGGAATGGGCTTGTCTCCTATGCTGCGCCGGTGGAAACACCGCAGGTGACTGCAGATGATGCCGGTCAGGATTACTTTGGGCCTGAGCAGGCATTTCTGGCAATGCTGCAGGAATATGAGATGTATGGTACGTTGATGGGAGCGGAAACCATCGTCTACCAGGAACCGTCCCTGGGCGCGCCGGTGATACACAAGCTTGCCAGCGGGTATCAGGTGAAGTTCCTGGCGGCAGCGGTAACCGCGGAAGGGATTTGGTATCAGGTTTCCTTTGGCGTCAACGACAGGGAATATATGGGTTATATCCAGGATAGCTTTGTGATAACGCAGGACATAAGGCTTCAGCAATGGAAAGAACAGTTTTTTGGCAGGGGAGGCAAAGCCAGGAGCGCAGCTATGGCATATGCTGCCGCATTGGGGAAGACGGATTTGAATGCGTTCCCCTCCAGTTACCGTTCCTATATCAAGAAACTGATTGCGGAGCACCCGAACTGGACGTTTGTGCCCATGAATACCGGGCTGAAATGGTCGGATGTCATAGAAAATGAGATGAAAGATGCTGTGAACCTGGTGGATATCAATGCCCCGGTAACTTGGAAATCAACGGCGGACAAGGATTACAATATGTCTACCGGAAAGTGGGTGGTCAAGAACGGCACGACCTGGGTGCAGGCTTCGGAATCCGTGGTAAAATATTATATCGACCCGCGCAATTCCCTCAATGAGGAATCGGTATTTCAGTTTGAGCAGCTGACATATAACGAGTCCCATCACACGGAAGCCGGCGTGGAACTGGTTTTAAGCGGCACATTTATGAGCAATAAGAAGTTAGAGGACGGTTCCGGCGGCAACATCACTTATGCCCAGGCGTTCATGAAGATTGGCAAAGAACTGAAAGTCAGCCCTTATTTTCTGGCAAGCCGTGTTCGGCAGGAGCAGGGTGTCAAGGGGACTTCCGCCTTGATTTCGGGCACTTATCCAGGCTATAAGGGATATTATAATTATTTTAATATCCAGGCAACGGGCATCGGCGAAGAGGTGATTGTCAGCGGGCTCGAAGAAGCGAAGAAAGCCGGCTGGACCAGCAGGTATGCAGCCTTGCTCGGCGGCGCCGAAAAGACAGCGGAGAACTATATTTCCAAGGGGCAGGATACGTTCTACCTGCAGAAGTTTGATGTGGACGCTTCCTATAACGGCCTGTACTGGCATCAATATATGCAAAATCTCCTGGCAGCGGCCAATGAGAGCGTCAACGTCAGGAAGAGTTATACGTCCATGGGCATTATTAACAACAGTTTTGTATTTAAGATTCCAGTGTATGAGAGTATGCCCTCCAAGGCATGTCCTTATCCTGGTGAGAAGCTGAGCAAGCCTACGCTGCAAGTGACAAAGAGTGAATCCGGCGCGGTGCAGCTTTCCTGGAATGAGATTGGCGGCGCCCAGGGCTACCAGGTATACCGCAAGGAAGGGGCAGATGGCAAGTATGCCAGGATAAAGACCGTGAGCGGGCTGACGAAGCTCTCCTATGTGGATAGCAAGGTAACCCCAGGGAAGGTGTACTATTATAAGGTACGTGCGTACCTCAAACTGAGCGGCGGCAACCAGTATTCGTCCTTTTCCACAGAGAAGACGGCAGATTTCGCGGTACCGGCGACCAGTTGGAACAAATTTAAGGTGAGCAATTACACGACTGTGCAGCTTTCCTGGCAGAAAGCGGAAGTTACGGGATATAAGATATACAGGAAGAAAGATTCCGGAAAATATACCTGCATCAAGACGATTAAGGACAACGCCACGCTCAGCTATAAAGACCAGACCGCAGCGCCCGGGCATAGCTATGCTTACCGGATACGCGGCTATCAGACCGTGAATGGGCAGACTTATTATTCGGCCTATACCAGCGTCATGAAAGCAGACATCAAAATGTCTGTACCACGGATAAAGAAAGCGGCCATTACCAGCAAGAAGAAGGTCAAACTTACCTGGAACCGCGATTCCAAGGCAACCGGCTATTATATCTACCGTTCCAATAAGAGCAAAGGCGGTTACAAGAAGGTTAAGACCATCACGAAGAACAAGTCTGTAAGCTGGACGGACAGCGGCGTGAAAGCGGGCAGAACGTATTATTATAAAATACGTTCCTATGTCAAGACTTCCAGTGGGAAAGCTGTTTCTGGATATTCTGGATTCTTGATGGTCAGAGCGGGGGGCAAATCTTCCCAAATTATAACTGTCACATCCTCTGCAGCAGGAATCAAATTGGCGTGGGAAAAAGATTCCAGAGCCGCCGGGTATGAGATTTTACGTGCCACAGCATACGATGGGACTTATGAATCTCTGAAGAAAATCACAAATAAATCTATGACCGCATATACGGATAAAAATGTTACTCTTGGTAAAGCATACTATTATAAGGTGAGAAGCAGCAAAGGTACGGCATATTCAAAATTGTCTGCCGCCACAGGCGGACAGCCGAGCCTGATGGGAACGCAGTTCGTTAGCGTTTCTGGCATAAGTTCTAAGAAGGTAACGCTGAAATGGGAGGCAGTTTCTGGTGCAGAAGGCTATAAGCTATACCGAAAGACTAAGAAAAACGGAAAATACAAAGAAGTAAAGAGCATTTCCAGTGCTAGTAAACTAAGCACTAAAGACAGCGGGCTGAAAGCGAAAACCACCTATTATTATAAAATACGCGCTTATAAGAAAGTGAATGGAAAAGTACGTTACTCCGCCTATTCTGGTGAGTGGTCCGTTAAGACCGTGTAAAGGGAACAAGAAAGTATGAAGATTACGCCATATCGAATCAAAAAAGGAATCCGCTATTTCAAACATTATGGGGCTAAGGCATTTTTCAACCGTCTCCGGGATAAGATGGAGCCGGAGGATGTGCCTTATGCCCCCTGGTATGAAAAATACAGGGCAGACAGCGAGGAACTGGCAAGGCAGTCGAAGCAGGAGGGCAGGTTCACGTACCGGCCGTTGGTAAGTATCGTTGTCCCCTGCTATCAGACGCCGGAGACTTATCTGAGGGAGATGATGGATTCTGTCCGCGCGCAGTCTTACAGCAATTGGCAGCTCTGCCTTGCCGATGCCACGCCCACGGATGAGGTGTCTAAGGTTGTGGAGGATTACTGCCGGCAACATCAGGAGAAACGGATTTGTTACCGCCGTCTGCAGGAGAATCAAGGGATTGCCGGTAACACGAATGCGGGCATGGAATTGTCTGAGGGCGAGTGGATAGCGCTGCTGGACCATGATGATTTATTGGCGCCGGAGGCATTGTTTGAGATGGTTCAGTTCATGAACCGTGAGCCGGAGGCGGAACTTATCTATTCTGACGAGGACCAGGTAGAGGAGACAAAAAAAGGATTACAGCATAAGAACCCACATTTTAAGCCGGATTTCAGTCCGGACCTTTTGCGTTCTAACAATTACATTACGCATTTCCTCTGCGTGAAGCGCGGGATTGCCAAAGAGACGGGAGGGCTGCGGGAGGCATTTGACGGCGCACAGGATTATGATTTTATCCTGCGTTGCACGGAACTTGCCGCCAAAGTCGGGCATGTCCCCAAAGTCCTCTATCATTGGCGGGTGCACAGCAATTCCACGGCGGACAACCCTTTAAGCAAGATGTATGCCTATGAGGCGGGGCAGCGGGCCCTGCAGGAACATTTAGAGCGGGAGGGACAGCCGGGACTGGTCAGCCAGTCTGTCCATTTCGGGTTTTACCGTATAAAATACCCGGTAACCGGAACACCATTGGTGTCCATCCTAATCCCCAACAAAGACCAGGCGGGGACGCTGAAACGCTGCATAGAGTCTTTGAAGAAGTCCAGCTGGAAACAGTATGAGGTCATCATCATCGAGAACAACAGCCAGGAAGAAGAGACGTTTCGCTATTACCGGGAGTTATGCGGAATTGACAGGGAAATCCACAGAGAGGGCAGGAAGCTGTACTGCGAGGGAGCGCTGCCAGGCGGGCAGCCGGTGAAAGTTGTTGTCTGGGAGGGCATGTTCAATTATTCGGCAATCAATAATTTTGGCGCTTCCTATGCCAAAGGGGAATACTACGTGCTCCTGAACAACGATATAGAGATTATCACAGAAGATTGGCTGGAGGAGATGCTGGGCAACTGCCAGCGGCCGGAGGTCGGCATTGTGGGCGCACGGCTGTATTATCCTGATAATACAATCCAACATGCCGGCATAGTGGTAGGGATTGACGGAATCGCGGCAAATATGTTCCCGGGGCTGCGCCGCGGGCAGGAAGGGTATTTCCACAAAGCGGCAATCCAGCTGAATTACTGTGCCGTGACAGCGGCATGCCTGATGGTTCCCAGCAAAATATATGCGCAGGTCCATGGTCTGGAGGAGCGGCTTTCGGTGGCGTTCAATGACCTGGATTTCTGTCTGCGGGTCAGGCGCGAGGGCTATCTTGTGGTATATAATCCCTATGTGGAGGCGTACCATTATGAGTCCAAATCCAGGGGGATTGAAGACACGAAGGAGAAAGTGCGCCGTTTTGGCGAGGAAATAGAATTTATCCGCACCCGTTGGATCGATTTGCTGAAAGAGGGAGACCCCTACTACAATCCCAATTTCTCACTGAAAAAATGCAATTATGCATTAAAACCATAAGTAAAATCTTAATAAAACCTTAAAAAGGCAAGAAAACTTGCCCTTTTTCCGATTCAATGATACAATGAATAGGTTAAAAAAATCAGGTGGGTGTGGGAAGAGACTTATGATGAAAGTATTTATATGCCCAAATTGTGGGAGTATTACAACGGTTTCGCGGAGAAAAGAGGTATTTTGCCATAAATGCGGAGGGACGCAGATGATTCCCTCCAAGCTGAGTTTTGCCAAATATACAGAGATGGATGAAAAGCAAAGAAAAGATTATTCGGAGAGCTGGCTTTACATACGGAATCATACTTCTGTATGAGAACTGACTTATGATTACGTTTCGAGGAACAGATTATGTATGAAAAACAGAAAAAGAGCTGGGTGAAACATCTGGATTTCTTGATTCTGGATTTGCTTTGCCTTGAAGTTACGTTTTATCTCTCCTGTTTAATCAGGTTGGGAAATCTTCATAATGAACCGATAATGAGTGAATATTATAACCGTCTGGCGATTCTTCTGCTTCTGCTGGACGGCTGTATTGTATTTCTTATGGAAGCTTATACCGGGATACTGCGCAGGAACAGGATTCAGGAACTGAAATCCGTGGTCGTGCACTGCAGCCTGATATTTGCCGGCTTGACAGTCTATGTGTGGGGAACCAAGCAGTCGGAGATTTATTCCCGGCAGGTTATCCTCGTATTCTGGATGGTGTCCATTATTGTCGAGTATTTTAGCCGCTGCCTTTGGAAAATATATATCAGACAGCGCATGATCCGCAAGGAACGCTATTCCAAGCTGGTGGTTGTGACGGAGGACCGTTATGCCGAGCAGTGCGTTTCTGATTTCCAGCACAACCGATATAAGGAATTCGAGGTAGTCGGCGTGGTAGTTGTGGATGCAGACAGGGTTGGCGAGGAAATCTGCGGGGTGCCGATTGTGGCGACTGCGGATGGCTTCTTAGAGTATGTGCGTGTCAATGTGGTGGATGAAGTGTTTATCAATGGCAATACCAGAGAGAGCAGCGAGGCGCTGGCAAATGAACTGATAGAGCTGGGGCTGACCGTCCATTTCAACCTCGTGCGCGAATCCCAGCTGATGCCGAATAAACTGGTGGAGCATTGCGGCAAATATCTGGTGCTGACTACCAGCATGAAGATTGCAACCAACCGGCAGATGGTTATCAAGCGCTGTATGGATATTGCCGGCAGCCTGATAGGGCTTTTGCTGATGGGGATTGCTTTCGTGGTGTTTGCCCCTATGGTCAAGATTCAGTCCCCGGGACCCGTGTTCTATGCGCAGACCAGGATTGGCAAGAATGGCAGACGCTTTAAATTTTACAAGTTCCGCACGATGGTCATAGGCGCGGACAATATGAAGAAAGATTTGATGGCACAGAATGAGATGGAAGGCCTGATGTTTAAGATGGAGGAAGACCCCAGGGTATTTGGCGTGGGCAAGATTATGCGCAAATATTCCATTGATGAGCTTCCTCAGTTTTGGAATGTGCTCAAGGGGGATATGAGCCTGGTGGGGACAAGGCCTCCCACGGAGGATGAATTTGAGCAATATGAACTCCACCATAAGGCAAGGCTGGGCATACGTCCGGGGCTGACCGGCATGTGGCAGGTCAGCGGCAGGAGCGATATCAAGAATTTTGAAGAGATAGTGGCGCTCGACACCCAGTATATATCCAACTGGTCCCTCAGCATGGACCTGAGGATTATTTTGCGGACGGTGGCTGTAGTGCTGACGGGAAAAGGATCGTTATGACAGATATATCAATCACGATTGTCGCCTTTAATGACGAGGCGGATGTAAGGGCTGCGGTGTCCTCCATCATGGAATGCACCGCCGGTAAATTATCAAAGAAAATTTATATCGTAGATAACAGTACGGAGGAAAACGAGCTGTCTTCGCTGGCAGAAGAGTATGGGGATGTGGTTTATGAAAAGCCGGGAGAGAATCTTGGATTTGGCGGCGGGCACAATTATGTGCTGCCGAAGCTGGCTTCAAAGTTTCACGCGATTGTAAACCCGGATATTCTTCTGCAGGAGGACAGCTTTTCTATATTGATTTCATTTCTGGAGAAATCGGGGGCAGGCATGGCGGTGCCCAAACTGGTTGACAGCGAGGGCAACCTGCAGGCAGCTTACCGCAGGGAACTTACAGTAAGGGATTTATGTATCCGCATGTTTTTTCCCTCGCACTTTGCCAGGCGGCAGCATTACCATACCATGCAGGATATGGATTACCGGAAGCCATTTCCAGTGCCCTTTGCCCAGGGCAGCTTTCTTGTCATCCGCACGGGGCTGTTTCTGGAACTGGGAGGGTTCGACCGCCGTTATTTTATGTATATGGAGGATGCCGACCTCTGCCGGCAGGTGAACCGCGTAAGCAGCCTGTGGTACTGCCCGGATACGGAGGTCATCCACCAATGGAAGCGCGGCTCCCACAAGGATTTGAGGCTTATGAGAATCCATATTGCTTCCATGATCCGCTATTTCAGGAAGTGGGGGTGGAAATTATGGTGACGGGAGATATCCGCATATCGGTTGCCCTCGTCTCCTATAATGGAGCGAAGTATCTGCGGCAGCAGCTTGATTCCATCTTATGCCAGCTGGGGGAGCAGGATGAATTGGTTATTTCGGATGACGGCTCTACCGATGGGACAGTGCAGCTGATAGAGGAATACCAGAGCAGGGACAGCCGGGTCCGGCTGCTCACAGGGCCGGGACAGGGCATCAAGAAGAATGTCGAACATGCATTGTCCCATACCCGGGGGCTGTATATCTTCCTTGCCGACCAGGACGATATCTGGCTGGAAGGAAAGGTAGACAGCGTCCTATGGGCGCTCCGGCGGCAGGCGGCGGCCGTTGTCGTTCATGACGCCAAGGTGTTTGCGGACGATGACAGTTCCGATATCTGCATGGAATCCTTTTATGAATACCGTAACTCCGGACCGGGCGTTATCAAAAACATTGTCAAAAACAGCTATATCGGCTGCTGTATGGCAGTCCGCTGTGATTTGCTGGAGAAAATTCTGCCAATTCCCGCGCAGATTGAGATGCACGATCAGTGGATTGGCATTCTGGCGGATGCTTATGCAGGAGGGTCTTATTTCCTGTCAGAGCCGTTGCTGCTGTACCGCAGGCATGGCGGAAATAATTCTTCCATGGAGCATTATGGGCTGTGGCGGATGCTGCGAAACCGCTTAGTTTTTGTGTGCTGCCTGTGCCGGCGGCTTTTGCGGAGAACGTGAAAATCTATGCGCCTGGGCGGCAGGGAAGCGTAAGTATTTGGAAAACAACAGAAAATAAATGGATAGGGTGGAAAGTATGGCGAATAAGAAGAGTGGACAGGGAAGAAGCGCGGCAGCGAGAAAAGCAATGAGGGCAAAGCGGCGCAGGAGGAAAATTTTATTGGTATGCGTGGAATTCCTGGTTCTGGGCGGCGCATTGCTGTGGATTTGGACGAATGCCAAGATGGACAAGATTAACACAGATAAAAGTTTTCAGGCGAAAGACGTTGAGAATGAGGAACTGTCCAAAGAGACCAAGGACGTGCTGGGACAGTATACCACGATAGCCCTGTTTGGCTTGGACAACCGTGAAAATAATTCCTACAGCAGCGGCAATTCGGACGTAATTATGCTGGCGAGGATTGACAAGGATACCAAGGAGGTCCGTCTGGTGTCGGTATACCGTGACACGTTCCTCAAAATGGCGGATTTGGATAATACGGAGGCTTACAGCAAGGCAAATGCGGCTTATGCGGTGGGAGGCCCTGAACAGGCGGTGCGGATGCTGAACACCAACCTGGACCTTGATATCCAGGAGTATGTATCGTTCGATTTTTCTGCGGTGGCAGAGGCAGTAGATATCCTGGGCGGCGTGGAGATTGAAATAACGGAGGAAGAGTGCGTACATCTGAATAATTACTGTATTGAGACATCGGAGGTGACGGGCAAGAGCTATGACCCGCTTCCGGGAGCAGGCACCTATAACCTCAATGGTGTGCAGGCAGTATCCTACGGCAGAATCCGTTATACGGCTGGCGATGACTTCAAGAGGACGGAACGCCAGCGGCTTGTGGTGAATAAAATGGTAGAAAAAGCGTTAAAATCAGATATAGGGACAATCAATGACCTGATAGATGCTGTTTTCCCGCAGATAAAGACCAGCCTTGACAAGACGGAAATCATTGCCATGGCAATGGATGCATTTCATTATAAATTGGGAGAGAGCAGAGGATTTCCCTTTGATTTGCGCAACAAAGTGGTATCCATTTCCTATCAGCAGTCAAATGCAGACTGTGTCATCCCTAAGGACTTGTCATCCAATGTAAAGCAGCTCCATGATTTCTTATATGGAACGACAAGTTATACCGTGACAGACAGTGTGCAGGGAATCAGCGATGAGATTGCCTATCGGACCGGCGTGACCGTAGGCGGTGAATAATGGGAGGAAGCATATGTGTGGAATAGTGGGCTATATTGGGCAGGCGCAGGCAGCGCCGATATTATTGGACGGTTTGTCTAAATTGGAATACAGAGGCTATGATTCGGCGGGAATCGCAGTCTTTGACGGAGAGAACATAAAGGTGCAGAAAGCAATCGGGCGATTGAAGGTTCTGAATGAACTGACGCATGACGGCGCCAAAATGCCGGGGGTTGCCGGAATCGGGCATACCCGCTGGGCAACGCATGGGGCGCCTACCAATAACAATGCGCACCCTCATTTCAATGGGGATGAGAGCATTGCTGTCGTGCACAATGGAATCATTGAGAATTATCAGAAATTAAAAAAATACCTGGAGGGCAAAGGTTACCAGTTCGTGTCGGATACGGACACGGAGGTGGTTGCCCATCTGCTCGATTATTACTACAAGGGAGAGCCGATGGAAGCCATCACTAAGGTCATGCACCGCGTGGAGGGCTCATATGCCCTGGGTATCATGTTTAAGGCGCATCCCGGCATCCTCTATGCGGTGCGCAAGGACAGCCCTCTGATTGTGGGGCATGGCAAGGACGGCAACCTGATTGCCTCTGACGTGCCGGCAGTCTTAAAGTATACGCGCAATGTGTACTTTATCCAGAATGAGGAGATAGCCGTATTGTCGGAGGAAGCGATTTCTTTCTATAATGTGGACGGCGAGGAAATCACCAAAGAGCCCTCCGCCATCGACTGGGATATCAATGCCGCAGAAAAGGGCGGCTATGAGCATTTCATGTTAAAGGAAATGTATGAACAGCCCCAGACAGTCAGGGATACCTTAAATCCCCGCATTAAGGAGGGCACGATAGTCATTGAGGAACTTGGCATGTCAGATGAGGAAATCCGTGGGATTGGCAGAATCCATATCGTTGCCTGCGGCTCCGCTTACCATACGGGCGTGACGGCGAAGTATGTGTTTGAGGGCATGGCGCGTATTCCCGTGGATGTGGATTTGGCTTCGGAATTCCGTTACCGCAATCCTATCCTGGCTGCTAATGATTTGGTCATCATCATCAGCCAGTCCGGGGAGACGGCAGATTCCCTGGCGGCTTTGCGCGAGGCGAAAAACAGGGGCGTCAAGACGCTTGGCATTGTCAATGTGGTGGGCAGTTCAATTGCCAGGGAAGCGGATAAGGTCATGTATACCTGGGCAGGACCGGAGATTGCCGTGGCTACCACCAAGGCTTACAGCGCGCAGCTGATTGCGGAATACCTGCTTGCCATCAAGTTTGCACAGGTGCGGGGAGAGATTACGGAGCAGGACGTCCATGCATATCTCAAGGATTTGCAGAAGCTGCCGGAGCAGATAGAGATGCTTCTCAGTAACAAGGGGAAAATCCAGCATTTTGCCAACCGTTACATTTCCGCTAAGGATGTGTTTTTCGTGGGGCGCGGACTTGACCATGCGATTTCCATGGAAGGTTCCCTCAAACTGAAAGAGATTTCCTATATCCATTCTGAGGCATACGCAGCCGGGGAACTGAAGCACGGAACGATTTCCCTGATTGAGGAGGGCACCTTGGTTGCCGCCGTGCTGACTCAGGAGGATTTATATAAGAAGACCATCAGCAATATCGTGGAGCTTACCAGCCGTGGGGCGTTCGTGCTCGCCGTGACCAATACCGGCAACACGGAGATTGAGAAAGCGGCGGACTATGTCATCTATATTCCCCAGACAAACCGCTGGTTCACGAATTCACTGGCGATTATTCCCCTGCAGCTGTTCAGCTATTATGTGTCGGTGGGCAAGGGCTGCGATGTGGATAAACCGCGGAATCTGGCGAAGTCGGTGACGGTGGAATAGCGGAAATCCATGCAAGCGGCTGTGGAACACTCTCCAGACTGGACTTTTCATGGAACAGAACACTTTTTTTTAAAATATTAGACACAGTTTTGTCACAAATCTCTCGTAAACTGCTTTATAGAACAAAGAGATAACAGCAGAAGAAAGGAGATATTTGTTATGGATAACAATTTTAATAATTACAATAACGGTGACAGCAATTTTGCAAATAATATGGAAAATGCACAGGGCAGCAATTTTGCAAATAATATGGAAAATACACAGGAGAGCAATTTTGCAAATAACATGGGAAGCACACAGGGCAGCAACCTGGAAAACGCGCAGAGCGGCAATATGGAAAATGAGACCAGGCATACAGATGCAGCGATGCCAAGCAATACAGCGAGTGGAAATACGGATACCGCTGCATCTGGCAGTACAGACTCAGCTGTTCCTGGCAGCAGCACAGGGGCTTCGGGTTCCATTTATTCTTACAGCTATGTAAATCAGGAAAACCAGGAACGCAATCCCAATTATTATGAGAGGCAGGAGGAGAGCGGCAGCGCGCAGCGGACTTACACAACAGGAAGTTATGGGAGCGCGCAGGAAACTGGCAAGAAAGCCAAGAAAGAGAAAAAGACTGGTGAAAGGAAGCAGCACGGCTTTGGCATGACGATGGCAAAATGCGCAGCGCTTGCCTTGGTATTTGGTCTGGTATCGGGCACAGTGTTCTATGGAACAGGTTTTGCTTTCCGCCATACCTCTGGCACGAACCAGTCACAACAGCAGACCGCGGCAGAAAGCACAGATAAGGCGGCAGAGACAACTGTAAATAAAGGGAACCTGCCTGCCACCGGAGTAAGCACGGCAGCAGCTTCATCTGATGTTTCCGATGTTGCGGAAAATGTGATGCCGTCCATCGTGTCTATCACGAATATGAGTTCTGCTGTACAGTCAGATTTCTTCGGACGCATTTATGAGGAGGAAGTTCCCAGCGCAGGAAGCGGCATTATCATTGGGCAGACAGAGGAGGAAATCTATGTTGCCACCAATAACCATGTAGTTTCCAATTCCAATCAGCTTACGGTGAACTTTGTGGACAATCAGCAGGTGACGGCAGAGATAAAAGGGACAGATGCCAGCACGGACCTTGCAGTGCTGTCCGTTAAGACCAAAGACATCCCCAGTGACACCATGGAGAAGATTAAGGTCGCAACGATAGGCAGTTCCGACAGCATTAAGGTTGGACAGAGCGTTGTGGCAATCGGAAATGCCATGGGCTATGGACAGTCCGTGACGACAGGCGTCATCAGCGCTCTGGACAGGGAAGTGACCGTCCAGGATGAGATGACGGGAACTTCCATTACAAATGACCTGATTCAGACGGATGCGGCAATCAACCCCGGAAACAGCGGCGGTGCGTTGTTGAATATGAACGGAGAGGTAATAGGCATCAATTCCGTGAAATATGCAGATACCCAGGTGGAGGGCATGGGCTATGCAATCCCCATCTCGGCAGCAGAGCCGATTATCAATAACCTGATTACCAGGGAAGTTGTCGATGAATCCAACTCTGCATACCTTGGCGTGACCGGGCAGGATGTGACATCAGAAATTTCAGACAGTTTCGGGATGCCGGAAGGGCTTTATATTACAATGGTAACTGAGAACAGCGCGGCAGACCAGGCGGGAATCCGCAAAGGCGATGTGCTCACCAAATTTGACGGCAGGAAGATAACATCTCTGGAAGGGCTTTCCGAGGCTATGAAGTATTACGCAGCGGGAACGCAGGTGGAAGTTACCTTGCAGAAGAACGATAATGGTGAATGGAGGGAAGAAACCGTTACAGTTACGTTAGGGAAGAAAGTTGAATAGTGGAACAATAGAAATTTTTCTTTAAAAAACCTGTAAAATGTGGTAAGATAAGAGCAAATTGAGACGCCAATCCGGATATGTCTGGATTGGCGTTCTATGCATATGGAGGGAATTTTCATGAGGAAGAAAAAAATTGTGATTGCGTTAGGGCATGATGCATTGGGGACAACGCTGCCGGAACAGAAACTTGCCACCAAGAAAGCGGCAAAAGCAGTCGTTGATTTTATAAAAGATGATTATCAGGTGGTGATTTCCCACAGCAACGGCCCGCAGGTAGGCATGATTCACACGGCGATGGCAGAATTCTGCCGGATTTACCCGGAGTATACGGCAACGCCGATGTCTGTCTGCTCGGCAATGAGCCAGGGGTATATTGGGTATGACCTTCAGAATGCCATCCGCACAGAGCTTTTGAACCGGGGTATATATAAACCGGTTTCCACAATCCTCACGCAGGTCACGGTGGACCCTTATGACGATGCTTTCTACCATCCGTCCAAGGTCATTGGACGTGTGATGACAGAGGAGGAGGCAGAAGCCGAAGAGAAGAAAGGCAATCACGTAGTGAAGATGGCGGAGGGATACCGCAGGATTGTCGCGGCTCCCAAACCGGTAGACGTGGTGGAGATTGACGCTATCCGCGCGCTGCTTGCGGCGGACCAGATTGTCATTGCCTGCGGGGGCGGCGGGATTCCGGTTTTGGCGCAAAATCATAAGCTTCAGGGAGCGAGCGCGGTGATTGAGAAAGATTCAGCGGCGGAAAAGCTGGCGGAGTTAATCGAGGCGGACCGTCTGGTAATCCTGACCGGTGTGGAAAAGGTCTGTCTGCATTTTGGAAAGGAAAATGAACAGCCCTTAGAGGAAATGACGGTAGCGCAAGCCCGGCAATATATGGCAGAGGGGCAGTTTGAAGAGGGGACGATGCTGCCCAAGATTGAAGCGGCGATAGAGTTTATCGGCAATTCTGCCGTGCGCAGCGTCCTGATTACGAAATTGGGTATTTCCGATGAGGACAGCCTTGGCATATCAGGCACGGTCATCCATAAATAAATTTCAGAAGGAGAGGTTATTATGAAGAATCTTAGAAAGACAAAAATTATCTGCACATTGGGACCGGCAACGGACCGCGGTGATGTGTTAAGGCAGCTGATGCTGGAGGGCATGAATGTCGCCCGCTTCAATTTTTCCCATGGGAGCCATGAAGAACAGGGGGAACGGCTGAAAAAAGTGCAGGAGCTCCGGGAGGAATTAAACCTTCCGATTGCCACATTGTTAGACACCAAAGGACCGGAAATACGTCTGCGTGAGCTGGAAGGCGGCAAGGCAGAACTGGTGGCAGGTGAGAAATTTGTGCTGACAACAGAGGAACTGGTAGGAGACGCGAATAAGGTTTCCATTACTTATAAGGACCTCGTGAAAGATGTGCAGCCAGGTTCAAGAATTCTCATTGATGACGGCCTGATTGCCCTCGATGTGGAAGAAGTGGATGATACGGAGATTTCCTGCCGTGTCGTAAACGGCGGCATGATTTCTAATAAAAAAGGCGTCAATGTGCCGGATGTGGAATTGTCCATGCCTTATATCAGCGAGAAGGATTATGAGGACATCGTCTTCGGTATTGAAAATGATTTTGACTTTATTGCAGCATCTTTTGTGCGCACTGCCGATGACGTGATGCAGATACGGAAAATATTTGCTGAGAAGAACTGCCGCAATGTCAATATTATTTCTAAGATTGAGAATATGCAGGGCGTGCAGAATATTGATGAGATTATCCAGGTATCAGACGGAATTATGGTGGCGCGGGGCGACATGGGCGTGGAAATCCCCTTGGAGGACGTGCCCTCTATTCAGAAAATGATTATCAAGAAAGTGGTCAATGCCGGGAAACAAGTTATCACAGCTACCCAGATGCTCGATTCCATGATGAAGAATCCCAGGCCGACCAGGGCAGAGGCGACAGATGTGGCAAATGCCATTTACGATGGAACCAGCGCTATCATGCTGTCCGGGGAGACGGCTGCGGGCATGTACCCGGTGGAATCGGTAAAGACGATGGTAAAAATTGCCGTCCGCACGGAGCAGGATATCAATTACACTGCGCGCTTTAAGCAGCGGGAATCTGAGAACCCGGATATCACCAATGCCATTTCCCACGCCACCTGCACAACGGCAATGGACCTGGATGCAGCGGCAATCATCACCGTGACCTGGTCCGGGGAGACGGCGCGCATGATTTCCAAATACCGCCCTTGCTGCAACATTATCGGTGGCAGCATCAACCGGAAAGTATGCCGCCAGCTCAATCTCTCCTGGGGCGTGACGCCATTGGAAGTCAAACAGAAAGAGGACACGGATGAGCTGTTCTCCCATGCGGTGGAGATGGCAGAACAGGCAGGATTGGTTTCTGTGGGTGATATCACGGTCATCACGGCAGGCGTTCCCCTGAGCGTCCCGGGAAATACCAATTTATTAAAAGTCCATGTAGTAACCGGGAAAGAATAAATAGAAAGAGAGAATAGATGAAGAAATATAATCTGGTTATAATTTTTATCCTTTTGCTGTCGCTGGCATGTGCTGGATGTGCGGGCAAAGACGATGAGCCCAAACAGAAGGAGCCGATAACAACGGAGAAATATGAAGATAAGACGGAGCAAGGGCAGCAGGACAGCTCCCAGCAGGCTGATGGGGCCGAGGATGACGCTGTGAATACGGACACAGAGGATGGGAATGATAAGACGGAGGATGGAGAGGGGCAGACGGACGCGGGAGCGGAGGATAGGCTTGCAGCTTTCTCTTTGAATCCTGATACAGTCGTTTATGCGGAGGAAGAAGTTGTGACAACGTCTTCGGTCAATGTGAGGAAAGCCCCCTCCACAGACAGCGAGGTCTATCAGACCGTGCCCCGCAGAACCAGTTTTACGAGGACGGCAAATGACGGAACCTGGAGTGAGGTACAGGTAGGAGAAGAGGAATATTACATTGCCTCAGAATTCCTGATGCTGGCATCGGAAGTGACGGACAACGGTTACCTGGTAGTGATTGATGCCGGGCATCAGGCACAGGGCAACAGTGAGCAGGAACCTATCGGACCGGGGGCTTCCGAGACGAAGCCCAAGGTTGCCAGCGGTACAACCGGCTGCGTCACCGGGCTGAAAGAATATGAGCTTACGCTGCAGGTCTCCCTGAAACTGCAGGAGGAACTGGAAGCCAGGGGCTACCAGGTGATGATGGTGCGCACCAGCCATGATGTAAATATCAGCAATAGCGAGCGGGCAGTGGTTGCCAACAACGCGGGGGCGGACGCTTTTATCCGCGTCCACGCCAACGGCTCGGACGACAGCGGGCAGAACGGCGCGCTGACAATCTGCCCAACCTCTGCCAACCCCTATATGGGCAACCTCTACAGCCAGTGCCGCAAGCTGTCAGAATGCGTGCTTGACGGCATTGTGAATGCCACCGGGGCCAATAAGCAGAGCATCTGGGAGACGGACAGCATGAGCGGCATCAATTGGTGCACAGTTCCCGTGACGATTGTGGAGATGGGCTTTATGACGAATCCCACAGAGGACGCCAATATGGCGGATAGTGGCTATCAGCAGAACATAGCCGTTGGCATAGCCGATGGGCTGGATAAATATTTTGAGTAGGAGTAAGGCAAATGCGAAGCATTTCTTTTATGCCTTGCGACGAATGGGCAGGTGTCGCGAAGCGCCGCGTGCTGTTACCGCTAAGTAGGAGCAAGGCAAATGCGAAGCATTTCTTTTATGCCTTGCGACGAATGGGCAGGTGTCGCGAAGCGCCGCGTGCCGTTACCGCTAAGTAGGAGTGCCTGATTTGATAAGAATAATTTCTCCTGATTCTAAAAAATGCAGTTGATTTTCAGAATCAGGAATGTTATATTATAAAAAAGGAGCAACCGCCCACAAGTGTGGTTAGCCTCCCAAGATTAGTTTATTGAATAAACCTACCTCAATCCGGCTAAGATACAAGGTAGGTTTATTTGCGCTTGTTATTCCTATTATCCAAATAGGCAAGCAATGCAATCAGGAAGTTACCGCCCAAAAATAGCAGGCTTAAAATATCATATGTATTTTCCATCTGCACCACCTCCCGCCTTTTCCAAGTGAGGGAGGCTCGCCACCTTGTAACGCGTCTGCTCCATAGACAGATTATAGCACGCCTAAAGTTCTCTGGCAATCTGTTTATTCCCGCGAGCAATGAGGAAAATAGCCATGTTTACATGGATATTTGACGAATGCTGCTAGGGTTCAAATACCCCACCCCTTGGGGTGGTCTTGTAGGCATACCCCATCAGCTTGCTGCGGGGTATTTGATTGGAGCATGCTTCACAAGTTCAGGATTATGAGGGGGAATAAAATGATATAATTGCTCATAAAAGTTTTTGACTTTAAAGTAGGAGGGCCAAATGCGAAGCATTTCTTTTATGCCCTCCTACGACTTGGCAGGTGTCGCGAAGCGACGCGTGCCGTTACCGCAAAAAAGTCCTATTGTAGAAATACGTTAGGATTTTCTTAATTTTAAGGAGGAATACATATGGGCAAGGTGTATGGATATGTGCGTGTGTCAAGCATGGAGCAGAACGAAGACCGGCAGTTGCTTGCGATGGAAAAGGCAGGAGTGGCTGCCGGAAATATATTTAAGGATAAACAGTCCGGTAAGGACTTCCGCAGGGCGGATTATGAGAGAATGGTCTCAAAGCTGCAAAAGGTCGACCTCCTCTATATCATGAGCATTGACCGTCTGGGGCGCAACTATGCAGAAGTACAGAACCAGACGGTCAATGCTCACAAAGGAAATCGGTATTGATATCTGTGTGGTTGATATGCCTCTTTTGGATACGAGGAATGGGAAAGACCTGATGGGGACATTTATAGCAGATTTGGTATTGCAGATACTGTCCTTTGTTGCAGAGAATGAAAGGGAAAATATCAGGAAACGTAAGGTAACGGCACGCGCCGCTTTGCGTCACCTGCCAAATCGTCGCAAAGCATTCCCATCGGGTATTGGCACGCAACGCTTTGCGACACCTGCCCATTCGTTGCAAGGCATTCCCATTGGGTAACGGCACGCGGCGCTTCGCGACACCTGCCCATTCGTTGCAAGGCATTCCCATTGGGTAACGGCACGCGGCGCTTCGCGACACCTGCCCATTCGTTGCAAGGCATAAAAGAAATGCTTCGCATTTGCCTTGCTCCTATGCTTCACATTTGCTTTGCTCCTCAGGAACAGGGCATTGCGGCTGCGAAAAAGCGGGGAGTCCGTTTTGGTAGGTCGGAGGCACTTATACCAAATAATTTTGGCGAAATTATCAAGAAATGGGAAAGCGGTCAGATTAAATTCTGTGATGCCATAGAGGAATGCAATATGAGCCAGGCTACGTTTTACCGGCGGTTGAGGGAGTACTGCATAGGCGGGAAAACATGAAAAGGAGTATCAAAAGGTGTACTTTTTGATACTCCTTTTCTTATGGAATATTTTACCATAAGTTGGATGATAAAGCAATTAATTTCTTGTTTTTTGTATTTTTTTACAGCAGATTATTTGATATTTCTGTAATTTTTACCAGAAATTTAAGTGAAGAGTGCAGCGAATAATGTTAAAGGGGAAAATATCAAAAAGTACGCTTTTTGATAGTGGCAGCAAATATAACGTTAAAATGGAGGTGGGAGTAGGAGTTGTCAAAGTGGATTATGCCGCTGATAAGGTTAAGTCATTGGAAATTGATTTGAAAGGGGGAAAAAGTTTGAAAAAAGTGCTGAGTTGTTTTTTGGCATTATTACTGTCTGCTTGTTTCATGGGCTGTAGCGGTAATGCAGAAATAAAAGAAGAAGCAACATATGCTGCTAAACTGAAGGAGACACCGATTTCCTATGAGAGTTTCAAAGAAAAATATAATTGATAATGGAGGATGATATCATGGAAGTAAATGTTAATGGATCTAATTTAATTCAATATGTTCCTATGTTTTTTATAATACTTATTGGATTATGTGTTGCAATGTGGCTATTTGTTGTTTTTCTGAAAAAGAAAGACAACTCCGAACCCTTACAGTCGGTAAAGGCTAAAATTTTAGAAAAACCTATCCAGCAGGGAAATATTGAATGGTATGTCATAGAGTGCGAAGATGGAAGACGGTTAAAGCTTAGGAGTTTTCAAGGTAATGATTTAATCATTGCCGTAGGTGATGTGGGTGTTATCTCTTATAGAGGGAAAACCATCCAGTCTTTTCAGCGGGAAGGATAATGAATAAAAAAATATTTCTAAACAAAGTTTCAGATGGAGAAAAAAGTATGAAAATGAGAATGGTAAAAAGGTGTTTTGTGATAGCTCTTATCTCAGTTTTGCTAGTCGGCTGTGGTGCCAGCAGTAATGAATTGGATGATAATAAAACTGAGAATAAATCACAGGAAGACCAGCAGGATACGGATATTAGTGATGATGAAGAAGCAGAGGTGAAAGAAGAAACCGGTTATGATGGAGAATTAGAGGATGGCAAAAGCTTAGCAGATGAAGATTCTGACGAAATGGCAATGCAGGAAGAGCAGGAAAATTCGGATTTGGATATAATATCAGAAGATTCGGATTCCACTGAGGTCGTAATCAATACAGAATATATTCCGATTGCATACAGAGAGAACGCTTTGCTAGTCCAAAGGAGCGAGGATATTGAATTATACGGTCTTTTGGATAACCGGGGAAATATCGTAATTGAGCCGGAATACGATGAGCTGAGCTTTAAATTTATGAATGGCAAAGACTATATCAAAGCAACTCTGGCGGGTGAAACAGGGATTCTTGATTTAGAAGGCAAAGAATGTATTGAACTGGGGAAATATGATGATATTGTCTCTGCCGGGGATGCCGGCTGGCTGGCGCTCAATAGCGAAAACGGATGGGAAAATATGGGAAATGAGTATGTCGGAATTGATGGAGGAAAGCAATATCTGCTAGATGAAAAAGGAAACGTCATAAAAGAATTCAGCGGTACATATGAACAATGTTTTGGAAATAAGTACTTGCTCCGTTCAAAAAATCTCAGGCTTGATGGGGATGACAGTTACAGGATGATGAGTGGCAGCGAAGGGGGAGAAACTTGTGAAGTGGGAGTGATTTGTGGAGAAATCTATGATTTGGACGAGAACCTGCTGCTGTCTTCATCAGATGGCATATATCTGCATTATCTGCTTGGCGGCGATATGCTTGCGGCAACTATCATGGGTGAGGGATTCAAACTTATGGATATGGAAGGTAATATTATATCAAGCATAAATGATGGAAATTTTGGGGTTATAGATGTGGTGGATGAGCAGAGGCTTATCTTAAGTCAAGATTTGTCTGACAAAAACCTTCTTGAATTTGACCTTACCTCAGGGACAATGACAGAAACGGAATTTCATTCTGAAGACGAATGGGATGCCCAGATAATTGAGAAAAAGTCGGGGGATTTTTACCAATTGTTTAAGGATGGGGACTTGTTGTTTGACGAACGATTTGCCGAGTGTTCTTTCCGACATGGCGTCCTCTGGTTAAAGAATATCGACAGCGAGTGGGGAATTGCGGATTATGATGGGAATATCCTTATTCCTTTTGGCGGAATAGTTGACGAGTATTCCTTATCGGAAAGCGGCGGTATATTGGAGAGCCGTGGGATGTTCGGTTTTTATAGACAGCAAAATGGAAATTTTGAGTTTCATAATTTTATAGTTCCAGAAGGGCGTCTGCCATAAATGGATGGATTCTAAAATCAGAATTATTTATAAAGCTAGGAGGAATGGTTATGAAGAAAAGAAATAATGGGCATAGAAGCTTGAAAAGGTATGTTGCATATGTTTTGTTTGTGTTTCTGTTTCTCGATTGTATTTTTGTACATACGCCAGTAATTAAAGTAAAAGCAGCAAGCCAGGCGGAAAGTCTTGTGTCTATGGCAAAAAGTCAGATTGGCATTAAGGAGAGGAGCAGCGGTTCCGATGATATTCTCTACAATGACTGGTATTATGGCAGACGTGTCAACAATAATGGAGTTTCGGCAAGGTATGCGTGGTGTGCAGTGTTTGTATCCTGGTGTGCGAAGGAGGCGGGAATATCAAACAGTATAATTCCCTGGACGGCAGGTACGACAGATATGAAGAATAAATTGATTAATTCAGGTGGTGTCAGCCATTTGAAAGGCTCGGGCTATAGGCCTCAAAGCGGGGATATTATATTTTTTGGCTCCAATGCCAGCCAGCATGTAGGTATCGTGGAATATTCCACGCAAGATAGGGTGTATTATATTGATGGGAATAACACGCAGACAAATCCCCATGGTGTGCATTACAGTAATTGTTCCTTATCATATGGAAGTTTATGGGGGTTTGTAACGCCAAATTATTCAGGTGCGGTCCCCTCCAACCCCCAGCCCTCCTTTGGGAATTTAGTCAATCTTGGAGACAGTTTTTCGGCTCGGATCCGGCATTGCTCATCGGGCAAATATCTCACGAATTGGGACAATTCTAATGTGTATTTGGATTCTGCCAAAAGTGAATATTTTGCAAAACAGATATGGAAATTTAAGAGGAACAGCGATGGTTCCTATAAAATAATCAGTTCTACTACAGATGTTTCAATGGATTTGGATTGTGCCAGAGATGAGGATACTACGAATATTAAACTGCATCCCAGCTATGATACAGCAGCGCAAAACTGGTTTATATATCAGAGAAGCGATGGAACATTACTATTTCGGGCAGCAGTGTCGCAGACCAGGGTATTTGATATAGAATATGGTTCTACAGACGATGGGACGAATCTCTGGCTATATACAAGCCATGATTCGGAAGCGCAGAAATTTTATATTGATAAATGTGCCGATGTTGGAAATATTGGAGATAGTTTCGATGCATTGATATTGAATAAGGATTGCTGGAAACCGATTATGGTAGGGGAAGCAAACCGGGTATTCTTGTCTACCGAGACAGTTGAAAATCAGCCAAGGCAATTATGGCATTTTACTTATAATAGCAATGACGGTTCCTATTTTATACAGTCATATTATAATAATTATTATTTAGACGTTGCGGGTGGCGGGGATTGTGACGGAACACCTATTGGTGTCTGGCATGAGAATAAAGATTTGCCTCAAAGGTGGTTTGTCAGTGATACTGGGAATGGATATGAGTTGAAATCTGCCTGCGCAACGAGGATTATGGATGTTCTTTCAGGTTCAGTAAATGATGGGACGCCTATACAGTTATGGACGCCGAATGGTTCATCCGCCCAGAATTTTGTAATATATAAATTAAATGGCGAGCGTGATAAAATCAGCTACAACATATATTTAGACAGTGCAAGCATAGATATTGGAGAAAAAACAAAAATAACAGTTGGTGATGCCTGGTATGGCGTAGATTACAAACTGCATGTCATATCCCCGGATGGCAAAACAAGCACCATAAATCTGGGCACAAAAAATACCTATGATTTCAGTGCAGACACAAAAGGGATTTATAAAGTATATGCAAGCGTAAAATCCCCTGTTTCAAGTTATTCTGGTTCCGTAAATGATAAATGCATCACAATAGCGGTGGGATACGATTATGAAACCTCTGCAGAAAAATCCGCTGTATTTGAAGGGCATTTGTACCAGTTGGTAGAAAAGACAAATGTCAATTGGGCGCAGGCGAAAAAATATTGTGAGGATAGAAACAGTTATCTGGCGGCAATTACAAGCGAGGCGGAGAACAGGGAAGTAGCTCAATTGGTAAAAAAATATGGAGCAGATGCATACATCGGCGGTATCCGTAAGGATGCGCAAAATTTCAGATGGACAGTTGCCAGCGGTGAAGAATTTACATATTCAAATTGGCGAAAAGGCGAACCAAACTACCATAACCATGGGATATGCCAGCTAAGGGATCCTTATGGTGAATATGCAAAGGAGAATTATATCGGCATGTATACAGATGGGACATGGAATGATTACATGGTGCTGTCTTCCGGTGTAAATGCTTTTGTAATGGAGTCTGTGGCAAATTCACTGCAGGTGAGCGCCCCGATAGATACGGTTTATAAAGCGGGGGATACGTTTGATAAAAATAGTATTGTAGTTGAGGCAGGTTTTTCAGATGGATCCAAGAGAAGGGTCACGGACTATACCGTCAGAGGATTTGATTCCAGTAAAAGCGGTGTGCAAATCGTAACGATTTCCTATTATGGCTTGAGCCAGCCCATAGAGGTTCAGGTAGAATCCGAGGCTGCTGAAAAGGAACATACCTGGGACGCAGGAAAAGTAACCTTGAACCCTACGGCAACGACAGACGGAGTCCTTACATATACCTGTACTTCCTGCGGGGAAACGAAGACAGAGGTGATTCCTGCGACAGGACAGACAGGAGATACCTATCCAGATGACAAGGATAACCCGGATAATAAAGACAATCCAGACGACAAGGATGACCCGGATAATAAAGATAACCCGAACGATGAAAATAACCTGGATAAAAACAACACAGATACAGAGGACAAGAAGAATCCAGATAAGGATAACACAGATACAGAGGACAAGAAAAATCCAGATAAGGATAACACAGATACAGAGGACAAGAAAAATCCAGATAAGGATGGCGTTGATTTGGATGATAATGAGAAAGATTCGGACAAAGAAGAAATATCGGATACAGAAGAAGAATCAAGCTATCTGGAGGTTGGCGATGTAGCGGAAGCTGCCGGGAGCGGCGATGAATACGAAGTTATTTCCATGGATGGAAATGTGATTTGTGTGGAATATGTAGAAAATGCAAATCCCAAAGCCACGGTAGTCAAAATTCCTGCCACAATAAAAACGGAGGATGGCACGGTATGCAAGGTGACTTCCATTTCCAAGTGCGCATTTAAAAATAACCGAAGACTCAAGAAGGTTGTTATTGGTGACAATGTAACCGCAATCGGCACGAAAGCGTTTTCCGGCTGTAAGAACCTCACCTCAGTAACGGTGGGGAAAAATGTAGCGGCAATCGGTGCCAGTGTATTCAGCAATTGCACGAAGCTGACAAGCCTGACGATTCCGGCAAAAGTAACAAAGATAGGTTCCAATGCATTTTCCGGGTGCAAGAAATTAAAGAAACTTGATATTAAATCCCGGAAGCTGAATGCAAAAGGAGTAAACAGAAAAGCCTTCAAAGGCATTTCTGAAAAGACGCTTCTCCGGGTTCCCAAGGATAAGAAGGCAGTATATCAGAAGCTGCTTTGCCAGAAGGGACTGGGCAAAAAGAATAAAATAAGATAGAAAAGGAAACAGAACACGACAGAAGGCATTGGATGGTATGGAAATGCCGCTCAATGCCTTCTTAGATTTCATTACAGGAGATACAAAATGGATAGAAACGCATTGTTAGTTTACCTGCATGATTTGAGGGATTTAGAAGTTGCAAAATACCAGATAGAAAAGAAACTAAGAAGACATATTTCACTAAAAAATACAATTGTTCAAAATCTTCAGAATCAAATTGAAAAGGAAAAAAAGGAAAATTATTGGCAAAGACCGGAACAACCAGAAAAAACTTTATTGTTTATGTTTGGATGTGTGGTATTTTTGATTTTTGGAGGATTTTTTTTAAATGGTTAGGGATTCCGTTGTTGGACAAGTTTTGTATGGTAGTTGGAGTAATATGCTCTATTATGTTTGGCAGGACTTGAAAAAACAGATTGCCGTATAATTTTATGTGTGCTATAATCTCCCATAGGAGCAGACGCGTTACAAGGTGGTGAGCTTCCCTCGGAAGATGGGAGGTGGTGCAGATGGAAAGTACATACGATATTTTAAGCCTATTATTTTTAGGCGGTAACTTCCTGATAGCATTGCTTGCCTATTTAGACAATAGGAATAACAAGCGCAAATAAATAAACCTACCTTGTAATCTTAGCCCGATTGAGGTAGGTTTATCCAATAAATCAACTTGAAAGGCTAACCACGCTTGTGGGCGGTTGCTCCTTTTCTATAATATAACATTTCTGTATCTGAAAATCAACTGCATTTTTTAGAATCCGGTGAAATTATTCTTGTTAAATTTCTGACACACGGCCCATAAACAGGCACTTGCAGCACTTTATGTAGATGAATGAAAGCCATACCATAATAAGTATAAAATGAAAATGTAAGGAAAACAGGGTATCATTTTTCGACAGGAGGCGAAAAAGTGGAAGAAAATTATGGTCATCTGGAAATCCGGCTGGCAGAGCTAATAGAGAAAAAAGGACTGAACCAAAGGATTATATCACACGAGCCGCCCCAGTCTGCAATCTGTGCAGAGTTTCAAGTATCATTTCTTTACAATATAATTCAAAACACCTCCGGCAACAATGATTATAAAAGCTACGCACAGCACTCTTTTTGCCGCCTCCTGCGGCAGTTCATTTTTGCTTCCTATTGAATCCGAGTAGAACAAAAAGCCATTGGCATAATCAGATAGTTTGAAAACCTCGGCACGTCTGCATGGTTCCTTGCCAGGAAGGAGACCACGACTCCAAGGGTAGAAAATTCACCTGTCTGTACCGTCATATTTATGGAATCCACTGCCGTAAACAGGTCGAACTTTTTGTCAGATTCTTTAAAACAATCATTTTAACCTCGTTTCTCTGGATATAACCAGGGAATAATATCCTGCCGTATTAGGTATTTCATCTACATGGAAATAGACCTTTTCTTTCCCGGTTCCGCAATTTTCTACCATGACTGCGTCACGTCCGCTTTTTCTCAGGATTTCTTTTACCCGGTCCATCTTGCTTCCGGCTTTCATCAGGACATAGGTCCCGGAATCTGGCAGCGTTCCAGACAGGTTATGGACGGCGGGATAAATATGGATTTGCTCGTTCCCTATCGCTAAGGGCATGTTCATTCTCGCCGCAGTGGCGCAGAAAGATGGGATTCCGCTGACTGACTGTGTTTGAAATCCATCTTTCTCCACGATTCGCTGTATATAGGTAAACGTAGAATATACGGCAGGATCTCCGAGAGTGAGGAATACAATATTTTTCCCCTGTTGCAAATAAGCTTCCACGATATCCGCGCCTTCCCGATGATGTTTTTTCTGTTCTTCCTTATCATGCGTCATGGGCATATGAATCGGTATCAGCTGCTTATGTTCCAGTTCCGGGACTGCAGCGGATGCAATCTGGTATGCCACCGTATCTTTTGGTTTTTTCCCTGGCAATGCAATCACTCTGTTTTCCCTAATCAGCCGCACCGCTTTCAAAGTCATAAGTTCCGGATCTCCGGGTCCTACCCCTATTCCGTACAGTATTCCGTTCATTCTCGGTAAACCTCTTTTCTTTTGAATTAATCTATAGAAAATAAAAAAACGTGTCCCGAAAAGAACACGCATAAAAAAGCCTCTTTGTAAAAGGCTGTAAACTGTGTTCCCGGTTTTGGCAGTCGCACTAGCATCTCCCATGTATCTGACTTACTTTTCAAAATTAAAAAGATCACAGTGACCGACTCGCTGGGCTTCTCACCCAATTCCATGTCCTTATTTAAAAGGCAGAGATTGCTTTTATAAGATTATAACACAAAACACCTGGCTTTGTGCAGTCATTGTTTCACATAAAAATATCGTCACCTACTTTCTGGAAACATGGCTATCGTTTCAATGTCCGTATGTATGCTTTCGCTTCTTTCGGCACCTTTAAGGATTCCGTAATCTTCTGCAACGCTTTATTGTGGGTAAAGTCGTCCAGATGGTTCTTTTTTAAGAAAGGCAGCGTCCGCTCCGGGAATTCGCGGTAGCAGATGGAAATTGCCCATGCCTGGGCCATCTGCACATAATAGAATTTCAAATCTAAATGGTCTACCGCTTCCAGGATCCGCTCAAGATATTCTTCATTTACATAGTAATCCAGCATCTGCACCAGTGCGAAACGGACCTCATACTCCCTAGGGCTGTGCAGATATTCCGCTAGGAAATCCCAGAATTCTGCGGGCTGCGTTTTTGCCAGTTTGAGCGTGGAACAGGCGCTGTCACAGACAGACCAGTTATCAATTTTGGGAAGGAATGCCCGCAAAAAAGGTTCTTTCTCCTGCAGATTTCCTTTGGCATAGCCAAGAACCATGCCCTGGAGCATGATTTCCTCGTAACTGTCATCGCAGGCTGTCTGCAGGTATGTCTGCCAATCCCCCTTGGCAAGCTGTTTTGCCATTTTCCGTAAGGCGGGCAGACGTACGCCCAGGATATGCTCTACGCCGGGCAGCAAACCGGCGGTAAATTTCTGGAAATCAGGTTCTCTTTGCAGCTCAAGCTGTTCTTTGATCCATGCATTCATAATGATTGTATCCTTTCATCCGAGTTCAATGAATATATTGTACAGAATATTTGTTCTGTTGTCAAAGATGGAATTGTTTTCTTCTGCCGGATGTGTTAGAATGTCCGTAATCAGTGAATAAAAACAGAAAGAGGTGACACGATGGTTGAATTAGACCAGTTCAAGACGACCTTGAACACATACAAAGAACCGTTAGTGGAAGTGAGGGATTCACTTTAACTTAGCAAATAAAGAGCAGCGCGTCCAGGAATTAGAGAGGGAAATGGAAGCGCCCGATTTTTGGGATGATACGGAAGTTTCCCAGGCGAAAATGAAAGAACTCAAGAGCCTGAAAGACGATATTGAGACATATCGGCATCTGGAAGGGCAGTATGAGGATATCGAGACGCTGTTAGAGATGGGCTATGAGGAGAATGACGCTTCGCTCATTCCGGAAATTGAAGAGGCGCTCTGTGAATTTGAGCAGACCTTTGACGGAATCCGTATCAAGACGCTGCTGTCCGGTGAATATGATGGGGAAAGCGCCATCCTTTCCCTCCATGCGGGAGCCGGAGGCACGGAATCCTGCGACTGGAACAGTATGCTGTATCGGATGTACAAACGCTGGGCAGAAGACAAAGGATTCGATGTGGAGGTGCTCGATTCTCTTGACGGCGAGGAAGCAGGGATTAAGTCGATAACTTTTGAGGTGCGTGGGGAGAATGCTTACGGCTACCTCAAATCGGAAAAAGGCGTGCACCGCCTGGTGCGGATTTCGCCGTTTAATGCAGCCGGCAAGCGGCAGACTTCTTTTGCATCCTGCGACGTCATGCCGGATATCGAGAAAGACCTTGACATTGAGGTCAAGGATGATGAACTGAGGATTGACACTTACCGTTCCAGCGGAGCCGGCGGACAGCATATCAACAAGACGTCCTCGGCAATCCGTATTACGCACCTTCCCACGGGTATTGTGGTGCAGTGCCAGAATGAACGTTCCCAGCACATGAATAAGGATAAGGCGATGCAGATGTTAAAAGCCAAGCTCTATCTCTTGAAACAGGAGGAAAATGAGAAAAAGGCGGCGGACATCCGCGGTGAGGTCACGGAGATTGGCTGGGGCAACCAGATCCGCTCCTATGTCATGCAGCCTTATACGATGGTCAAGGATCACCGCACCAATGCGGAGACTGGCAACGTGGACAGCGTGATGGATGGGAATCTTGATCTGTTCATCAATGCATACCTGAAATGGAAGAGCCTTTCGGGCGCACAGTAGAAATCGGAGGGATATCATGGGAATAATAAAAGCGGCAATACAGTCCGTCTCCGGCGGGTTGGCAGACCAATGGCTGGAAGTGATTGAGCCGGACGATATGGGGGAACGCACGGTATTTACCGGCGGCATCCAGACCCGCAAAGGGCAGAATAAGAAAGGCACTGATGGTACCGTCAGCAACGGTTCCGTCATCCATGTGTATGACAACCAGTTCATGATGTTGGTGGATGGCGGCAGGATTGTTGATTACACGGCGGAACCCGGGTATTTTAAGGTGGATAATTCAGCGCTTCCTTCATTATTTAATGGGGAGTTGGGAGATGCCATCCGGGAGTCTTTTAGCCGTATCAAATTTGGCGGGGGGACGCCCGCCAGGCAGAAAGTATTTTACATCAATTTACAGGAAATCAAAGGAATTAAATTTGGCACCAGGAACCCCATCAATTATTTTGACAATTTCTATAATGCCGAATTATTCCTGCGCACCCATGGAACGTATTCGATTAAGGTTACAGACCCCATTAAGTTTTACTCGGAAGCGATTCCCAGGAATGCGTCAAAGGTGCAGATTGAGGATATCAATGAGCAGTATATGGCGGAGTTCCTAGAAGCTCTGCAGTCGGCAATCAACCAGATGTCTGCAGACGGCATCCGTATTTCCTATGTTCCTTCCAAAGGGCGTGAATTAGGGAAATATATGGCGGATACCTTAGATGAGGACTGGAATCAGATGCGCGGTATGGAAATCCAGGCTGTGGGCATTGCCAGCGTCACTTATGATGAGAAGTCCACAGAATTGATTAATATGCGCAATGAGGGAGCCATGCTGAGCGACCCTACAGTCCGTGAGGGCTATATGCAAGGGCATGTGGCGCGCGGGTTAGAAGCAGCTGGTTCCAACACGGCTGGCGCCATGGCAGGATTTATGGGCATGGGAATGGGCATGAACGCTATGGGTTCCGCCATGGGCGCGGCATCCGCAGCCAATATGCAGCAAATGCAGATGCAGCAGGCAGCCATGCAGCAGCAGAATGCAGGAACGCCGAATAACGCAGCTATGCAGCGGCAAAATGCAGCGCAGGAATGGACTTGTGAATGCGGCGTGAAAAACAGCGGCAAGTTCTGTGCTGAATGCGGCAAACCGAAACCCCAGGAACCGGTATCGTGGACATGTGCCTGTGGTCAGGTGAACAGTGGGAAATTCTGCTCAGAGTGCGGCAAGCCCAAGCCGGCAGACAATGGAACATGGACATGTGCCTGCGGTCAGGTGAACAGCGGCAAGTTCTGTTCGCAGTGCGGGCAGTCAAGACAGTAAATTGTATTAAAGGAGACAAGAGATGGCAGTAATCAGTTATAAATGCCCGAATTGCGATGGCGAACTGGTCTTTCATCCTGCAACGCAGAAGTACAAGTGCGAATACTGTGCTTCTGCGTTTTCACAGCAGGAGCTCGCGCAGATGAAGCCCGCAGCGGAGGAAGAAGAAAGGATGCCGGAACTCCGGGAGATGGGGGAAGAGGATGGTCTTATGTACCATTGTCCCAGCTGTGGGGCCGAGATTGTCACAGACCGGACGACAGCAGCAACCTTTTGCTACTATTGCCACAATCCGGTGGTGCTGTCCGGTAGGGTATCCGGGGAATTTCTGCCCCATAAGATTATTCCCTTCTCGATTGATAAAGAAAAGGCAACTGAGAAATTCCTGCAATATGTGCACAGTAAGAAATTTGTGCCGAAGGCATTTTTCAATAAGCAGCAGATAGAAAAAATTTCCGGCGTCTATTTTCCCTATTGGATGGCTGATATGGATATGAGCGGCACACTGCAGGCGGAAGGGAAAAATATTCGTGTATGGCGCAGTGGGGAGACGGAATATACGGAGACGAAAGTTTACCATGTGCAGCGCAGCGGAAATATCCATCTGGAGGACATAACCAAGAACGCGCTGAAAAAAAACAGCCTCAAGCTGGCGGAGGGGGTACTGCCCTATGATGTCAGCAAAGTGCAGGAGTTCCATATGGGGTATCTGTCGGGATTTCTGGCAGAGAAGCGGGATTTAGAGCGTACCGATTTACAGGCGGAGGTGGCAAAGGACGCCGAAGAATTTGGCGGAAAGCTTCTTCGGGATACCGTAAGCGGCTATTCCCATCTCAATGTGCGCGGCTGCCAGCTGCGTACGGAGCGGGAGAATTGGGACTATATCATGCTGCCGGTGTGGACCGTTACCTATAAGGGCAGGGATGGAAAGATGTATTATTATTCCATGAATGGACAGGACGGCAAAGTATACGGCGAACTGCCGGTTGACGCGGCGAAAGTCTGGATTCTCGGAGCTGCCATTTTTATGGCAGTATTTCTGCTCGGGCTGCTGGGAGGATGGATGCTATGAAAATGTGGAAGAAATATTTAGCAATGGCGTTTTGCCTGTGTGTGATATTTGTCTGTATGCTGCCCGTGCGGGCAGAAGAAAACATGCAGCTAATGGACCAGGCTGGTTTGCTGACGGAAGCGGAGGCAGAAGAGATAAATGCACGGCTGGCGGAACTGGAAGCGCGCACAGGCTGGGAGCTTATGGCATTGACCACGGACGATGCCGGCGGCAAGGACGCGACTTCATTTGCCGAAAGCTGGTTTGATACATACACTGCCGGAGATGACGGCGTTATCTGTGCAATTGACATGGATAACCGTGAGATAGTGGTGCGTGCTTTCGGGGAGGCAATGTATTATATCACCGATAAGCGTGCGGAGAGGATTCTTGACGCCGGATATGAGGAGGTTTCTGAGGAAAAATACGCTGCCGCCTTGCAGGAGATGCTGCAGGAAGTGGAGAACGCCTACCAATATGAAAATGCGGGGCAGAACCACCTCTATGATGAAGATACCGGGGAAATTATCAAATATCCAGACAGGAAATCCATCACCTTGTCAGAAATCCTCATTGCCCTGGGGCTGGCGGTTGCTGCCGGAGGAGGGGCAGTTTTTGGCATATTTGGTAAATACCGCCTGAAATTTGGCGGTTACAAATATCCGATTGAAAAGAATGGACATGTCCAACTGACGGTAAAAGAAGACCGGCTTGTCAATTCCTTTGTCACAAGACGGCATATCCCCAAACAACAGAACAGCAGCACAGGCAGAAGCGGGGGCGGCAGCCGCAGTACAGTGCATAGTGGTTCTGGCGGGCGCAGGTCCAGCGGCGGCAGCCGGAAATTTTAAGGCTGTGTGATAGCCTTTCGTTGAGCTTCGTATTGCAGAATTTAACGCTTTATGGTGGTCCTTGGCTCGTAACAGTTCAGCCCACGCCATTCGCAAAGTTCTACGCTTCGCTTCGGTCGTTGCTTAGCAAGTGCCACTGGCACTTAGCAACTTACAGCGCTTTCTCGCTGCGTTATCTTATTGAGAAATGTCAGGAGACCTCAGGACTCTCCCCAACTTCGTTGGGTCCCCCCTCAGGTCAAATGCTAACTTTGCTCATAAGATGGCGTTCTTCACTTCGTTTCGGTCCGTGCTAAACG
>CAJTYM010000030.1:28335-49532 GCA_910583835.1 uncultured Lachnospiraceae bacterium | reverse complement strand
GGTCAGCCGTCACTATTGCGAGTAGTGGCGGCTATTTCTTTCCCTTAAAAATCTGATAAAGCAGACCGATAAGGGCAACAATAAACGTACAGAACAAAAAGAAATCCTGATATGTAATCATTTACCACCCTCCTTTCTTTCGTCTGGAGGGCTGTTATACCCTCCGAAAATGCAAGAGGGGTAAAGCCGCCTTTGGCTCTATGGTTTCCCATGAATGGAGTATAGCACACATTACCTTTTCAGACAATGCTATATTATTTTGGCTTTCCCCATTTTTTAGCAACTGATTTCATCACAAATGAGTGCTTATATCAAGTGTTTTTTCTTGACAAACTTTTTGACAAGCGGATTGGGCGAATTCTCTTTATACGAAAATCCAAAAGAAGTGTCTTCCACATCAGCAAAGGGAATCGCGCATATCTGGGAATCCGTCTTCTTAATATCCGGTAAAATCCCAAACCCATATCCCGCCTTGACCAGGGTGAGCATGGCATTGAGGTTGTCACAGTAATATACGGATCCCAAGGGGAAATGACGCTCCATGCGGTTCTGCAGGACTGCTGCCTTTGCCGGCAGAGAATAAGAATTGCAGATAATAATGTTTTCGGAATAAAGCTCCTGCTCCTTAATTTCTTTCCTGCCCGCATAGGCATGGTCTGCCGCGATAACGCAGCAAATCGGCGCCCGGAACAGTTCTTTGTAACAAATCCCCACTTTGGCAGGTACATCGCCCGCAAATCCAAACATAATATCTATCTCATCCTGCAGAAAGAGGTTCAGTATGGAACGGTGCGGGATAATGCGCAAAAATGGATGCAGTTCGGGGATTTGTTCACGGCATTCCCGCAAAAGCGCTGCCGACAGTTCACAGTCTATGTCATTGCCATAGCCAATAGACAGTATCTGTACATTGGATGCACTGTGGCGTTTTATCTTTTCCGTGGCAATCCGCAGCCCTCCCATAAAATTCCTGGCGTCTTCATAAAAGCTAATTCCGGCAGGAGTCAACGATACGCTCCGGGAAGTCCGGTGGAACAGTCTGGTATCCAACTCATTTTCCAATGAATGGATCTGCCTGGAAACTGCTGACTGCGTGATATTTAAATCCTCTGCTGCCCTCGCAAAACTGAGGTTTTCCGCCACTGCCAGAAAACTTTCCAACTGCTGTGTGTTCATGATGACGTTCTCCTATCATTGCATATTTGTCATTGATAATACCATTTTTTCACTTCACATTCAAGGAAATTAATGTTTTAATCATTTTAGCACTCACCTATTTCGAGTGCTACTATAAACAGGAGAAAGGAGAACTATATGAATCATACTACAACAATTGCAAATCCGCTTGGAACTGAAAAAATCGGCAAACTGGCAGTCCAGTATGCCGTTCCCAGTGTCATTTCCCTTGTGATTAATTCACTTTACAATATGGTGGACCAGGTATTTATCGGACAGGGCGTTGGATATCTGGGCAACGCGGCAACCAACGTAATCATGCCCATGAGTTTAATTGTAATGGCAATCGCCATCATGCTGGGAAATGGGGCTTCTGCCTTTATGAGCCTGCACCTCGGGAAAAAACAGCCCAAAGAGGCGGCAGATGGCGTGGGCAATATGATTACTTTAAGCATGGCATGCAGCATTTTGCTGCTGATTTTATTTGAAATCTTCTTAGAACCGCTGTGTACCCTGTTCGGCGCGACACCGGACGTCATGCCCTACGCCCTTGAATATGGAAGGATTATTGTACTGGGCTTTCCCGTCTTCATTGTCGGCATTAATTTCAGCAATATCATCCGTGCAGACGGACGCCCGAAATCCAGCATGGCAGGAATGCTGATTGGCTGTATCGCCAACATAATTCTTGACCCCGTCTTTATTTTCGTGTTTCACTGGGGTGTAAAAGGCGCTGCATTGGCAACGGTTATCGGACAGATGCTCAATGCCGTTTTCTATATTGGCTGCCTGTTCCGCTTTCAGACAATCAAACTGAACCTGCAGAATTTCATCCTCAGGCGGCAGGTTACAAAAAATATTATATCCCTCGGCATGTCATCTTTTTTCAGCCAGATTGCTGCTACTTTGGTCATCGCCATCCAGAACAACCTGCTCGTAAAATACGGCGCAGATTCAAAATATGGCTCTGATATCGCCTTAGCAGCGCTGGGAATCACTATGAAAGCCAGCCAATTGATTACCAGCATCGCCATGGGCATTGCCACCGGCATACAGCCCATTCTGGGCTATAATTATGGCAGCGGGCAATATGACAGGGTAAAGAAAACTTTCCGCCTGTCGCTGGTCTCCTGCACTGCAATCATGGTTTTTGCCCTGTTTGTATTCCAGGTCTTCCCAGAAGCCATCATCAACCTGTTCGGGCAGGAATCGGCGCTCTATATGGAATTTGCCGTAAAATGTTTTCGGATTTACCTGCTGTTCTGCTTCATGATTCCCAGCGGGATGGTAATCAGCATTTTCTTCCAATCACTCGGAAAACCTGTTCCGGCTTTGGTGATATCGCTGTCCCGGCAGATTATCTTCCTGATTCCCGCCATGTTCCTGTTTGGACATTTCTGGGGCGTAGACGGACTGCTGTGGGCAGGAGCGGCGGCTGACATGCTGTCTGGAATTGTCGCCCTGCTTTTGGCAAAGCTTCAATGGAAAAAAGTATTTACAGAAGAACCTTCCCCAAAGACAACTGGCCAGGAGGCTATGGGATATTAAACCGCAAGTTACTTTATTTCCTCTTTCGTGCCATCCCTGTGGATAATATAGATGCTGCCTGGCAGTTCCTCCAGGGAGGGACCTGCCAGATACAGCCGGGAGCCTTCCTTAAGGATGTATTCATACACATACTGCCCGCTGCCGATATCCGTAAAGGGATATGGGGAAAAATCCTCCCAGGTAACTGCATCTTCGCCTTTTTCTGAAATTATGGCTCTCAAATCACGCTCCGACAGGCGCGGGAAATCAATCCTTATTTTCTCATCTACCGGTAAATAATCTAAATCATCCACATTATACACTTTCATGGCTTCTTCATAATCCTCGTCTGCCTCAAGTTCTTCAGAGGGGGGAAGTTTGGCCTTATAAAGCTGTAGTTCTATCCACTCACTGTCCGCAGAGGGCAGCGTCCCAATGCATTCAAAAATCAAATTGTCCTCCAAGCCCCCGGATATCTCATACCTTAATGGATTCCCCTCGCTGTCTGTTCCCAGCAGGATATAGCCTTCATCAAACATTTTCTCATAAAATAGTTCATTCGGTCTTGCGCTAATCTGGCTGAACACCTGATTGAACTGAAACTTCTGCAGCCTTAAGGCAGTGCCGCCGCCCGCTTTCAACTCATACTCAACCGGCATACTGAAATTGTCCTTCGACAGTTCCTCTTTCGACGTCGCAAAATGAAATGTAAAGGGAATTCCCTCACCCTGAAAGTCATCCGTCAGAAATACCTGCATTTGCAATTCTATCTCACGGATATCATAGGGTAGGCTGTCATCGTTATAAACAAAAGTGGCAAGCACATTTTGCGAATTGCCTAAACCCATCTCCATCTCAGGCGTCCAGATTCCGCTGGATACAGCATCAACCTCCACACCGTTAAATTTCGTCTCATGTTCAATGCCAATATCCGGCGACCACATATCTTTTCCCAGTTTGAGTCCATCCTCCCAGTCCAGGCTAAAAGCAGCATAGAGATGGTTTTCCGCCAGAATCACTTCTTCCAGGGTAACCGTAACGCCCTCCTTAGTCTGCGAAGTGCCGATAATGTCCGTGTAGGGCAGCAAATCATTGGAAACTCCCATGATTTCTGCTATCTTCGTGGTAAAATGGCGGATGGCTGCCTTTACCTGCGGATGGAATATGCCGGTAAGGCATAACGCCAAAATCAGCACGGCACACACCGCCGCCTTTGCGGGGTGAAACGCCAGGATTTTACCGCCCCAACTTCTTTGCCAGGGCTGGCAGGACTGATAAATCAGCTCGTCATCAATATTTCCCATCGCTTCCAGAAACTTAAACCTGTCTTCCCTCATATCGGCACGCCCTCCTTCTCCAACAATTTGTACAGTTTCTTGCGGCTGCGGTACAGGCTGTTTTTCACGCTTCCTTCCGTCCTGCCATGCCTTACGGCAATCTCGCGGATGCTGTCCATATGCCAGTACCTTCTGAGGAAAATATCCCGGTCGCTTTCTGCAAGCTGCCATAGGAAGCCATTGAGGATTTCATAAAACGCTTTTTCTGAAATCTTATCCTCCACGGTATTCACGACTAAAGCATCCAGCTTTGCCGTCTCCGCCTCCACATCCGCCATATGCATATCCACGCGCTTTGCCGCATATTTCCTGCGCAGACGGTCAATCGCCAGCCCCCTCGTAATCCTGCCGATGAATGAGGAAAGGATTGCCGGTTTCTTCGGCGGAATGTAATTCCAGGTGCGGAACCACGTGTCATTGACGCATTCTTCGGAATCCTCGCGGCTGTTTAAGATATTCCAGGCAATCTGAAAGCAATACCGGTTGTATTTTCTGTCGAGTTCTTCAATCGCAGCTTCTTTCCTGTCCAAAAACAGCTGGACAATCTGCTCATCTTCCATTCCCATGCCCCTTTCTTGTGAATGCCAGAAACGCTTACATAGAAATATTCGGATTATTTCTGCATAGGTCACGGATTATTTATAAATTTTCAACTCCCTCTCCAGATCCCGCAGCATTCTCCCCAGAGGCTTTTTCCTGATATCGTCTTCCGTAATTTCTTTGCCAAACACCATCTGCTTTAATTCCTGCTTTGACAATCCCATTTCAGCAAACACATTTTCATATTCCTCCAACTGCGTCCGGGAATACTTTTCTGCCTTGTCCAGCAATTCATTGACCTCCATATCATGAATCTGATAGGCAGTTTCAATATGCATTATATCTATGTTATTTTTGATTGCTCCTTTGGCATGGATGACAATCTTTCTTCTGTCTAAATCTAAAGGCTCATAGCTGAATTGAATGTCATGTTCCCAATCAATTTCCTCATCAAATGGGGAAGCAAATTCCTGCGTACCGTCACGCTTGATGTGGTTGCAGTTGCCACAAACTGGCACCAGATTATAAAGACATACCGAAAATATCGGATATTGGGACCGCGGGAAAAAATGATCCAGCTGCGCTCCTGCCAATTTCTCCGATCTGCAGTTTATGTAATCGCGATTACAATAGGGGCATACGGTAATTCCCGTCTGCCGTACCAGAAATACGTTCATCTTCACCTTATCGACCATCTTTTGGGATACTTTTTCATATGTTTTATATAAATCCTCGTACAATTGCGTCCTCAGGAGCTTATTCTTAGCATCTCTAAGGAATTTGTCCTTGGCGTCTCTCTGAAAACATTCCCACTCCATACAAAACCTGTTTTCTTTTATATATTGGTATGCTTCTTTCAGTTTCGCATACGGCGCTAACACCAACTCCCGGAAACTGGCATTCTGAGCAAAGAAATTTGGCGGCAGATAGTTCCGGCAGCTCTCGAGAATCTTCTGTTGCATTTTTATGTCTATAACATTCTCTACGCATTCCCAGTATTTATCTTCTATCTCCTGCTTATAAAGTTCCATCCTTACCATATTACTCACCCTTTAACTGCATAATCTGCCTTTGCAGCTCTTCCCTCTGCTTCTCCAATTCCTGAATCCGGTTTTCTCTGTGTGTCCTACTCTTCTTCCTTCGTTCTTCCAGCATTTTCTCCAGCTTGTCCCGGTATATGGGTTCCCCAATCTGCTGAATCAAATAACCAAGCATTCCAAGCATATCTTCTGTATCATCAAAATAATCGGACATATCCGTCTTTCGTTCCTCAGATTCCCCATCTTCACTCCCAATCTGAGAGATGATTGCCTCAATCAGCCTTCTGCTGTATTCGCCGATGGTATAGTCCATAAAGAAATTGTTTTTCAGCAGTGTATGGATATTCTGCCCCAAGGTTTCGCCAAATTCTTCCTGCTTGCCGGAAAGGTACTGCACGTCCTCCTTCAGCACATCCGAAAGCACAAACGGTGAATTCGTTGTAAAGACCACCTGCAGCCTAGCTTTTCCCTTACATAGCCGCAGCATATCCAACAATATTGCCAGATACCTCCTCTGCCACTCTGGATGGTAATACAGTTCCCCCTCGTCAATAAATATGAGCGCTGAATCCCCTGGCTGTAAAATGTCCTCTCTCGCAAATACCTGCCTATGAAATATCTCCCTGTAATAATCCTTATCTTTCCGCCAACCCTCCAGAAACCAATACAGCCTTGCCAAAAACGTAAACATCGCATGTTGACCCGAAGACCAAAATCCGATTTCCGTCTCCGGCATCCTGAGATATTCCTGCTCAAATCCTTTCCTCGGGGAATCAGCCTTGCAATCTTCCAACATAAATTCTGCCAATATTTCCCCCGATTTCAGATTGTATATTGCGAACTTCCGTGTCGGTGATATGTCCAAATATTGACAGACTTTTTCTGCGCCTCTATGCCTCAACAATGTATACTGATAACATAACTCCCTGTTCACTGCCGATTCATTTTCTGCCTGATTTAATTGATTTTGCTGCTCCAACACAGATAAGGCATTTTTTCTCTGCCGATAGCTTTTCATCTGTGAGTAATCACACTGACCTATGCCCTCCAAAGCCCTGGACACGCTGGATACCTCCTCCCTGTTTGTCCGTTCTCCATCCCCTATCGAAAACAGCTGGTCTGTGCGCATCTGCTGAGAAAAATAAACTACCTTGCAGAATCCTAAATTATCGCAAATGCCTTTCTGATATGGCAATATTCCAGTGTATTTTATTCCCTTCATATTTGTCAAGAAGTAATCTTCACTCCTAATATGGAACACTACCAGAAAGTCCATCCCCTTATCAAGTATTTTCTGCCTATAAAACTCCTCGCTCTCCACATACCCATCCGTACAGGAAACGGTATCAAAATCCTCCAGAATCTTTAGCATCTTATAAAAGCTGTCCCGCAAAAAGTCCACTATACTGGTCTTACCGGTGCCATTTTTGCCGACAATGCAAGAAAGCGAGTATACCGCCTTTCCATAAAAATGAAAACCTGCTCTTTGTCCCTCTTCCTGGCGTTTCAGTTCCTTACTTTCCGTCTCAAACATAAACCTGTGGTCAAAATCAAGCAGCCTGCCTTTAATGCCACGGTAGTTATTGTTCAGGTACAGCAATGAAAATGCCATGGGTTTTTCATCTTCTTCCCTAACTTCCTCCCCCGATATCATAGCATGTATTTTTTCTCGGACTGCCCGCGTCTGCAAATCCTCCAAGGCCCAGTCATGATATTCAAAGAAAAATTCATACTGGAAAAATCTATCTTCATTTTGCCGCACAGCAAGGATAATCTTGGTTGTATCGAATATAATCCTTGCCATTTCCTCCCCCTCTACCCAGAACAGACGCTTCCTTGTATTTGCATTTTCCCAGTATGCTTGCGGCTTATCAAGAACCTGAATTTGCTGTTCCGCCAACTTTATATCATAATCGTTGTAATAAACTTCTATACTGCCATCACGTTCTCTTTCCATTTCAAGCCAGATATTATTAAAAAAATTGGCCAACATAAGGGAATCCAGATAAAAAAATTTTAATCTATCCTTAGCCTTTTTTTCAAACCCTGAGCCATTGATAATTGCAAACATTTGATGGCGGTAGATTTTCTGATTAATTACATCATACAAACGATACTCCTTTAATAACATACGGATCACTTCATCGGACAGTCCATGGATATGCTGCTCAATCTCTTCAATGCCACGGTAAGCATAACCCAAATCATCTGGCGTACCCGCATTCCTGATATGGTCAAACAGTGCATTGACAACATCCTGTTTATCAAGCCACGAATCATTATCTTTCGGATAATATTTGCAAAGCAAACATATTGCCTCCTCATTATCTGAAAAGTTCCCATAAAAAACTGTATAAAATCTCACCAGTCCTTGATAGAGATATTTTTTATAAACTATATTTTCCAATATATTGTGCGATTCAATGGCATTTATATCCAGCAAATAATAGAACGCGTATGCCATATGCCTTTTTCCTAATAAAATTTTATACGACTTTATTTTTCTTAATACCACATATTCTTTCGATAAACGTTTCAGCAAATCAATAGCAAAATTCCTCACATTATCTTCATAACGTTCTGTATTGACAGATAATCTCTGTTGAAACTTTATCTGTCTCTCTTCCATTCCAAAAATCTTAATTAAATCTTCTATAAACTCCTCTATAGTTGCCGGTTTCTCTGTAGTTTGCCACCATGCATAACCTTCAGGTATATATAACTTATTTTCCTGAATTATCTCATCTACATCTTCTATCAATTTCATTTTTAAATTTTATCCCCCTCCGCTAATTTATAATACCCCCAGTTCTACTAATAAGCGGCTGCGCTCCACATGTAATTTTTCTGCCGCCCCCTTTTGCCTCAGCTTTTCTTCTGCCTCCTCTATGCTCCAATAGTCCGTGATAATTGCCAGGGAGACGGCTGCCAACCGGTCCCGATTATTTTGAGGATTCTCGAAATTATTTTCTATCTTTTCCGGCAAACCGCTCCTCCCCTGTATAGCCAGACCCGGTATGCACACCTCGGCGATTGCCCAGGAAATTACGCGTTTCAGCTCAAAGCAGTTATCTAAATCCGCCAACCATAAAGTTATAAGCTGCTCTGCAATCTCTGCCGCCATTTCATGTGGAATGAGGTTGGCTTCTCCATATCCTGCCCAGACAATGCACCACACCGAAACATAAACGCTTAACGCATCCTCCGATTTCAGCATTTGGTATAAAATGGAAAACGCTTCTTTCCGTTCCTCCTCCCTTATACAGAACTCTTTCTTCTTCCATGAACATGCACTATCATAGGCACTGTTCATCATCAGCAATGCCCCCGTTACCTTGTCCTGACAGTCAGCGCTCCTAAGTTTTGATAAAATATAAGGGGGATAGGCGCTGTCTTCATTTTCCGAACAAACCATCTGCAGCCATGTATCCAAAAACTCATAGACATATTTATCCTCAAATCCTCCAAACAGTTTGCTTTGGACAATTTCACGACAGACGCTGCCATATTTGCTCCTTGCTATCGTATCGAATACGTCTATGGAATCCATGGAATCGAAATCCAGGTTAAACTCTAACTGAACTTTATCCAGGACCCTTTTTTTCCTTACAAGCACAAGTATGCTCTCTCTCAATAACTCTCGGTTTACAGGCGTCTCATTGGCAATGCAGTTGGCAAGATGCAGGATGAGGATATCAGAGTCTTTATATACATACGACCCATTCTTATCAGCTTCCCCATCCAAACTCTCTTTTTCCTTGATGGCCTTTATCAAATGCTCTATCAATGGCTGCGCCGCCCGCCGGGAAAGAAAAGCCGCCAGCGGCACAACTTCCCTCCAATGTTCTTCTTTCAGATGTGGTCGCAATGCTTTCAGCAGATTCATGTTCTGTGAATCGGGCGTCCACTTCATTACAATCGCTTTCGCCGTCAGGTATTCCTGAAAACTCAGATGGGAAAACTCATAAGTCGCCATCATACGTCCCAATTCGTCCTCCTCATAGCCCATTTGAATCAGCAGGCTGCTCCTCTCCTCCACCTGTTCAATAAATTTGGCAGGGGAAATATCTGTGTAGCCCAAGATTTCCGGCAGTTCCCTCCTCGCTTTCCTGATATATTCCTCCAGTCTGTCCCTGGTTATCTTCTGCTGCCCCTGTTCCATCATGCAGTACGCCACAAAAGCCAGCTGCGGCTCCGTCTCATCCATGTCCAATTTATCATGCGCCCCCGCATTCCAGGTCACGAGGAGCAGTTTAATCATCTCTTCATAGAGGCGGCAGCGTTTGGTGGGCAGGTAGCCCACACAGCGCTTGACAAACAGCAGCGTGGTCAGCAGCAGCGGATTCTCCGCCAAAGCGGCAATCCTCGCATCGAGGAGTATCACATCACAGAGCTTATCCGAATCTATTTCCACCTGTTTTGATTTCCCCAAGATAGCCTGATGCCATTTCCGGCTCAGAAGACGTACCTGACCCTCCTCTAGCCCGGCAATCGTATATTGCTTACAGTAGCCGGCAATCGTCCCTGCGACTGCCCGGAATCCCGCCATCCTCGATGTTACCAGCAAATGCACATGGGGGTAGGTCGCCACAAACGTGCGCAGTTGGTCTGCAAAGCAGATGCGGTATCTCTCTTCCGATATCTCATCGAGACCGTCAATCAACAACAGTATCCGCCCATCCTGCAGAGCATCTTCCACCAACGCTGTAAAAGCTGCCTGATGTCTGGTTATTTCCGCGCGCTGGGCAATCATGCCTATAATCTCCATAATACTTTTTGTGGCATTGTGTTCCAAATCGCGGCAGCGGATATAAACCGGAAACCAGTCCATGTCAGGCAGTCCGTCATCGACCCGCAGCCTGCGCTCTGGATATGCATACGCCAGGGCAATCCTGCGGATTAGGGTAGACTTGCCGCCTCCCGGTTTGGCAAGTATGGCGGCCCTCAGCGAAACATCCAGAACCTCTTCGATGGAAAATTTTCCCACTCTTATCCCTCTGCCGTTTTCATCAGCCTCCTGGCTGTAAAACTGCAGCGGGACAAAAATATTTTCCAAGTCAACTTTCATCGCCCCGGCTTCCTTGTCCGCCGGCATCCCCTCAAACTGGATTTCCCCCAGTTCATTGCTCAGATACTGGAAATAAGCTTTCTGCGCCGCCTTGCCGTCAAGCCGTTTCTCCTCTGGCGCTTTGATGTAGGAGAGACCGGTAAAAACCGCATTTCCTGCTGCATCACGTTCGATGATTGTCTGGGCAATCCTGTTGAGGAGCTGGTTTCCATCCGCATGTACAAAGGCAACATGCGTAGCCGCCTGTTGTGGATACCTGGAATAATACAGAACCCATATCCATCCCTCCTCACTGGCAAGCAAATCTGCCTTTTCGCACAAATGCAATGTTTCCTCCTGGCATTTTACCGCGCCCGCTGCCTGCTGCAAGGAGCAGATGACCTTGCCCTGCACCAATTCCTGCACAATCTCCTTTGCCCCCAGAAGTATCAGTTCAAACTTCTCATTTCTCTCTTTCTTGGCTTTTGCTCGCTGCCCCTCCTGTTCATATACCGTATCCTTAAAACCGGACCGAGAGACGAAATAACCGACCACGCTGCTGCCATTCTGCTCATATTTGCCCCTCTCCACATCCAGCGCCCCGATAAATTTATTTACGTCCGCCCCGCCGATTTTCTCCGTATGCGCTTTACACTCTGCCAGCGCAATCCGGTTCTCTGTGCGGTGCTGCAAAGCCAGGTCGATTTCCCTGCCGGGCTTCGGTATATTATACCGAGGTTCTCCGAACCCCAGCGCATGGAACACGTCATACATGAGCCGGTTAAATAAATCGCCTTTTTTATTTTTATCTGTCTCCAGCAGAATAATATCCCTTACTTTTTCCCGTCCGGAAATATAGTCCCTTTTATCCATATGTCCCCCTCCTTTGCCAATGGCAAATTGTGCCGCAAGTTACAAAATTTTACTTTATTTTACCATATAATCCCTCTTTCGACACTTCTTTTTTACCTCATATTGATATTTGCCATTTTGACATACATAGGGAAACGCTGATTAAAGCGTTTTCCGCGCCGGATTTGCGCTGCGAAGCAGCATAAACCGCTGTAAATCCGTGCACATCCGCCGGAGGCTCTGAGGAAACACTGATTTAATCAGTGTTTCCATAGATAATCACAACAACCGTAAACAGGCAGAAAAAAGCTATCCCCTACTCGCACTAGTGGATAGCTTCTGTCATGTAACTTTTTAATTGTTCTTGGAGTGAACAGTCATTTTTTGTCAAACTCCCGCACCCTCTGCGAGAGCTGCTCCAACTCTTCCTCCGACAGTTCCGGCAGCCGCTCCAGTTTCTCCAGGAAAACGGAGATGGTCTCTTTCTCGCGCATTTTCAGGTATTCCATATAGTAGCTGACGACAACGCCCGGAACCATGGCGGTCATAAGGATTCCATACATGGCAATGAATACCGTGATAATGCGTCCGATTCCCGTGGTAACGCAGAGGTCTCCAAAACCGATGGTGGTGGCAGCAACAAAACAGTACCACAGACCGTCCCCAAACGTGTCAATGCCCGGTTCCAGCACAGTCAGCGCCGCTGCCGCCGCACATAGGAACAGCAGAAAACTTATGAATATTTTTAAGGTCCCAGTCCGCCTGAGGACCCTGTAACAACGTTTCCATGCTTTCATCCCATGTTACTACTCCTCCGCCTCGGGAGCGCATAACGCCGTGACAATCATATTGATTCCGCTCTCAATAAAATACACGCCCACAAGGATTCCGAACGTGAACGCCAAAATCATCGGATGCAGCAAGGAATAAATACCTACCAGAACTCCGATAATGCCTAAAACCAAGGTCCAAATCCAGCCCTTGCCTTCTGCAGCTTTCTTCTGCTTGAAAGACATGTAAATACCCACCACTCCCTGCAGGAGAAACCATGCTGCCATAATGTATATCAGCATTCCGTCTGTCATCAGCTTCAGGCCAGGCACTGCCATAATTATAATTGCCAGAATAATGCTCAGTATGCCGAACAGGAACGGCAAGCCGTAATTCTTATCCATAAACGCCCTGACAATCGCTGCAATACCATAGACAAGCAGCAAAATTACCAGAAAATACCCTGCCTCTAAAAATGTCAGCACCGGCGTACATATGCAGGAAATTCCGCATATCGCCATAATCAATCCCAAAACAGTTGTAAAAATTTTCATAACAATTCCTCCTAGATTTTATTTTTGTTTCTTTTTGTCTTTTGCAGAATCCGCAAAGGACAAAATTATGTTCCCTGCCGCTGCCGCAAGGAAAATCCATAAAAACAGCTTAACCGGAAAACATAAAAACAATAACAGCGTCACTGCCAGGGGCTTCCTCATAATCCCTCCGAGAAGCGCAGCCGTCACGGTTGCCGCCGCAAACACTGCGTGTCCGCCTATATCGGCAAAAACTATCCCTGAGGCGGCATAGCCCAGGCAGACCCCCGCATAGATAATAGGGAAAAAGTGCCCGCCTTTCAGCCCTGACTGGATACAGATATTCGTAAGCAGTACTTTTAACACTGCAATGGCGGCAAGCATCAGCGGTGCATAAACCTCAACGCCTGCTACAAGATCTCCCATTGCCTCCTCGCCGGAAAACATCAGCACCGGAATCGCCATGCCCATACCTCCCAGGCACAGACCTCCCACAGTCTCTTTTAACACCGGCGGAAGCTTTGCCACAGTTTTTTCTGCCGCTTTATGTGAGATAAAATAAAACTTTGCCAGCAGGCAGCCCAGAAAAATATACACTGCCATCATCAGATAATCGAAAACTCCCGGCTGCATATCTGCAAAAGAGGGCAAGGCTGAAAGCCCGGCGCCAAAGAATGCCGACAACAGCATATACATACCCATTCCTGCCGCTGCCGCAAGACCATACAGAAATAACTTCATAGACCCGGGAAGCTTGACAATCTCCTTATCGAGATTTTCTTCCTCTACCGCAAAAACGCCAAACAAGGGAGAGCGGAATAAAACGCCCAACGTCACTGCCGCGCCAACCTGTGAATATTCTTTGGCATTCTGCCTTGCAAAAGAAAGGTTATCGCCTACCCAGTAACAAAGACCTACAATTACCCCGGTAAGGCCCGCCTCCGGTCCAATGCTGCTTCCAAGCAACAGCGGAAACAGTGCGGCAAGAAGGAGCACTGCCATATTGGAATAATCATATTTTTTCTCAGCTTTCACTTTCGCCATCACGGTATCAAGTTCCTCCGGGTAATCCCCAAATTTCCAGCGGAAACAGCCAATCAGGGCTGCGCCTATGACGCACACGAGCAGAGTGTAACAGGGGATGGGAAACTGCTCGGGAACCCACTCCCACAAAAAACCTATGCCCAGGGACATCACCTTTAAAAATGTCCATATTACGCCTCCCGCCACGGCTCCCATAATACCGCAGAAAATTATCAGATACACGTTATTTCTTATTGTCTTGCTCATCTCGTCTCCTTACCTTATCCATCCTTGTAAAATGACAGCTCGCATTGCCTATCCTATCCTAACGAAAATTTTACTTTTTGGGGCAATTTACACCAATTATGCATTTTTTGCAACAAATAAGATAAATACGACCATTAAATTATCCCCAAAAAAACATTGTTCATCCCAAAATCTAGCTTTATCGACAAGAACATAATATAATTTACTCGGAAATGTTACGAAAGAGGTGTATGAAAATGCTTCGTCTTGCCATCTGCGATGATGACAAAAAAGATTTAGTGAGAACGGCAAACCTGAGCCGGGAATGGTCCCGCAGACAGAATAAACCGGAAATCAAACTTAAGACGTTCCGCTCCCCCTTTCACTTACTCGATGATGTTTCGGGGGGAGAATCCTTTGACTTTTTCCTGCTCGACATCCTGATGCCGGAAATGACTGGCATAACCCTGGGAGAGCAGCTTTCCCAGATACTGGCAGAACCGTTGATTGTCTATCTGTCCGCAAGCAGGGACTATTATCCGGATGCGTTCCGCCTGTACGCCTTTAACTATATCTGCAAGCCGGTGGAGAAAGATATTCTTTTCCCGGTTTTAGACAGGATTGCCAAACATTTGCAGCAGCAAAACTGCAATGTATTTATACTGAAAACGGCGGAGGGAATTCAGCAGATTCCTTTCCACATGGTGGTATATGCGGAACTGCTCTCACATGTCTGCCATTTTCATCTGGCAGATGGGAGGCATTTCAAAAGCCTCTATCTGCGCTCCGGCTTCAACCAGTTTTTGGCGCCGCTCTTAGAACAGCCCAATTTCATTAAGACACACACATCTTTCGTGGTAAACCTGAATTATGCAAGCAGCCTGGCAACTAACACGCTGTCCCTGACTACCGGCGATGTCATTCCCGTTGCCCGCTCTTTTGCAGCAAAAGTCCAGCAAAGCTACATCAGCTATTGGCTCAGGGAGGAGGAAGCAATATGACACTGGGAAATTTCTATGAAAATAATGTAATCGTCAACATTATCCGCGTAATCCTGATTACCAGCCTTACGCTGGGCATGATGTCAAGCCTGACTTCTTTCAGATACCACACCCGGAAAGTACTGTCATTGTTTGGCATCTATTTGGTATGGATTGGCGTAAGCACCGGGCTCATCATCCATTTCGCAGGATTTTTCATGTTCACCCGCTGCATGTTCTTCACGATTTCCGTGCCTGCCATCGCGCTCGCTTACGCTATGGACTGTAATTCTCCTGCCCTGTCTGTATTTAACTATGCCACGCAGGTCATGTTCTCTTACATACTGGCAATGGCAGCGCTCCTGATAAACACCGCTGTCCATGGCAGGATCGTCAGTTATTTCCTAATCCTCATTGCTGCCTATGCGCTTGTAATATTCCTCGAATACAGATACCTGCGCAGACCCTTTCTGGAACTGACGAAAGCCGTGCAGATTGGCTGGGGCTCCCTATCGCTGATTCCAGTATTTTTCAGCGCGCTGCTGCTTTTTGTGGCAAACTACCCCACTTACTATACCAAAGAACCGGCGCGTATCCTGTACCTTATGGGAATCCTCCTATTAATTTTGGTAGTCTATATTTTCGTCTATCAGAGCATCCTGCGGCAATACCAATTCCAGATGATTTCCCATCAGCGGGATATCTTGACGCTGCAGATTTCCACGATGGAAACACAGGTCAGAAACATGCATGCCACCGAAGAAAAGCTAAGAATACTGCGCCATGACATCCGCCATTTTTCCAATATCATGAATACCTGCTTACAGGATGGCTCTGTGGAGGAAGCAAGGCAGCTATTATCCGAGCTGGAAACAACTGTCGGCAAAATAAAAGTTAAAACTTATTGCAAAGATTCCATCATCAACGCCGTGCTGGCTTTTTACCTGGAACTTGCTGAAAATGAAGGAATCCAGGTGCGGACTGCTTTCCTGGCTCCTCCTGCTGACAAGTTCCGTTCCCCATCCTTTTCCGTTGCGCTTGCCAATGCCCTGGAAAATGCGCTCAATGCCTGTAAAAATGAATCCGGGACACGTATCATCAAACTGAAAAGCCGCATATTTGGGGGGCAGTACCTGATGGAGCTCTCCAATACATGCAGCAAAACAATCGTGTTTGATAAAGATGGGCTGCCCATCTCACCGAAAGGCGAGAACCACGGCATCGGCACAAGAAGCATCCTCTCCTTTGCCAGACAGACCAATGCCATGGTAAATTTCCTTCAGGAAAATGGTTTCTTCACCTTACAGATTATTCTTCCATTAAGCCTGACATGATATCCATGGCAGCGCCCAGAGATTCTCCTTCCATCAACAGCAGCAAGGTACTGCAGAGCACCTCATAAATATTCATAAGCATCTCCACAATGCTGAAGCATTTTGCCAGTTCCGCCTCATCCTCCAAATCCGTCAGCATCGTATAGCGGATACCGATAAGGTGGCGAACCTGTTTCTGTTCCTCTCCCTGTTCCTCTTCCTGCATGTAGAGGAACTGCCCAACTGGAAGCTCCCTGTTCAGCGCATTGATCATCTGATAGATATTCAGTTCTGTGAACGCCTGGGGATTTTCTTCCATGATGGACGTCAGTTCCAGCTGCCCATAATACTGCAGGACATTGCCAAACTCCGGCGCATAGACAAAATTGCAGCTGATGTCTATGCTCAAATCTTCCTCCATCTCCAAGCCCAGCAGCAGCGTGTCCATCGCCGCCTGTTTGCCTTCCTCCAGAAACATGTTCTTAACTCCCTGCTCACTGACATATGCCTCCAGCCTTTTTAAGCCTTCACGCAACTCTTCTTTATTCATGATTTCCTCCATTCTGTCTGCCTGATACAACAGAAATTAAGTTCTGCTGCACCAGCGCCTTGTATTCTGGCAAATCTCCTTGCCCAAGTTTCCACCGGACTTCGTTGCTTTCATTCCACGCTGCCACCGGGATTGAAAATAATTACTTCATGTCTTATAAATATAATACTCTTTCAGCTCCGCTTTTCCAAGTATTTTTCCAGATTTCTCATATTCCTGCTGCAAAGCCTGCATGATATGTTCCATGCCGGTAATCTCCTTTCGGGAAGCGGCAATGAACGCTGCGTTCACAGCAATGTTTTTAATGCTTGCCCCCGAGAGTTCAAAATTGCCGGCAAGATAATCAATGTCAATATCCTTATCAAGCGGCATCTTCTGGGGAAACACTTTCTGCCAAAGCTGCCTGCGCTGTTCCTCCTGAGGAAATGAAAAACGGATGATGAATTTCATGCGCCGCTTATAGGCGTCGTCAAAATTCTGCATCAGGTTGGTGGCAAGGATGGTGATGCCATCGTACTCCTCCATCTTCTGCAGGAGGTACGCCGTCTGCGCATTGGCGCTGATGTCCCTGGCATCAGAAACGTCCACGCGCTTTCCGAAAAGCACGTCCGCCTCATCGAAAAAGAGGATGCTCCTGCTCTTTTTCACTTCGTCAAAAATCTCCCGCAGGTTCTTCTGCGTCTCCCCAATGTATTTCGACAGAACGCCGGAAAGGTCCACCTTGTACAGTTCCAGATTCAGTTCCCGGGCAAGTACCTGCGCCGCCATAGTCTTGCCAGTCCCCGGAGGTCCTGCAAATAGGAGTGAAACGCCCCTGCCATAGGCAACCTTCTGTTCAAATCCCCATTCTTCATAGACCTTGCCGCGGCAGGATATTTGTCCGCATGCCTGGCGCAAAAGTTCCTTAGGTCCATCCTCAAGCACCAAATCGTCCCAGGTATATGCCGCATTTACCCGGCTGGCACGCTCTCCTAACCGATGGGAAATTTTCTGCTGGCAGGCACGGTATAAGAAAGACGCTGGGACTTCCTTTTGTCCCTGTATCTGCGTCTGTCTGCAAGCCGCCTCTGCCGCCTCCTTAATCACGCCCGGTGAGAAATCAAACTGTGCCGCCAATTTATCACCAATCTCTTCCTCTTTGAGGAACATTTTCCTCGCCGCCAAGAAAGATTTCCACAATATGCTCCGCTCCTGGATGGAGGGAAAACGCAGGTAGAATTCTTCGCACTCATACCCTTGCGGGTATTCCCCGCCAAATATATCCTCGCCCAGACCCTCCTCTACGGTAAGGAATGCCTGTGCAAAAAACAGAGACGCTTTGCGCAAAAATCCCAGCGCCATCTGGCGGCTCTTCTGCTCTTTCGTCCAGACCAATTCCCAATGTTCAAACACCAAAACTGCCCGGTCTAAGACGGCGCGCACCACAGCATCGCAAACCGCTTCTGCCATCTGCTCTTCTTTCTGGCACGTTAACGCCCGCAAATCTACAAACAGAACTGCTTGCCCCAGGCTGCCAGCCGCCTTTATTACCTGCAGCTTTTTGCCGCTGCCATACGTTCCCCGCAGCAGGAACAGTCGCATTTCCTGCCCATCCTCCTTGGCATCCGCCCCATCCTGCATGCGCTTTACAATTTGTTCTGATACCTCACGGTTAATGTTGCATTCTTCCTCAGCAGCTGCAAAGGGAAGAACGACACGGTAATTTGCTTTCCTATCCAGTAAATCAGCTTCATAGAAAAACACAAAATCAATCAAATCTTTCCTCAGCTTAAACTGCCAGGACCTTTCACTCTCCTGGGTCATGGGCCTTGCACCAAACACACAGCACAGGATTTCCCGGCGGGCAAATACGCGGTGGATGAGCATATTCTGTATGTTCTCATCCATCACATACATTTTGACGCACAAATCCAGGGATGGATACCTCCAGGCAAGGTCGTCCTGGAGATAGGCATACATGCGCTCAAACTCCCGATTCAGTTCCGGCGCTATAGCAAGACAGGCGAGGTACTGCTCAAACTCATCCAGCCCCAGCCTGCGCAGCATATAAGCAAAGGGAAGCATCACATCGCCTTCTTTGATGGTGCGGTAAGCTTTCTCATGGAAAGCGCCCCACTGTGCAAAAAGTTCTTTCCGTTCCCCGGCATAACTATCGCGCTCCATATGTGCAAAGGGGTCCTGCAAAATATTCGCCAGCTCGTCCTTAAACAATTTCGTCTGATAAATATGGCGGACTGCGCCATTCTCCGTAAGGCGTACCGCATATTTCGTATAAAGGCTGATTTCTTTCCTTACCAGAACCAGCAGTTCCTGGAAATATTCTTCCTGCCCCGCAAACATCTCTCCACCATCCATTTCCTGTTACCTATATCCCAGACACCAGCAGATTGCGAAACTCTTCTGCATTCTTAGCTTTAAAAAGCGTTCCATACTCTACAAATGCGCCCGTAAGCTGTTCATCGACAGACTTGTACTTGGCAATCACTCCTTTTGCCTCCGCTGCTTTCTCCGGCGATGGGTCCGCCTCCAATGATTCAGAGATTCCTTTTAACCCATATTTGTTATCGTCCAGTCCATGGATATGTCCCCAAAGCCTTCCCTTTATCATCTCTGTCTCTTCGTTGTTCTGCTTCTTTTGATTTTTCTTGTCAATTCCCAGCTTTGCCGCAGATACCCCAATTCCTGCAAAACCGCCAAGTATACCAAGATGTTTCGATGCAGTCGTCGCTTTTTCATCGCCGGTATAAGATACTCCGGTAGCAATGCTTGAACCCAACCCAATGGCATTTGCCACCAAACCGGAAGCCCCCATGATAATACTGGACTTTATATTTTCAGCCTTTCTGCATGAAGCAAGGTAAAGGAGAAGCTTGTCTTTGTCCTCTTGCGCGACATTCTCCTGCTTAAGCAGCATGTTTGCTTTAGCGCGCCTCTCGTTCCGCTCGGCTTTGCGCTGATTCCTCTGTTCCCTTACCTCCTTAAGGCTGCGACGCTTTTTCTTCTCCTTCTGTTTTTTCTTCTCTTCCTCCTCTGATTCCCAGCCGTCCACATCATTGTCCCAGCGCTTGTCAGCATCTTCTGACTTTGGCTTAACATCGCCTCCCCAGTCGTCCGCATCGTTTGCCCAGCCTGGTTCTGTGTACATACTATAAATCTTGTCTACTTCTTCCCCTCTCTTATCTCGCAAAGCTTCCATCTTTTTTCGCTTATCCACAGCTCCTTTAAGCCCATTGACGCCAGTTATGATTCCACCAATCTGTGAAATCGAATTAGAGATTGTGGTTATATATCCCACAACATTTTTTAATGCATCTTTAAATTGCCCCGCAAAAGTGGCAATTGACTGTACAATGGCAGCTGCCTTTGACACCACCATGGCAAAATCTGCGAGAATGCCAATTAAACCCAGAATTTTGCCCAGTTTGCCTTCTGTCTTTTTGAATCCTTTCAATTTCTGTATTAAAGACTTTATGGACGTCACAAACCCTACCAAGTTGTTGGCAAGCCCTATCGCCTGGGCGACAACGGAACTTTTAAATGTAGCATCCAGCATACCCGCAGTAGAACTTATCCCCCCCACTAATTTAATTTTATCTGCTGCGGAGTTAAAGCCGGAAGAATTGAAGAAACCCTTAAATTTATTATCCGCCATGGGATTTTGTCCGCCTCTTTCCAGTTGCCGCGCCAGCACGACTGCCGTATAAAGCTGTCCTCCCCTCAGCTTATCCACTTCTTTCTTAACATCTTGCGGCGTATTGGCCTGCCCACTTTTATCCTGTCCCTGTTCATCCTGTCCCGTTCCGGCTTGTCCCTGCTTGTCTCCCCCTTCATTGTCTCCTTTCTTTTCTTCGTCATCTTCTTGTTTTGCTCTTCTGCCTCTTCTGCTTCTTTTTTTCTTCGCTACCAAATCCTCCAGCTTGTCAAAGGCATCGCCAGCCTCCTCTTTGGCGTCGCCCCCATGATAATTCTTATCCAGATTCTGAGCCATAAGATTGCCCATCTTCTCATCGTAAACATCATTAGCTTGCTGCGGTGCTTTCCCTGCTTCTTCCGTCTTTGCACCTGACCCGGTTTCTTCCGTCTTTGCTCCTGACCCGGTTTCTTCCGTCTTTGCACCTGACCCGGCTTCTTCCGTCTTTGCACCTGACCCGGCTTCTTCCGTCTTTGCTCCTGACCCGGCTTCTTCCGTCTTTGCACCTGACCCGGTTTCTTCCGTCTTTGCACCTGACCCGGCTTCTTCCGTCTTTGCTCCTGACCCGGCT
>CAJTYM010000030.1:0-28235 GCA_910583835.1 uncultured Lachnospiraceae bacterium | reverse complement strand
CCTGACCCGGCTTCTTCCGTCTTTGCTCCTGACCCGGCTTCTTCCGTCTTTGCACCTGACCCGGTTTCTTCCGTCTTTGCACCTGACTCGGCTTCTTCCGTCTTTGCACCTGACCCGGTTTCTTCCGTCTTTGCAGCTTTCCCGTCCAAGCTTCCCGCATCATTTCCCCCGCCCCCTATCGGCTTCTGTGGCTGGAGAGCGGCAGTTCCCTGCGGTTGCTGGAGGTTTGCACCCCCCGGCAGCTCTACATTGTTCCCATTATCATTTTTATGCTCAGCGACTTTTTTCAATTCTTCCTCTTGCATTTCCCACACCTCTCTTCCAACGTCTCTCCTAATTCAGAACTTCTCAATCACTGTCTCTATCTCCTCCGTATCCGCAAGCTTGTAATATTTGTCGCAGCGGTACAGATATTCTTTTGCTGCCTTATCCTTACGGTGCTGTTTCAGAACCTCCACAAAGACCAGGCGCGCCTCATAAAACTTCTTCGCCACAAACAAATCCACGCCCTTTTCAAACAGGGGCTTTGTCAAATCCTTATAATAAAATTCCTCCTCCGCATCCCCATCGTAGACATCGTAGACGCGCTCATAGGCATTGTTTGCGGCGAGATAAATATTGCCCAGATACCTGGCGTGATAATGCTCCTCAAAATCAGCTATCTGCTCATAGACCAGATGCGTGATAAGGATATGCGCGCCATATTTATCGCCCTTTAAACGCAGCTCTTTCGCCAAATCAGAATGGGCGGAAATTGTCGTGACCTCCATGCGCTGCTCATGCCCAATCACGCCAATCATCACGCGCCCATAGCTGATGGCAATCGTCCTGCCATTGCCCGGCATCTGCTCTTCTAACAGACGCTGGATGTCGATAGCTGCATCCAATGCCTCCCCGCTGCTGACTGTAAAAAACGCAGACAGCCCGGTATCTTCAAAATGCTCCACCACGCCATGATGGCTGTTAATCGGTTCTACAAGCATAGACAGCACACGGTTGATATCCTTATACACCTGTTCTGCTGAGAAAGCTGCGCTCTGTTTGGGATAATCAAGCGCATGTAAGGAAAGTATCGTAAATTCTCCCTGTATCTCATCGCCAAGTTCCACGTCCTGAATGGATTCCTTGCCCAGCAAGTCAATGATTTTCGCCGGAATAAACTTATAATAACCGTCTGACATGCCCTTGATGTCCTGCACATAATTGGCAATCTCCAACGACATCTGGTTAAATGCCGCTGAGATATCCGCCACCTCATCATGACCGTGCACGGCAACCGTCACGCCAAGATTGCCCTCTGCCAATGTAGCCGCACAGCGTTTCAGCTCTTTTAACGGCTTTAAGAAAATATAGAGAATCACCAGCAATACCACCGTAAGGATGAGCAGCATCGTGGAGGAAGCATTTTTCAGATTCCACTGATAATACCAAATCTGGTAATCCAATACATTACCATCCGCAGAAATGGCAAGGACCCCATATTTTGTACCATCATTCAGGACAATCGGCACAAACCGGTTATTGCGTTTCCCCTCCTGACCCTCATCGCTTTTATCCACAACCTCTGACATTTCATACGCCTGATAGATCGCCTCCGACATTTCCTGTGCGTATATCCATTCCACCGGGACGCCGCTATATTCGGACATAGACTCACTGACATACAGATGCCCTCCTTCATCCGCCGCAAAAACACTGTAGACATACATGGAAAGCCCGCCAATGTTCTCTCCCCCATTGAGGTCTGCACAGCTTATCTTAAGCGCCCTTTTCCCGGACGGAAAATCTTCGGCATCCGTCTCAATGTTGCGCACAATATCCTCCTTGAGAATCTTCCCCATCGCCGACAGCGCAAACGTCTGGTTGCACTCCAATTGCTGGCGCATGGACAGCTCAATCCAGCTTTCCAGAAAAATATCCATAGCTAAAAGCCCCATAAGGAAAATAACGCCAAGCCGGAGTAAAATTGTCTGAAAATGGTACTTTACGCGCAGTACCCAGATAACGCACCAAACTGCCGTTATTTGGATAATCTCAAAATACACCCAAAACATCCGGCGCACCACTGTTGGGGCTGTCAGGAAGACAAGGTCGATATCTTGGTGTTGTCCATCCTGATAAGAACAAACCAAACCCATTTCCTCGGTTTCTTCCACGCCCGCGCAGAAACCAGACTGCGTACAGTCGGGGCTGTGAAACGTCTGGAACGTAAAATCCGCATCATTTTTCCTGATATCTTCCGCTACAAATAATGGCCTGGACGTCCTGTCTGCCAAATCAATCATACGGATACATTCTTCTTGATAATCAAGGACATATGCATGTTTCCCATCATCGGAGAGGCTTTTGAAGACACCTGGCTTCCCGGAAATGCCCTCGATTTGCAGACGGTGTTTTGCCCCCACTTCCTTGGCATACACCTCCCCTGCATAGTCCATCCATAATAAAATATGTTCATCACTGAGGAAAAATTGGGTGTTCAGATACGGATATTTCAGCTTTACCTTATCCAACACCTGCCGTTCCCCCTGAGAAGTCAGTTCCCTCAGTTCCGCTTTTGCCGAGCCTTTCTCCACTTCAGGCATGCGGATATAATAAAGCCTGTCATCCTGTATACGCGAAATGTCAATCATACTGGACGATAAAACATCTTCCGTCAGGTCATATTCCGTTTCTATCAGCTTTCCATGTGCGAAATCGCATTTATACACCTTACAGTTTACATCGTTCCAAGATTCCACGTCCGTCTCCGCAACCAACGCATAGGCCTCGCCGTCACTGTCAAAAAAGATTTGCCGTACCGTCCGGTACTGCTCCTTGACATGGCGTTTGCAGACAATCATCTTCCCATTGCCCCCACTCGGGTCTGAACGGATAATTTTCAAATCATCGCCTTCCCCGCGGTCCACGAAATAGAGATAGCCATCCTGAAGATGTATCTGCTCAATATAACTCAAATCCACAATACTGCCATACACAGTAGCCATAATCATAGCGATAAACGAGACAGACAAAATAATGCATAAACCAATCAAACCTTTCTTGCCCATACCGCCAAAATTTTTCTTCTTTTCCATATTAGTTTTCCTCGGATTCAAACTCTGTCCAGGCTTTAAAGCTGCGCCTATGACAACCTATCTTTCTATAACTGCACGGTCTGGCAGCCGGAATTTGTAAACTGTATCATTCCCCCATAAGCACAGGTGAGCTTACACTGGTCATTGACTGCCGGCTTGCCCCCGACCAACACCTGTGGGACGCCTGGCGCCCAGGGACCTGCCGGAACCGGCGTACAGGGCATAGGGGTCAGCACCCCCATAGCTGCTGCCGTTGCTGCTGCCACTGTAGGATTTGCCATGCTCTGGCACATCCCAAAAGGCGTAATATTTAAAAAAGGCACGTTGTCTGCAATGGTTGCCAGCGGCATTGCCGACATGGTCTTTGCTGTTGGCAGCACATTTAACACCGAGGGCGCCATGCCAAAAGTACAAGTCATGGAAGCCCCGCCCGTCACACATAATCCCATTTTTATCTCCTCCTATCAAATATAATTTTCTTTGGCTCGAATAATCTCTGTTTCCCCGGACTTCTCCTTACCCGCATTTTCATAAGAATAATAAAGCAGGCATTTCTCCTCAGGAAGTTCCCGCAACAGTAAATAAAACTCGCCATGCTCATCTGCTGCCGTCTCCTGTGCAGGATAAATCAGGGTATCTTTCTTCTTGTAAGCACATGCCAACGGCTGTCCGAGAGAATAAACCTCTGTGCCTTCATTGAGATTTTTCATTTGAAAATACTCTCCTGTCTTCTTCTGCTTTTCCTGAATATGCCAGAGCACGTTTTTCGCCCCGCCTTTTAGATAAAGGGAAATTTCTGCTTCCCCCTTTTTATAATCACTGGTGAGGCGGCAGCTTTGGCTCTCGTCTTTAACATAACACCTTAAGCTGCCCCCTGGCGCTGCCTTTCCCCGGACTGCCGTGCAGCCAGACCGCAGGGGATAGGAGGGGGACGGATACATCAATACCTCTTCCACTTCCTCTCCGCCGTCCACGGTCAGGCAAATGCTCCTGCACTGGTAAATGGGGGAATCTGCTTCTATTTCAAACTGCGGGCCGACAACATCCAGAAACAGGAAATATCCATTGCTTTTCCTCTCCACTCTGCCTCCTGACAGGGAGCGGAGCCGGACAGCGGACGACACCGGCTCACCGGTAAATGCATCCCTTAAAAGGAGCGCCTTCGACAGGCGTATCTTTGTCTCATGCAATACCATATTATGTATCCTTTCCTGCAAAACGGTAGCTGATTTCCTGTACCCGTTTTACTGACTTCTTTCTTGTAGACTGGATTTCCACAGGACCCGCCGTATAAAACAGGGAGGTCTTATACGCCGCATTGGGCACGGTCCAAATCCTTGCTTTCTCCTCCATCTCCAAATCCTGCATCTGAATGCGGATATTGCCAGCGCCCGGTTCCCCAGTCGGCAGGAAAGTTTCCGGCTCTATCGCCGCTTTATCCCGGAATGCCTGGATAATCCTGCCAAAAATCTGGTGTTCCTGCTCAGCACGGTATTTCAAATCACTTTGCAGATAGAGCGTAACCATATAATACAGCGTCAGGTAAGTGGACGGATAACGCTGGGCATTCCTGCCCACATTCGTCATCTCATGCGCCTGTATGGAATTATCTTCTTTGATATCATAGAGCCAGATTCCCACTGCATAATCCCCATGGTCCTCAGGGGAACAGAGCCCAATCTGATCGGGGCTGTTCAGCAGTTCTGGAATCAGCGCCTCTTTTAACAGCGTTACCATGCCATTGCCCGTATCTGCAATCTTCGTATAATCTGACATCTCTTTCCTCCTGGTACAACAGGATTGACCTGTTTCGCCTACGGTATGCTCTCCTGCCTTGACAGGTAGGCATCTTCGTCTTCCATCTCTATCATCCGTTCCGCTTTCGTGAGTACGCCATTACGGAACTCCCCGGCTTCTAGGACTTCTCCGGTAGACGCCAAATAGCGGACTCCGCGCCCATAATATACGCCATTTAAGAAACTCCCTTTATAGAGCAGGTTTCCATTCTCGTCCCACAGCTTTCCCTGTCCATAATACTTCCCCTTGAGGAATCCTCCATCGTAAATCAAAATTCCATTAGGAATATGGTAGAGCTTTCCGGTTCCGCTGTAATTTCCCTGATAAAATTCCCCTTCATAGACGAGCTGACCTGTCTCTGCATCCGTGAGTTTTCCTTCCCCCTGATACAGACCATCCACAAAACTGCCGTCATAAATTACGACTCCTTTGTCCACATCATAGAGTTTGCCAGTGCCATCGTATTGGTCTGCTTTAAAGGTGCCATCATAGACAAGCTGCCCTTTGTCATTGTAAGCTTTGCCGATGCCCTCCTTCTTGCCCTCAGCAAATGCCCCATCATAGACGAGTTTCCCGGTTTCATCATAGGTCTTCCCTTTTCCCTCATACTCGCCATCCACAAAGCCTCCCTCATAGACGGGAATGCCGTTTTCATACAGCTTGCCATCCCCTTCGTATTCGCCTTTTACAAATTCCCCCTCAAAGATGGTATTGCCATCCATATCGTAAGCAGTGCCAACGCCTTCCTTTTCCCCATTTACAAAGCTTCCTTCATAAATGAGGATACTTTCTGGCGCTTCACTTTCCTGGGCATCCCCGGCTGTTCCATCTGCGTTTCCGCTTCCTCCTCCTGCGCTGCTATCGCTTCCTCCGGCTACACTTCCATTTCCTCCGGCTGTGCTCCCGCTTCCTCCGGCTTCCCCGGTATTGGCAGAATCTGCACTTCCGGCTGTTCCATCTGCGTTTCCGCTTCCTGTTCCCGCGCTGCTATCGCTTCCTCCGGCTACGTTTCCGCTTCCTGTTCCTGCACTGCTATCGCTTCCTCCGGCTGTGCTTCCGCTTCCTCCGGCTGCATTCCCGCCTCCGGCTGCGCTTCCGCTTCCCCCGGCTGACGTTCCTGCGCTGCTATTGCTTCCCCCAGCTGCACTTCCATTTCCCCCGGCTGTGCTCCCGCTTCCTCCGGCTGTGCTTCCATTTCCTCCGGCTGTGCTTCCGCTTCCTCCGGCTGCATTCCCGCCCCCAGCTGTGCTTCCGCTTCCTCCGGCTACACTTCCATTTCCTCCGGCTGCATTTCCGCTTCCGCCCCCGGCCGCATTCCCGCCCCCGGCTGTGCTTCCTCCTCCGGCTGTGCTTCCTCCTCCGGCTACGCTTCCGCTTCCCCCGGCTGCGTTCCCGCTTCCTGTTCCTGTGCTACTATCACTTCCTCCGGCTGCATTCCCGCTTCCTCCGGCTGCATTCCCGCTTCCTCCGGCTGTGCTTCCGCTTCCTCCTCCGGCTGCATTTCCGCCGCCTCCGGCTGCGTTTCCGCTTCCTGTTCCTGCGCTGCTATCGCTTCCTCCGGCTGCGCTTCCGCTTCCTCCTCCGGCTGCATTTCCGCCTCCGGCTGTGCTTCCTCCTCCGGCTGCGCTTCCGCTTCCTCCGGCTGTGCTTCCGCTTCCTCCGGCTGCGCTTCCGCTTCCTCCGGCTGTGCTTCCGCTTCCTGTTCCTGCGCTGCTATCGCTTCCCCCGGCTGCGTTCCCGCTTCCTCCGGTGGCACTTCCATTTCCTCCCCCGGCTGCATTCCCGCTTCCTCCGGCTGCGCTTCCGCTTCCTCCGGCTGCGCTTCCGCTTCCTGTTCCTGCGCTACTATCACTTCCTCCGGTTTCTGTTCCGCTTCCTCCGGCTGTGTTTCCGCCCCCGGCTGCGCTTCCGCTTCCCCCGGCTGCGTTCCCGCTTCCTGTTCCTGCGCTACTATCACTTCCTCCGGCTTCTGTTCCGCTTCCTGTTCCCGCGCTACTATCACTTCCTCCAGACGCATTTCCTCCTCCGGCTTCCCCAGAACCCGCACTGGAACCTGCACCCGCATCCGCCGCTCCGGCGGCTGCGCTGGCATAAAGCTTACCTTCCCCTTCATATTTATCGTTTACAAATTCTCCATCGTATACCATCGTGCCATTTTCATCGTATTCCGTTCCGGAGCCTTCTTTTTTGCCATCTACGAAATCCCCTTCATACGCAAGCGCTCCATCCTCATATAACTTCCCTTCTCCCTGGTATTCGCCCTCAGCATTGACCGTTCCCTCGTAAAGGACATTACCGTCTTCATCCGCCAAAACAGCCTCCTGTAGCAAGGGCTGCCCATTCTCAAAAGCCCCCTCGGCTACCACATTCCCTTCTTCATTGTAGAGCGTCCCGCTCCCTTCCATTTCCCCCTTGGCAAACGTGCCTACATATTCCTCCTGGCCATTGGGGAAATACAGCGTTCCTGTCCCCTCATAGATACCGTTTTTAAACTCTCCCTTATATTCCAGGTTTCCCTGCTCATCGTAGAGAAGCCCCTGCCCATCATACAGGTTTAAAAGAAACGTTCCCTTATAGCAGAGCACGTCTGTATTTTCATAGTAAAGCTCACCCTCGCCTGAGTACGCTTCCATCTCAAAATTGCCCTCGTATAAAAGCGACCCTTCATATGTATAAAGCTGCCCCTTGCCATTGATCCGTCCCTCTTCCATGCTGCCCTTGAAAATCATGGTCTTGCCATCCTCAGAAAAGAGTTCCACCTTCCCAGTATAGCCAATCATCTCCGGCGAATTTACCACCATAGACTTGGTGAAAAAATGCGACACCACAATGGGATGCAGCAGTTTCAGATACAGAACAGGAAGAATCAGCGAGGCGAGCAGGATAACATAAACCATCCTCTTAAGCACATAATAATGCCCAAAGGAAAAATAATCCTGTATGGAGCGCTCTTTCTTATCCTTTTTCTGGTTGATCCCCTTGCGCACATCACTCAATACCTTAGAGGCAAAAGAATCCGGGCTGAGCATCCGCTTTCCTTTACGGATGACTACCTGAACCGGCGCCATCAAAATATGGGACAGCCTTCTGGCTGTGCGGCCAATCAATCCACCCTGCATACTTCATCCCTCCCATCCGGGTTATCTCTAAAATTCTAGGGAAACGCTGATTTAATCAGTGTTTCTTTAAAACACTCACTTTGCCCTTTCCTTAATATCTAAGGTCCCAATCTGCGGAAAAGAAACCCCTTTGTCCGACAAAACCGGGTTCGGCAAGGTAAACAGCAAATAAGCAGCCGCCGAAACAATCAGCGCGGCGGCAAGCACCGTCCTTACTTTCGGAAACACTTTCTTAAAGCTCTCCCAGGCACGCCACCAGATGCGCCCGGGCTTTAATTGCTGCTGTTCGCTTTTCGTCAGCACAGACTCATAAATATTGTCATACGCCACATAGCAGTCCCACAGATAAGCAAAACGCCCCTCCGCCATGTCCCGCGCATACTTCATCAGTTCCCGCGAGCTTTTCTGCTCTATCTCTCTGGCAAACAGCTCATACACCAGCCCATTTACCCGGTTCATGCAGTCCCGCTCCTGCACTTTCCAATAATAATCTATATCCGTAAAAAAATAATTGAAATGGACGCTCAAATCATCATCCACCACGATATTATCTTTGCGCAATACTTCATAGAGGAAGCATTCCGGCATGTTGAGCAGAAAAATCCGCGCATAGATATTCTTCATCAACAGCAGACGCTCCTGCAGGCTGTAATTGCCTTTCTCCAAGGCTTGCTGCAAGGTCTTTCCTTTGGCATGGCTAAATACGATATAGTACCTGCCATCCGCATTGAAACTGGCATGGAGGTCTTTAAACGTGTAATTGATATTTTTCTTCGTTGTCACAGGAATCAGCTTCCTCGCCAGCTCCATGTCATTGATACAGGCAACGGTATAAATTGTGCTGTCCTGCCGGGAAGCTTCACATGCCGCGTACAAATCAATGTCCCCGGAGCATGCCGTCTTAATTTTTGAAATCAGTTCATACTGCGTGTCCTGAAACTTAATTACCATCTGACTCACTCTCTCTCACGTACTACTACAAATGTTGACGCCTGCACTTTGGGGTATGCCTGGCTGGTAACCGTTATATGGTAAATCCCCGGCGTCTCCGGCGCTGTGTACTTGCCGTTCTTGTTTATGGTCCCTCCATTAGGGTCCTTGATTTTCCATTTCAGGCGCTCATCGTTAAATCCCTCCATCACAGCCGTAAATACCACGCTGTCGCCCACGAACACATTGGGATTGTCCGGCTGGATACAGATATGCTTTTTCTTTGCCAACTGGGGCTTCTGCGCCTCATTGCGCAAAACTGTCCAATGTACCTGCACCCGCTTTGCACTGCTGTTTCTGATAATCTTCATGGCGATTTCAAACGTCCCCTGCTCTGGCTCCAGCTTCGCTCCCAGGGAGGCCGCAAACCCGCTCTCGCTCTGGAACAGGGAGGAATCGCCAAACATTATCTGGGAATTTCCGGCAAATCCATCTTCGACTTCATAACTGAGCACAACCGTAACCGGTCCAAAACCCAAGCCATGTACGATTTCATCGGAATAGAGGATTTCTCCCGGGCGCATATGCCCGACTTCAAAGACAACCTCCCCATAGGCGGCTTTCAGCGGTTTTTGCTCCTTGCCGCCCTTTTTATTTTCCTCCTCCATCAGCCTGTCCTGCTTGATTTTTTTCACATCGTCCACAAGCCTGCCAATCATTGCCGCGGAAACTTCCGTATGCATGATCTTCTGTGCAAAAGGCAAGGGTTCAATATGGTCAATCAGGCAGACCCCGCCGGCACGTACCACCTTGATTTTTGCCAGGTAAATACCCTGCCGGAACGTACTGCCCATAATGTCATCCATTGCCGTCTTATAATACTGTTCCTGCAGCGCCTCATAGTCGTCCAGGCTGCTGATGAGGGCCTGGCTGACACAAGGTTCTGCAGCGCTGTAGTCCCTGCCCCCTACATGCAGCTTAAAACTGTCTTTTACCAGGGCAATCTCCGCTTGCACATCCGATACGCTGGCAGCTTTTAAGGGAATTTCCAGCCTGTATTTTTTATCCTTTGCCCAGTCTTTTTCTTCAAAACGGACATACACCCTGTTTCCATCATTGCCTGTCAGAAACGACAGTTCCAGTTCATATTCAAAAGAAAATTCCTGTTCACCATCATGTTCCACCTCTATCTGCAAAACAGTATCTTTCCCCAGTTCCAAAAACCTCGGCAGCACATGGCGGATACGGATACCCTGCCCATGATATACGGTCCTGCGCTCTTCATAGAGCCTGGAGGGAGAAAACATCTCGCGTTCCGGCTCTTCCTGGGTGACAAACAGACGGTAGCCCTCTTTATATTTGTTATACTCACTGCTGTTCTTGCTGGCAGCGCCCGTCACATTATGCATAAGCTCCGCTGCTTCCTCCCGGTATTCCAGGCACAGATAGTAGAAATCTGCGTCCTGCTCGCCGCCATAGCCTTCCAGTTCCGTAATCTTACGCACTGCCGGTTCGTCCAAGACAATCTCACGCCCTGCAAAATCCAGAGCCAGCCCCCGTTCCACAGAGATGCTCTCATCGTCAACTTCCACAACGCCAAGACCGCAGACCACACCGGAGCCAAAAAGAAAACGGTTGATTGTCCTGCGCTTGTCATTAAAATATTTCTGTTCCGTCTCAAAATCCTCTACCGATAACAGCTTCCCATAGAAATAACGGTTCCTTTCAAAGGGAAAGCTTTTTAAATTCTTCATTCTTCCTTTTCCTCCTTTGCCTGAGTTTGGACCTCGCCCACCATAGACGGAATTGATGCCATGCCGCTCAAGTTTGCACGCTCATAAGCTGCCAACACGCTGTTTACGCCCACATACACGCTCTGCCCCAAGGTAATCCCCGGACGCATGATAACCAGGTGAATCCTGATATGCGCGGGCTTCATGTCCTCAATCATCTTCTTCAATGCATGCTGTTCCCGCAGCGAGGGCACCGCCTGTTCCCTTACAAGCACACTCACCTCATAAGGTCCGTATGCATAAAGCTGTTTTAAGCTGCGGTATGGGATTTCATTCCCCCGATACTGCTCAATATCGCAGTATTCCAGCAGAAATGGGCGTTCCCCGGTAAAAGTGCTGACCATGTGCTCCATATATTCCCGGGTGCCGCGTACTAAATTCTTGCTGACAATCCCTTCCAGCAAAAGCCGCAGCTTGTCATCCTGCCACAGATGCGCATTGGCAACCCCCACCCATTTTGCCAGCCAATGCAGGAACTCCGGTTCCGCCGACATAGGGTCAAGCTGCTTCGTGGAAGCTGCAATCTTCTCATCAAAATCCTGGTAAATGGCTTCAAACAATCCCAGGAACCTTCTGAGGAAATCTTCTTTCCCGCCGGTCTGGTATATCGCCGGCAGGTAAGACAGAAAACTGCGGTTCCCGGCATATATTTTCATATGGCGGATTTTAGGATGGAACCCTGCCTGGCAAAACAACTGGATTTCCACCCATAAATACCTCCCTCTGGCATGGTACAGAAGTATATCCCGGGGATTCTGCACAACATGCGCCAAATACGGCTTCATGATATTACGCTTCTTTTCCACAGAGATATCCTCATCCCGCAGCAGTTCCTGCCAACGGTAAATCCTGCCATCCACGGCCACCCCCTCCTCATCGCTGCAGTAAAAATAAAACTGGATGGAATCATCCCCAAACCCCTCGCTCTGGATGACTGCACGGTGCCACTGGTTGCCTTCCTCCCCGCTGTCCAACAGACGCGAGAAGAAACTGCCGCTCTCTTTGCCAGCCTCCAGCGCAATCCCTTGCTCCGTAACCTGAATATTCTTTGAGCAGCCAAGCACAAAATCTTTCTTTTTATTAAATACATAATATCTAAGCTGTTCCACAAAATCGCCCCTTCAGTCTATGGTGGTATGTCAAAGCAAAACAGAGGTTAAGGCAGCATCGCCCCTCCCGCCGTAAAAATGCGAAAATCCATTTCATCCAGATACGGCAGTCCATTTGGCGGCAGCTGCACATCCCCATTTGCCAGGTGGCGGAATCCCTTGCCCCTCGCTTCCACAGAAAGAGATTTCGCCTGCCACACACAGGGCAGGATATCTATAATCCCATAAAGCGCGCTGCTGGAAACCGGCCTGCCAATCTCCCAGGACTTTTCGTCCAGATATGCGCGCACCGCCTCTTCCAGGCGTTCCTCCGCATCAGTAAAATGCGGCTGGATAACAATTTCCGCATAGACGGAGATACCTATATATTCTGGGTTAAGAATCTTAATGGTCGTGCCGACCATTTTCTTTTTCAGCAGCATCTGCTCTAAATTCCGCCTGTATTTATCGCTCAGCTGCGCATCCCTCTCTTTATAGCTCAAGGGCTGCACCACAATGGAAATCTGGTTTTCCTGCTGGTTCTCCTGTCCTTCCATCCCCGCAGATACCGGAATTACTTTACTGTCCCGGATCAGCAGGCCCGGCGTCTTTTTTACCAACTGCTCATAGTCGGCATAAGTGACGCCCCTATGGATTTCTTTTAAACTGCGGCACAGCCGCTGATAACATTCCTCCACGGTCTCATTATCCCTGCCGCCATAAGTCATCCTATTCTGCTCCACCAAAAGTTCTGGATATGGCAGGCATGCGCGTATTTTTCCTGCCTTGATATTACCGGATTTCCCGCTGCTTGCCCTAAGGCGCAGCACACGTATTGCCCCATCCGGTGCCATTCCATTTTCACAATTCCCGAATAACAGGCTGTCTGCCAAAGGTTCCAGGACATATACTTCATCCTGGGGCCTGCAGTTATCAAAATCCTCCACACGGCTGTATGGATAAAACCTGCCATCCTGCCTGTCGCAGACCATAAGTTCAAACGCATCATAGACGATACCGGAAATATCCAGGCTGTATTCCTGGTTGGCAAAACCATTGCCCATGCCAAGTTCCCGCTTTTCCCAAAATCCCTGCTCATAGACAGCGAGCCTGCATGACAAGTTCCTGCCACCCTCTGCCCAAGCCGGCCTGTCAAATAAAAAAACTACATCCCCATCCTCTGCGCGCTCTTTATGCTTTATCGGAACTGGCAAATATCCGCCATCTTTCTCAATATATAGTTCTGCCTGTCCGTCCACTGCCAAAAACATACCGCATTTCAGGGAAAGCAAATATCCTTGTGGCCCTCTATCCGGCACAGCCACCTCATAGTCCTCAAAATCACAGTAGGAATGCTGCTGCCTCACTTCTATCTCATTAAAATACATATCCTCAATCAAGGGCGCCACATCATAATCATTTTCCACCAGCGTCACGCGAATCTGGTATGCCTGGTATTCCTCATCTTCCACCATCTCCTGCGGCAGGTGGAAGCCAATTTTGCCGCTCTGCAAAAAAGCATACGTTGTATCGAAGTCCACCGGCAGTTCCTCCCAGCCCTCTTGGGACTGGTATTCCCATCTGAGCCGCGCCAGCGGAATGAAATCTCCTTCGATTTTATTGCGTGCCACCTCATACTGTGTGCGGATGCCAAAAGATACTACAGTCTGCCCATCCTGGCTGAACGCACGGTCTATCACAAAACAGCAGCAATTTCCCTCCTCTGGCCACTCCCCAAACGGATACAGGCGCATATGTTTTTCTATATCATTGCCGATATTGACGTAACGGTCCAATGTCTCCCCGCGGAGTATGTATGCCCCGATGAGTTTCAGCGGATGGAGCCATTCTTTTTTCACAGTCTCAAATTCCATATCTCCTGCCAGAAAACGCGTTCCCGCCAGAAGCGGAAAATGGCGCGCAGACAATCCCGCCTGTGGCTCTGCACTCACAAACCCTCTTGCTGGTAAGGCACGGCGCAGCGAAACTCCCAGCAGCTTTAAATACTTCTGCCGTTTCCATCCGCAAAGCTGGCTGATATGGTACTGCTGTATCTCTTTGAGCCATGCAAGCAGCCCAATCAGCATAATGCCCGGGTCCGACTGGTTGTAATTCGTCCAGTCCGGGCATTCCCCCGGTATCTGAAATACCGCGTCCGCCTCAATTTCCCTATAAGATTTGTCATCCAGATTCAAATTATAGAACATTGCCCATGCTCCTTTTTCCTATATTCTGTCAAGGCTCTGCAACCACCTCATGAAAGCCGCTTCTGGGCAGCCGGTAAAATGGCAGCAGCCGTTCCTCGTTGACTTCATATTCCTCAAACCGCCCGCCCCGGTACTTGCGCAGCGATAACTGGCTGATATACTTGACCCCCTCCACCTGTTTCAAGGCATGGGTAATCTGGTTTTTATCGGGAAGCACGCCGATTTCCCAGCCGTCTCCGTAAAAATTCCCATACAGGGGATTCAAGAAACGCTCCAGTTCCTCCCGCACCCTTTTGGTGGCAGCAAAGATTTCCTTTTCCTGCGCCAGCTTAAGCGCCACTTTCACATCCAGCCGTATCAAATCCGGCATCACAATATGGAAATGCCCCAGATTGACAATATTCTGGTCCATGCGCTCTGACAGGTAATCATATATCTTCTTCCTGGTCCGCTCAAAGATATAAGAACTCTCTCCATAATCTTTCGGAAGCACCACCAAGGTAATGGCCCCCTGGCTGCGGCTGCCATTCTCATCATACCCGGCAAAACATTTTACTTTGCAGATGTCCCTTGTCGCCTCCCTCGCCAAATCCTCGTAATCACTGGCGGAAACACATCGCCCGCCATGGCGCAGGAAACCGGCGCTCCTTGCCACAGCCTCCATAACCTCTTCATCGGCAAGCCCGCATACCGTTGCCATGGGGTTATAGACACTGTTGATAAAACCCACCGTGCGGTCAAGCTGGTTAATCTCGCCAATGGGGACGTTCCCTTTCTCCCCCCGGCAATAGCTGTATTCCACATGCACCTCGATTTCACCGTGCTCATTTTTACCAGCCGCCTCCATATATTTGGGGAAAATAAGCGTTCCCTCACGCCTGTCCGCCATATATTCTTTGCGGATGCCGCTGCCCTTGCTTAATTCTTCTGTCTCTGACCACAGTTCCCACCTGGCATTTTGGCTGTCCCTGTAATCTTCTTTGCCCAGCACCCATACCTGCAGGCTGCAGATGTCCCCATAAGAAAGCTGTATGCGCTTATCCTCGGCATGAGGCCAAAGCCCGAACGATTCTTCCACGGTCTCAACGCCTAAAATGCTGGTAGCATTGGCATAAATCCCTTCCACTTTGGGGCAGTTATCCAAATCATCGGACAAATCTTTCTCATTCCCTTTGCTTAGGCGGATCCAGAACAGTTCCTCCCCAAACAATGTTTCGCGTTTGCTGTCCCTGCGCCCATACCAGGACACCATGCCGGTATGCGCAAACCCTTTCGTGCTATCAGCAGGGTGCATCTCCTTCCAGCCTTCCTCTGACAGGTATTCCCATTTAATGTCCGGCAGGCTGTCCTGTACGCTGTCATGCATGACAAACAGAAGCTTCAGCGGACCGCCTATAGGCGGCTGCGCAAATCCGACATAGCAGGATTTCTGTTTCTCTGCCAACGCCCTGCATACCGGAAAGGCAAACCCTTTGGCGCTCATTTCCTCCGCCGAATAGCTTAAAAGTTCCATATTGTCCTGCTGAAAGATAACCTCCGGCTGCAGCGGCCTTTGCTGATAACTGTAACTCAGGGAAAAATTGCCAGCCACAGGGGCAATATAGGCGCCTTTTGTCTTATACGCATTATTCATGCGGATAATCCTCGCACGTATGCAGTAGTTCTCCGCCGAATTGACCAGGACCTGCTGCATATCATGCGGACAGGTAAATTCCATGCGCCTGCGTACGCCTTTCAGCCCATCCTCCACGGAAAACAGATTGGCATACCTGCCGGAGACCGCCAGCCGCTTCCAGCCAAAACCATTGTAATATTCCCATATGACCTCACGGATTGTGATGTCGTATTCCTCCTCCGGCACAAACTCCTGTTTGCGCATAATCCGCTTCCAGGCTATCTTTACCCCCGCTGCAATCTCCTCCAGCGGAATCCTCACAAAGTCCAGGTCAAATTCCACGCAGACATGCGCCCCCGCTTTGGCAAATATCTCTCCGCTGCCGATATAACATTCATCGTAGAGGGAGGGGTTCTCGCCAAATGCCAGGAATTCCTCAATTTCCTGGTCCGTCCCCTTTACATTGATGAAATCCGGCTTACGGCCCAGACATTCCGTTGCCAGCGATACCTGCCGCAGATAAAGCCTGGAAAAAAACGCCGCATCAAGTATTTCCATGGAAATCACATGCAGGGAAGAGAATTCCTCAGCAGGTGCAATCCCCTGCTCCCCGCCGGCAAGCTTAAAGCAGAGCTTTCCCTCTTCATATGTATAATCCGTGATACGCTTATATCCTTCCTGCGCCCCATAGTAAAAGCGGACACGCGAGGAGTCGCAGAATGCCTGCCGCAGCTGTTCCTCATCCGTCCTCTTATCCGCCGGCACAAAGGAAAGCTGGGCGCTGGCATAGCTTGTGACGGAAAGCTCCTGCCCAAAGCAGAAAAACAGTCGGTGTCCCTGCAGGTTTTCAGACCCTCCCTGAAATAAAAAGAACGATGGCGTAAGCTCTTTTTTCCCGTCAAAGAGGTCATAAATGGCATCCGCCTTGGGGTCTGCAAGGAAAATCCGCCCAATCTCCAACGGCCGGACCAGGACTTCCTCCTGGGTCTCAAACACCAGCGGCTCGTCCTCCGTCTGTGCAAGCAGCCTTGTTCCCCTGGGAACCTCCGCCTCCCCATCATAACCTTCCGGCAGCCCAAATACCACAAATCCTTCTGCCGGGCTCGCAGGATAAAGCTTTGCCCCCACCCCATCAAAAAAGGAAAACAGGTCTCCAGCCACGGACATATTAAATTTTTTGATATTGTCATACATCATGTCAGCAAAGATGGATGCCAAGGCAGTTCCGGCATCGGGCTGGCTCTCATCGTACCGCCACTCCGGGACATACTGTTTCGCACATTCCCTCATATAGCTGATGATGTCTTTCTTTGACATTCTCTCCATCTGCGGAATATCCATAGCTGCTCCTTTCCCTATTCCCCTTCATTGATATAAAAAGGATATACCATATTGTACTGGTTGTTGGTAGAACGGATGACATAACTTACGTTTATCAGCAAAATCCCATCCTCAATGCGTTCATCGCTGACCTCGGCATTGACCTCTGTAATCCTTGGCTCCCAGCGGACTAACGCATGTTCCACCTCCGTCTTCATGGAATAGAGCGTTGTATAATCCGGCGATTCAAACGCATAATCCTGAAGCCCGCAGCCAAAATGCGGATGCATCGGCAGCTCCCCCGGCCTCGTGCCGATAATGATACGGATGGATTCTCTTATGCTGTCTTCATTGGATGACATTTTGATGCGCCCGGTCGCGCCGTCAATCTCCACCGGAAACTTCCAGCCTGTCCCCAGAAATGCTTTCACGCTGTCCCATGCATTCATACAGGCACCTCCAAAATCAATTTATTTTCACCATGCTGCCTTTTAACTGCGCCATTCCTGACGCCTGCAGCCCCATTTCCCCATCTGCCTTTACTTTCACGCTGGTTCCCTGGATGGAGGTCGTCTGCCCCTTAAGCTTCAGCTTCTGCTGTGCGTCCGCCTGTATCGTGCCGCAGGTCAGCTTGATGGTGTCCGCATCTGCCTTCATGACTTCCTTGGTCCCTATCGTGACGGAAAACTCTTTCTTGGCTTTCAGCGCCATAGTCCCATTTTTGCAGTCCATGATTATGCTGTTGCCTTTCTCCTTGTCCTGCACATGGATGGCTTCTTTCTCATCGTCCAGAAGAATTTCCAGGCCCTTGGGCGTATTTACCGTAATCTTTTCCTTACCCTGTGTCTCAGTGAAAATAATTTTATGACCGCCCTTGGTTATAACGGTCTTGGTCTCATTTTTCTCACTGGCAGCCCCCTCCGGCAGCTTATCTTTCCCATTCCAAAGGCAGCCCAGCACCACCGGCATGTTCATGTTGCCATGGATGAATCCCACCAGGACTTCCGAGCCGATTTCCGGCAGCCAGTAATTGCCGAATCCATTTCCGCCATAGCCCGCCATCACCCTCACCCAGTCAGAGGTCTTTTTATTTTCTTCCCCCATAAGGTACTCTACTTTTATCATGCCTTTATGCTGCTCATCCCAGATATCTTTGACAATGGCATTGAGCAGCCCTGGGGCTGTCACCTCCGGGTATGTCTTGTCTTCCGTCTTACCTTTCAACAGCTCATCGTAAAAATTCAACGTTTCCAGCCTCCCACTTCAAAAGTCGTCCGGTAACCATCGCCGCTAAACGAATGCTTCGCTTCCATAATATCGTACGTCCCATCAATCAGCCTGCTGTCGCCCTTTTTTATCTGTACCCTGCCCCCCGGCTGGATTTCCGGGATTCCGATACACACCCCGGTCGCCTGCCGCGCCTGCTTTTTCATCTCATCCGCTTTGTGCTCGGCGATTTTTTTGGCGTCGCTGTTATCCTCCACCGCGGCATCCATCTGCGTATCTTCACTCTTCACAAGCGATTTCTGCTTATCGTCTGCCTTAACCTTTACCTCCGCCGTTACTTCCTCTTTCTTGTCCGCATCCTGCCCCATGATTGTTATGACGACGTCCTGGAAAGATGCCTTTCTCTGGAAAGAGATAAAATCTTTCGCCCACTCCATCTCCACCGTATAAAACAGTTCCGCCGAAATATTCTTAAAATAGAGTTTCCCCGCATGGACAAAAAAGTCCCGGTTCCCTTTCCGGCACAGTTCTTCTGTGATAAAATCATAATCGCTGCCGTTTTGGATAATGCATTCTGCCTCAAGTTTGTCTGTTGCATCTACATCTGTCGACTTATACGCAATCTTATATTTCTTTACCACTTCATTAAAAGCATCCGAATAGCTTTTTACTTTGTGTGAAATATTGCTTTTTTTGCTGCCCATCATCATCCGGCGGACGTCCACCGCCGTTACCCTCACGGAAGGGTTTTCCGAAAGCTCATACGTGATTTCGTCCACATATCCGTAAAACATGGAGGTCAGGGAGGAACCATAGCCCATCTCAATATCCACCAATTTTCCCAGGATAAAATCAGAACTGACATCATCGACAAAGCTGCGTTCTTCCAAATCATAGACATTTGTCAGGCGGATTACCGCCGCGCTCGCCGCAGACTGTGACAGCGTGACTTCCACGGATTCCACGGCATAATCGCTTTGCCCAATGAGGTCAAATCCATCGCTTTTCACTTTCAGCGCCGGCACCATAAAATTTTTATATTTTGTTGCCAAACTTGACATCGTCACCTTTGCCATCTCTATCCCACTCCTTTATAAATCCTTATATTGCCGGAAGCTTCACCACCTGCCCCGGCTTGACATCCAAAGGATTCATAATCCCGTTTGCCCGGGCAATCACTTTCCACATATCCGGGTCTCCATATTCCATGTTGGCTATATCCCAGAGCCCTACCCCCTGGCGGATGGTGCGGTATTTGGTGCGGTCGGGGGATTCAAACGGCGACTTTCTCCTGGTATCATCGGGAGATATCAGGGATTTAAACGTCAGGTTTACCTTGGCACGAACCGGCATCCCGCTCTCCGTAAACATCGTATAAGTATGGTTAAATTTCGTCACAACGCCTTTAAATTTCAGCGAACCCCACTTAAACGTAACTTTAGGCGGACGGTGCAGGCTTCCGTCTATGGAAGTCGCATCGGCAATCTGCTTGGTAATCTTGGAGACATCCGTGGAACTATCCGAACCTCCGCCGCCGAAAGACAACAGCGACTTTGGTTTTTGGGGCACGTATGTATCCAAAAAAAGACTGAGGGACAACTCCGTGGCCTCCCCGGAAACATACTGGATAATCGGTCCATCCAGCCCCGGCACTTTCTTCTCAGAGTAATTGGCGCCGTCTGTCAGCTGGTATTCCGAAGGATTGAACAGCACATCTATCACGCTTTTTCCTACTTCTTTCTCAATTTCCAGTTTCGCTTTCGTCAGTCCCACAAGAATCCCTCGCTTTCTCAAATAAATATTTTAATGCTTTTTGTTTATGGCAGCTAAATCAGCCCCCTGCGCAGCTTCTCCACATGGAGTTCCTCATAAAGCTGCCTTTTTACCTGGTCAGCAAACGCCCGCACGTCCTCTTTGGCATTTGCCGCTGTCTCCACTTTCCTTAGCTGCGTTTCCATTTCCTGCAGCTTCTTGCCAAGCTGCTCCTGCGCAGACTTCATCTGTATGGTTTCCTCGCGCATACGCATTTTATCCTGCTGCTGTTCCTCCTCGGAAACAAATGCATTCTGCATGGAGTACTGCAGCTCCTTTGCCCCGCTTATGGGTAACACCGCCTGCCGCAAATCCAGTTCTCCTGCATCTGCTGCCTGGGGTGCGGTATCTTGTTGAGGCGGCTGGTAGAAAAATTCCTGTCTGGCAGCCTGCATGCTCTTTTGCGTAAGCTGATGCCTCTGCCTTTCAAATTCCTGGATACGCACTGCAAGTTCTGGATATGCCGCCGCCAGACGCTGGCTGTCTTCTGTCTGCCTCATGGCAATATGGCTAACCTCTGCCTGTTGATTGCCTGCTCTTCCCTGCGGCTGCAGATAGTATGTTTCACCCTGCATTTCTTCTGCTCTTTCCTGCGGCTGCAGATAGTATGTTTCACCCTGCATTTCTTCTGCTCTTCCCTGCGGCTGCAGATAGTTGAGCCCCGCTCCCTCCTGTGGATTTTCCGCATCGTCTTTTGTCTTCTCCTGTGCGGTATGTAACTGCCACTGGATCCCCATAACTTGGGACATCTGCCTGACGAATTCCCCATATTGCCTCTCATCTAATTCCCGCAGATAGCGGAGCAAATCTTTTACCGGCAGTGCATGGAGCTGGCTGTCCGCATATACGAGGATGTCTTCCTGTGTATCTTGCCGGGAAAACGCCTGATGATTAATCTGTACAATCAGCTGCCTTAAGTTGTTTTTGTCTTTTGCTGCCTCTATCTGACGGCGTATGATATCCGTCTGCACGTCCTCCTGCTGCAGATTGCCTGTATCGCCAGCCCTTTCCTGCTGCAGGCTGCCTGTATCGCCAGCCCTTTCCTGCTGCAATCTATCTAAATCCTGCACACCCTCTATCCGCATATCGCCTGGGAGCGGCATTTTCTCATGAAACAGCAGCGCCCTGCCCCACTCCCACAATTTGCTATATGGCACATGCGCGGGCTTTGCCTCATCCATCCTCTGCAATTCTGACTGTTTTTCCTCCTCCAGTTCCCGCAGGTAAGAAATCGCCTGCTGCATCTTCTGCGTTTCCCGCTCGTCTGCAGTCCATGATGCCACAAGCCTTTCACCGCCTATGTCCTGTCCCTCTTCTGTGGCATCCGGTTTTGCAAACACTCTGCCAAGACCACAGATTCTCTCAATCTCCTCCTCGCTGAATTCCCCTCTGTGCTGGCTTTGGAATATCTCCTCTGCCACTTTTTCCAGAACCTGCGTATATGTTAATTCTGAAGTCTGCTGTCCATTCTTTGCAATTGATTCCTGCTGTTTTTCTTCTATATGCTTTAAATAGAATTCTCTTATTTTTTTCTCTGTTATCTGAAGATACGTTTCCCCCTGCTTCCCATTGATACGCCTTAACAAGGTTTTTTGTATTTTTTTCTCTGGAATCTGTATCTGCCCTTTTCCCAGTTCCCCCTCTGTGCCCTGCAAGAAAGTTTCCGTTATTCTCCTCACTATCTGCTGTAATTGACCCTCTCCTGCAATGCCCTGTGCATTCTCTATAAATCCTGACGGTTCTCCCTCTCTGCCCTGTGCAAAAGGCTCCTGTGCTGACAATTTTTCTATCATCCGGGTAATCTGCCGGGCTGACACATGCACCTGCTCCCAGATAAACATTGATTCTGCCAGATTCCCGATAAATTCTGACTGCTTTTTCTCTTCCAGTCCCCGGAGATAAGAAATCATGTCCTGCCCCTCTTCTATGGCCTCCGGTTTTGCAAACACCCTGCCAAGGTCACAGATTTTCTCAATTTCCTCTTCGCCAAATTCCCCTCCGTGCTGGCTTTGGAATATCTCCTGCACAACTTTCCCCGGAATCTGCGCAAAGATTTTTTCCGCCCTCTGCTCTTCATCCTTACTGGCTGTTTCTTTCTGTTCTTCTATATTTTTTAAATAAACCGCTTTTATTTTTTCTTCATTCTTTCGATAATATTCTCTTATTTTTTTCTCTGTAACCTGTAGATACGTTTCTCCCTGCTCCCCTTTGATACGCCTTGATATGATTTTCTGTATTCTTTTCTCTGGAATCTGTATCTGCCCTTTTCCTCGTTCCCCCTCTGTGCCCTGCAAGAAAGTTTCCGTTATTCTTGCCACTATCTGTTGAATCTGCCCTTCTTCTGCTTGCCGTCGCAATGGAGTTTCTGTTATTCTCCTCACTAGCTGCTGCAATTGCCCCTCTTCTGGCCTGCCCTGTGCGTTCTCTGCAAATCCTGACAATTCTTCCATCACCCGGGAAATCTGCCGGGCTGACACCTGTACCTGCTCCCAGATAAACATGGATTCTGCCAGATTCCCGATAAATTCTGACTGCTTTTCCCCCTCCAGTCCCTGGAGATAAGAAATCATGTCCTGTCCCTCTTCTATGGCATCCGGTTTTGCAAACACCCTGCCAAGGTCACAGATTTTCTCAATTTCCTCTTCGCCAAATTCCCCTCCGTGCTGGCTTTGGAATATCTCCTGCACAACTTTCCCCGGAATCTGCGCAAAGATTCTTTCTGCCCTCTGCTCTTCATTCCTGCGGGCTGCTTCTCTCTGTTCTTCTTCAATATTCTTTCTATAAACCGCTTTTATTTTTTCTTCATTCTTTCGATAATATTCTCTTATTTTTTCCTCTGTAACCTGCAGATACGTTTCTCCCTGCTCCCCTTTGATACGCCTTGATATAATTTCCTGTATCCTTTTCTCTGGAATCTGTATCTGCTCTTTTCCACGTTCCCCTTCTGCGCCCTGCCAGAAAGTCTCCGTTATCCTCCCCACTATCTGCTGTAATTGCCCTTCTTCTGTCCTGTCCTGCGCATTCTGTACAGATCCTGACAGTCTTTCTTCTCTGCCCCATGCATTCTGTACAAAAGGCTCCTGTCCTGACAGTTCTTCCATCGTCCGGGAAATCTGCCGGGCTGACACATGTACCTGTTCCCAGATAATCGCTGCCTCTGCCAGATTCCCGATAAATTCTGACTGCTTTTCCTCCTCCTGTTCCCGGAGATAAGAAATCGCCTGCCGTATCCTCTGGGTCTCTCGCTCATCCGCATACTCTGCCAATGTAAGCCCTGCACCGGATATGCCCTGCCCCTCTTCTATGGCATCCGGTTTTGCAAACACCCTGCCAAGCTCACATAACCTGTGAATTTCTTCTTCACTGAATTCCCCTCTGTGCTGGCTTTGGAATATCTCCTCCACAAGCTTTCCCTTAGACTGGAGCGAGAATATTTCTTCGCTAAACTGCGATACGTGATTTTGCTCCTGCAGTGCATGATTAATGGTTCCCAACACTCCACGGTATGCATCCTGATATTTCACAAAAACCTGCGCCTGCCGCTCCTCTAACCGCTCCTGCCGCAGCGCCAGTTCCTGCTCTATGCGTTCTGCAATCCGGCTGACGCCCACAGTCAGAAACCTGCGTTCTGCAGTCTGACCTTCCTTATCTGCCTCCATCTTGCTTTCGCCCACAAGCCTCTCATCTGCCTCTTTCCACAGGAAATGATGCGCCCGCCGGGCAATCGCCTGATATGATTTGTCGTTCAGGACAGACGCCGCCTGCTCGCGTAACTCTTGGATTACCTGCTGAAAATACTGTTCCTCAAGCTGCAGGAACTTCTCAGGAAAAACATTGGCAGCCATTGCCATATTTTCATCTGGAGCAGCGCCTATTTCCTCCGCAAACTGTTCCATCTGCTGCAGAAGGTGAAAAACCTTCTCCGGCTCCTGCCGCTTGACATAGCGGAGCATCTTCTCTTTCTTTTTCTTCCATACCACCAGGCTGTCTGCGGTCTCCTCGTTTACCACGCTTACCGCCCGCTGGTAAAACAGCATATACTCTTGGGGTTCCAGCGCCCTGACAGTTTCTGCAAGCTCCTGTCCTGCAAACTGGACCTGGGAAACCCCCATATCCTGCACGTTTTTCTGTACTTGGGGTACACTTGCCTCCTGTCCCGTAACCCAGCTCTGGAACAGCCTTATGCTTAACTCCTTACTGCTTTTTTCCAACCGTTTGATAATTTTATTGCATTGCAGCCTATCGCATTTTTCCAGACAGGAGAGAAATGTTTCCCGCTCCTGCCAGATAAGGTGTCTGGCCAGATTCTGGTATTCTTTTTCTGGCAGCGCAGACAAAAGTTCCCCCTCTATGGCACGTATCGCCTCATACGAACGCTCCTCCAGGAATTTTTTCATTTCTGAAGAAAACAAGGAGAACAGCCGGTACTCCTCCCGCTGTTTTTCAATCGCCTGATGTTCTTTCTGCCAGTCCTTAAAACGTCTGTCGCTTGCCTCTGCCTGACCAAGCAGCTCCACATAGCTGCTTACTTTTTGAAACATCACAAAATCACAGCATTTTAGCTGCATCAGATAATATTTCTCCATGCGCTGCAAGCTGCTTTTCATCTGTTCCCGGACAAGCGCAGTCTTGATGGGCGCTTTCTCCAGTCCCATACACATGATTCTGTTTTTGAGCACAAGGCTAACCAGCAACTGTATCTTCTGGGACTGTGCCTCTGGCTGCCCTGTCTCCCTGCCCAGATAAACAAGCTGTATATTGCCATACTCTGCAGCATCGGATGGAACATATTTATCCCACAGCCGCTGCAGCATATCCTGCCTGATATGTAGATGTATTTTTTGCGAAAAAGCCTCTCTTAACTTTAACATCTGATTACCCTGTCAAAACCATATATGCATCTCTTATATGCCAATTTTATTGATTGTTTCCTCCAGCCCATAATGGGAGATTTCCACTTTCTTAATCAGTACGCCGCTGCTCGTCGCATCCAAGGTGTCGATTTCCCATTTGGTGACAATTCCCCATTTTGCCTGATAGGTCGCTGTAGGCACAAGGCCCGACTCCGGCATGACCATGATGATGATGCCTCTTTTGAGTTCATAACCCGCTGTCAGGGTGGTCCGTGTCAGCTCCCCGCTGGCAATCCCATATTCCAAGACCAGCTTGTCCAGCGACTGCCGCGGTTTGGGCAGATAATGGACCCTGTCATTGACCCCTCCCTCCACAACAGTTTCAAATTCCATTGTGGACGATATATTGGATACCTTGGAGAACCCTAACGGCTTTCCATCCAGTATCACTTTAAACTTTGTGCGTTTCGCAAGATTGTCCTGCATCCCCATCTCTTATCACCTCTGCGCGCAGCCACATTTGCTCATAGAATACCAGCGGTATCTTCCTTACATCTTGAAAATATCATTCTTCACCGGCTCACGGCTGATTTTCCGATTGATGTCCGAAATTTCTTGGCACCAGCGGAGCCGTTCACGGTGCGTAAGCCTTAAGATATCATCCCTGCCCCAGTGCACATAATAGGCGACAAACGCCGCCTCCTCATAAATTTTGTCCGCCGGATATAAATTTATAGCCCGGCTTCCATAAAATTTACGGACACCTCTATCTCTTCCCCGCAATGGGGGCAGACCGTGCGGTACACAGGAATCTCCGCCTGGTTGACCCTTTCATATAAATCCTGCAGGTATGCCAAATCCGGCGTATATAAGCCCTCTATCACCTTGGTGTCCACCGCTGGCATCGTCCCCAGGCTGGTGACTACCCTTGAGAGCAAGATTATCACGAGGTATCCCGGATTCTGCTGGACCCTGGGGTCACGCAGCGGAATAATCTCATCTGCCGCTGTTGCCAGGCGCATCTTTCCCTCTTTGTGCAAATTGCCATCCCTGTCCACATAGCCTTTGGGGAGGACAAAAGAAAATTCTGTTTCAAACATCTGCTTGCCACCCTGCTTTCCTATCTGCCCCGGGCAGCCATTGCCCGGGGCATAGTTTTACCGTTGTTAAGATACCCTGGTCATTCCCTCGTGGGCAATCTCAAGGCTCTCAATTGCAACCTCTGAAGATGTCGCATTGAAGTCCGGCGCTGTATATTTTGCCGGCCATGCGTTGATTACCTGCCAGGAAGCCGTAGCCGTTTCCGTCTCATCCAAAATGGTAATCGTAATCGTCTTGCGCTCCACTTCGCCTTCCACGCCCGCAATCATCCATTCATACATTACCATGGAATCTGCAACGCCCTGTTTCAATGTAATGTTGCCATACTTTTTCAGTCCGGGAAGTTTCAGCGGCGTCTGTACCATGTCGCCCTCGCGGTACTCAATCACATCAATCGATGCGTCAAACCCGGATGCCTCTGAGAAGCCGCCTGCCTCTAAGCCGTCAATTTCAACCTTATATCTAAATTTTCCATATGGAGTACTTGCCATCTCTTCACAACGCTCCTTTCTGTCTAATTATTTTTGAAGAAATGTTTTTGTTAACAGTAACGCTTATACAGAATCACCTGTTTTCTGCGAAATTCTGAAGATTACAAATTCAGCAGGTTTCACCGGCGCAATGCCGATGACGCAGACAAGCCTTCCATTATCAATGTCATCCTGGCTCATAGTATTCCTGCCGCAGTTAACAAAAAACGCTTCAGACGGCGCGGAGCCGGCAAGTGCACCTGACCTCCAAAGTCCTGTCAGGAATACGTCTATCGTACGTTTTACACGCACCCACAAAACTTCATCGTTCGGCTCAAACACTGCCCAGTTGGTGTTCGCCTTGATGCTTTCCTCAATAAAGATGAACAAGCGGCGTACATTGACGTATTTCCAGCTTGGGTCGCTGCTCGCTGTGCGCGCGCCCCAGACACGGATGCCCTGTCCTGGGAAAGAACGGATTAAGTTGACGCCCTTAGGGTTTAAGATATCCTGCTCACCCTTATTAAACTGGCAGTCCAGCCCTACGCATGCACGTACCGTCTCATTGGCGGGCGCTTTATGTACGCCCCTTGAGGTATCGCTGCGGGCATAGATGCCGATGACGGAGCCAGAAGGCGGAATCGCCAGGTTCTTCTTATCCAATGGGTCAAATACTTCCAGCCAGGGATGGTACATAGCTGCATAATTGCTGTCAACGATATCCCTGTGCGCCATAATGTCATCAATCTTCTTGGCATCCCTTGGCATATCCAGCACGGCAAAGCGGCTGGCAAGGTTCTCACAATGAGCAACCAGCATCAGCTGCACGTTGGGGTCTACTACACCTGGTACCGCCATAATGGAAACGCTGTCGTTATCCAAAAATGCCTGGATGCCGGTACGTTTCCCGGCTCCCTTATCCACGCCGATAAAGTCCGCGGCACTGATATTGGCTACAGAACCATTGCTGCCGCCCTTTAAGGCGACTACGCAGAATGCTTTCTCCGGGTCTGCCCCGGCAATCTCGTCAAACGGCGCCATTATCTCTGCTTTCTTGCTGCCGATGTACTCGGCAACAATCAAGTCAGACTTCGCCGTCTTCTTGTCAACGTAATTCGGTATGGACACATTGAAAGACAGATTCTCATAGAACTCCACAATGTCGTCATACTTCACTTCCAGGTTGAACTCACAGGTGGAAATCACTTTCTTGGGCAGCAGATTCTTATCCACCACATCCTGCTCGAATTCTTTCTCAAATACAATGATATTGTCCTGACTCTTTACTACACGGTTGTATACCACATTTGTCATGTCTTTGTATACAACTACATCCCCTTCGTTGAAGCCTACAGAGCTCTTCACGGAATACTGCTTTCCATCCGCGGTCTCAAGCTCCTCCAAAATCTGGGTCTTCGCCTTGCTTGCGGGCGTTACGACAATACTCATGCTGTTGCCCCACATGCCGGGGTTTTTCGCCTGCACCTTAAGAACAGTGTCCTGTGCCGGAACCCTGGCACGAGCGGGCTTGGCGTCGCTGGGCGCTACGCGGGAAATAAAACAGCGTGAACCGCCGTTCACAAAAAAGTGTTCTACCGCATACGCCAAAAACCGGTATTCCCCATACTCATTCTCCGAAAGATACCCGCCAAATTTTCTCTTAAAATCTGCAAAATTGGTGACAAGCTGCGGAACCCCTTCCGTTGGCCCTCTCTGTGCAAGACCGATAAATCCGGCTGTACTTGTACCAACGCCTTCCATGGGCTTTCCGCCTGAATCAAATTCCTCTACATATACGCCTGGTGATAAATATTCAGCCATAATCT
>CAJTYM010000029.1 GCA_910583835.1 uncultured Lachnospiraceae bacterium | reverse complement strand
TAATTCTTATCAGGAAAGTCTAAAGTTCATAGACACAAGATTTTTTACAGCCTCCACAAAAGTCTTTATTGAATAAACCATAAGAATAGCATCCTAAACCTTGGACGGTTCAAGGATGCTATTTCTTTTTATGCCGGTCTATGTAAGCCAATGCCGTAAAAATTACAAGCAGAAGTGTAAGCTTCCTAAATTCTGAAGTTTTATTTAATAAACATCAAATAGGAACCATCTCCTTCATATTGCGTAATGTAAATAGTATATGTTTCATCTTTAATCATATTCTCTATTAACAATTCATCACCATTCTCTGCACCATATGAGGTTTCGTCTATACATTCTCCGCCTTCGTTATATAAAGAAATGTTTATTTTCATTCCGCTTACCATATCATCAATTATAAAAGTATAATTGCCATCAGATTGTGGGCTAAAATAATAGATATTTTGTTGTTGTGTATATTGTATTGTGTCTGAAACACTATTTACGTTTAGTTGTACAGGTTGTTTTTGGTATCCGATGTTTAGTTTATATGGACTATATGAGTTATATTGAATAATTTGTATCGTATAAGTCTCGCCGGCAACCATATCATCTATTGTTAATCCCTCATGATTGGATATGCCATAAGATGTACTGTCTGTTTCCCCGCCGGATTGATTCAATATGGCCATGTTAACTTTTGCACCGCTGATGATATCGGAAATTTCGAATCTATATCGTCCGCTTATTTGAGGGGTAAATTGATATTGATTAAGTTGAGCATTATATTGAATGCTATCTGAAATCTCTGTTTCACCATTGAGTTGGACTGTTTCTTTTTGATATCCAATTAATAATTTATAATTTACATAACTTCTATATTGTGTGATGTAAATACAGTAAGTTTCACCACCAATCATGTTATCAATAGTCAATCCTTCACCATTTTCAATTCCATAGGAGGTTTCACCGACTATTTCGCCGCCAGGATTGCATATAATAAGATTCACTTTAGCTCCGCTAATCATTTCATCTAGTTCAAAGCGATAACGTCCATTTAAAGGGGGAGTAAACCTGTAAATATTTCGCTGATCAGTGTATTGTATGCTGTCAGTAACTTGGTTGATGTTACCATCAATATTTACAATATTTTTTTGTGGTCCAAGTAAAATTTTGTATGGACTATAGCTAGAATATTGTTCGACTTGAATAGTATATTTTTCGTTTGCAACCATATTTTCAATAGTCAATCCTTCACCATTTTCAATTCCATAAGATGTTTCATTTTCTGATTTTCCAGTTTGATTAAGAATAGTAAGATTAATTTTCACGCCGCCTAACATATCCATGGTTTCAAAACGATATGTACCATCTATTAGTGGGATAAACGTATAAGTGTCTAATTGGTCATCGCTTGTAATGTTTCCTTCTAAATAGTTAAGGGCAATAGGTTCAATTTCTAAAAGATTATCCGCAATATTATTTATATTCTTGTCTAAAGAATTTAATGGAGGAATAGTAAGTTCTGGTACTTCAGTTTTTGCTGTTGATATTTCTTCCGGTGCTTCTTCTGGTGCTTCTTCCGGCGCTTTTTCTGGCGTTTCTTTTGGTGTTTTTTCTGGCGTTTCTTCTGGCTCTTTGGTTATCATATTATCAGGAATAGACTCATTTTCATCAGAAATAAATTCCTCCTCACCAGGAGAAATTGTTTCCGCATTATTGGTTTGGGCATCATTTGATATTTGTTCTGTATAATTAAAAATATCAAATATTGATATATTTGTTGGAATGAGTATGTTCACGAGAATTGCAGAAATAAGCCCGGTAACAATAACAAAACCAAGAGAATGTTCATTCTCCCTAAACTTAAAATAAAGTATTGCACAAATAATAAAAACAATTATTGTGAAAAGTAACTTTACTATCATATTCTCTCCCCCTCATACGATAATTTCTTACATATTATATCAAAAATCTTCATTGAATGAAAGATAATTAATTACATTTTGTGTTTTTTATAAACCCCTTAGGGTTTGCTGTAGATTAGATGCATTTAGAGAAATTTGCTATATGTTATTTTTAAGTTATATGCCAGCATAGTGGCATAACGGTCTTCTGAATGATTGCTACAGAAAAACTAGCGAAGAAATGAATATATTACGGAAAAATTAGTGAACAAACCAAAGCGACAAGTCTGTCATAAAGCTCAGGTTCAAATGGAAACAAGCCGCAAAACCCAAAAACTTACAGGGTCTTGCGGCTTGGAGCTGCCTGAAATTAGTCCTGCAACCGATGCTAGGAGACTACGCCAGTGTTGCTGCAGGTCAGAGTTACTTCTACATCAGCATAATAAACGTTTGATATTCTTGCGCTTGTTTTAGCGGTGTTTCCGCTGCGGGTGGTTGACCTGTTGCTGTAATCCCATCCGTGATACATGGAATAACCAGCATAAGCACTGGTGCAGGTAGCAGAGGAACCCGTGTAGGAAAAAGATGCTGTCAGTACTATGGTCGCTACTATCACACCGTCCCTTTTAAAGTTGGCGGTTTTTTCAACGGTCTTCGTGCTGGCGCGGGCATTAGGGTTGATTTCCGTAATTTCATATTCTACGGTATAGCCATCGCCCAAATCTACAATTTCAGTGTCTCCGTATGGAGCGCAGGGTTCAGCCGCGCCGGCGCTTGCATTGGAGACAATTGCTGTGTTCAGAATTAAAGTAAATGCGGTTAAGATAACAATTAATTTCTTCATTAGGTTTCCCCTCTCTGTTGGTAAATCTATCTTATTCTATGTCCTCATCCAATGTCTTAATGGTTTCTTCTATCTTAATTACTCTTAATTTTTTAGATACATAAGCTTCATAAGACAGGTAAGAGACGGTGATGCCTGACGAGAGAATCAGAACAAGGAATATGATGATAATGCGAAGTTTCCTGTTGCGTGTATATGCGGACAGTTCCTCCTGCGGAATGCTGTCCAGATAAGTCTGCGCCAAATCATCGGGTGTGCCGAAGTAGCTGATAATGTCAGATTCATCGACAGATTCGTTTTCCGATATAAATTTTGCCAGGCTTTCCTGCAAATCCGCGATAAACTGCTTGCGGTAGTCTCTCGGGCAATTTAATAATTGTTTTGTTTCTCGTATAAATTTTCTTGATATTTTATCATTTGGTACGTTTGCCATGTTGCACTCCTTAGTATATCATTTCATCAAGGTCCAAGATAATGTTGGCAGCAGTAGTCAGCTCCCGGTATTTTCTCTTGATATTCACCAGATGTTCCCGCCCATGCGCTGTAATATTGAAATAAATCCTTGTCCTGTTCTTTTCCACCTCCTTACTCTCCTCACTAATACAGTCAGCATTTTTCAGACGATAGATATAAGGGTAGAGAGACTTATAGGTAAAGGCGCCATTGCTAATCCGGCTGATTTCCTGCGTAATCTCGTAAGTATACATTGGTCTCTGCTTGAGCATGAATAGTATCAGCATCTCACCGAGGCAGTTCTGCAGATTTTCAGCAAAGGCATCCTCATTTCCCGTTATTCTGATTTTTTTACTCATAATGGCCTTTCTGTACAAAACGTATGTTACGGCTGTAGATAAAATATGGTTAAATATTTTCATCCTGTAACATATATTATAATATACCATAATTGATTTGGAAAGTAAATATTTAATTTAAAAAGTATTATCCGTGAGGGAAAGGTAATCAAACGTGAGGAAACATGGATTTGTTGGGGCAAAAATAATTTATGTTCTATATTGCTTTTTCTATAGTAAAAATGCCTGTTTTGTGAGTGATATATATAAATATGCTTTTTGCGGTTGAAAATTTCCGAAAAATCCCTTGACAAAATACTTGCGTTGGCATAATATTTTATTTATAAAGTATATCACAGAAAAACAGATATACGGAACAGTTATTACATAACTGATAAAGAAGGTATCAAGAGCAGCCTTAGGCTGCCTTAAAGATACAAATGATAAGCTTATCAAATACAAATGAAAAAGGAGGTGGAAATTGGCAGGTCTTGCCGCGGATTTGCCGGAGGTTAAAATGGATAATATTGTTTGGGTGCGGCGTTACAAAGAGCGGACAGATGAAATCCGCCGAGAGAGGAAGGAGTGTTTTAGATATGAAGAAACTGATGATGAACGGAAAGAAGGTACTGGCAGTTCTGACACTGATGGTCATGGTGGTATGCGCGGCAGCGCCTGCGGTAAATGCAGCGAATAGCATTAATGCCACTGGTTCAAGGAGACATGCCTCGGATGGGTATTACAGTTATACGAAAGTCTCGGGCTATGATGCAGCGGGAGTAGGCCTCAATATGGCTGCAGGAGCTGAATATTATGGACAGTGGGGCTTTGGCTATGGCAAACCAACGGCAACGGCAAGTTCGCCTAGGTCAGGCGGAACAGGTGTTGCATACCATGCATATGGCATTGGTACGGTAGATTTTGATACTAAATGGGATCAGAATTAAGTATCATGGCTTAACATTATCTGTCAGCCGACAGCACAAAGCTTGTCGGCTGACAGGATTATGAGAGGAAGCTGAGTAGATGAAGAAAAGAATATATATACAGGCGTTTATTGCCGTTTTGTTAATATCATATATAATCGTTGGCTGTGAAAGAAAGAATTCCTATGAGACAATGAAAGAAAATCATGCGGCGGCAAAGACATATCAGGAAGGGAAATGGAAAGTTCGCTATGATAGTAGGGGATGGGATTATACGGGCAGAATAAAAAGTACAACGTTTTTTCTGTCTGTCAATGTGGAGCAGGAACTGACAAAGGAAGAAATGCTGGACATTATGGATTATTATGAATTAACGGTCAATGCTCAACTGGATGCAAACAATCACTATAAAGGAGAGAAAGAGACGGATTATACCTGTTATGCAGTTTTTTACAAGGGTAATACGGATGAGGAAATTGACAGGATAAAATACTTCAATGGAGAAGAGGTAGAGATACCGGAGGAGGAACAGAGTTATTTTCCCAAACCTAATATGAACAGAGGAGAACGAGGGATAGGTGAATATAGTGAAGAGAATCCTTTGCCATAATGATGGAATCCGTATAGGTTTCGGTAGAAATAAAAAATATTTTGATTTATAAGAGAAGAAATGAAGCAAGAAAACATTTATTAAGTATTTTAATATAACATAAATTCTAATATTATTGACAATATAATTAGAATGCATTATAGTATGATTATAAAATATATGGGATATTATAAATACAAGAATAAATTGTCAGAAATATTATATAGAAAATAATAAGCGAGGAGTCTGAATTTTTCTGATGCGTACAAAAGATAAACCTATCAGGCGTGAGGATGAAAAATGAACAAATTTTTACAGATATTTGCGGTGGTTGTTTTGCTGTCAAGCTTAGTCTTTGGCTGCGGTTCAAAAGATTATAACGCCATGCAGGAAAAACATGCAGCGGTAAAGACCTACCGGGATGGAAAATGGAAAATTCGGTATGAGAAACGTATGCAGGAAGGCACGGACAGGATTACAAAAACAATGTTGTACCTATCTGTAAATGTGGAACAGGAACTGACAGAGCAAGAGATACTGGACATCATGGATTATTATGAATTTACGAGAAATGCCCAGTGGGATGCTAACAATCATTATATAGGTGAGCGGGAGACGGATTACGTCTGTTATGCTGTGTTTTATGAGGGCGAGACAGATCAAGAATTTTGCAGAATAAAATATTGCAATGGAGAAGAGGTAGAGATACCGGAGGAGGAGCAGGGATATTTTCCAGCATCCTATTTCCGCAATGATGAGGAGGATTTGGGAGAAGATGGCATCAATGGGGCGCTGCCATAATGGTGAAGTCGGTTTCGGTAAAAATATTTTGATTTATAAGAGAAGAAATGATGCGAGAAAATACTTATTAAGTATTTTAATAAAATATATATTTTTGTATTCTTGACAATATAATCGAAATGCATTATAGTATTTTTATACAATATTTGAGGTATTATAAATATAAGAATGAATTATCAGAAACTTTATTATAGAAAATAATAAACGAGGATTCCGAATTTTTCTGATACATGCAAAGGATAAACTTATCGTGCTGGAGGATGTAAATTGAACAAATTTATACGGATATTTTCGCTGGCTGTTTTGCTGTCAAGCTTAGTCTTTGGCTGCGGTGCGAAGGGCGCAAAAGCATACAGCGCTAAGCAGGAAAGCCATGCGGCTACAAAGACTTACAGGGAAGGAAAATGGAAAGTCCGCTATAATAGCTGGACACACGAAGGTACAGACGAATTAAAAAGTACAAGGTTTCTTTTGAGTGTTGATGTAATTGAGGAATTGACAAAAGAAGATATGCTGGATATTATGGACTATTATGAATTCACAAAAAATTCCCAGTGGGATGTGAATGGCAATTATCTTGGAGAGAGGGAGACGGATTATATCTGTTATGCAGTATTTTATAAGGGAGAGACAGACGAAGAGATTTGCCGGATAAAGTATTGCAACAGGGAAGAGGTAGAAATACCGGAGGAAGAACAGGGATATTTTCCGGCGTCTTACTTTTATAGCGATGAGGAGGAAATAGGGGAAGATGGCGTCAATGGTCCGTTGCCATAATGGATAATTGTGAATTTGCGGCAGGGTATGAGTGGGAGGAATCAATGCGAAAGATAAGGTTTATGGGGGAGGAGTTTCTGCGGAGTTTCCAGAAAAGCCTGTTTAAAAATATACTGTTGATGGCAATGTTTTCTATCAGCCTGGTGATGGCTGTCCTCATGTGTTCTTATTATCTTGATATTGGCGACCGGTATGAAGAGACTACGCAGCATATTGAGGACAGTACCTGGTATTCTCTGAATTACATTATGGCAGATTATGAAAGCAATAAAGTCCCTGAAAGTTTTACGACTGTCACAGGCTGTCAGAATATGATGGCTTTCTATGAAGAAATCAGTTCTCTGGAGCAATATCCGTTTTTTTCTTTAAAAGATGACCAAAGTGTGTATATACGGGATGCCGACCTTGCGGGTTTTGTGGGAGGGCATGATTATGCGGGCTTCCTGCAAGAAGACCAGAAGGAGGCGGTATGTGGCTATTTTACAGAGGACGAGACGTGTTTTCTGTGGTGTTTTCAGGGGGCGCAGGTTGACCTTCCGGCTTACCGGATGTTTGGCTTGCGTACTGTAGAAGGGGAGGGGTTTACGGAGGAGAACATGACCATCCGACAGGCGTCAGACCCCATTCCCATCTTGCTGGGAAATGATTACCAGGGGATTGTCGAGGTAGGAACTGCCATAGATATCAGTTATTGGGGGTATGCATTTCCCTGCAGGGTGGTGGGGATATTGGAGCGCGGCTTGTCGCTCCCGCCTTTTGGCAAGATGGATATGTCGTTGACTTCCATGGATTCGAGGATTGTATTCCCCCATGGAATCCGTATACAGGAGCAGCCGGTAAATGTGGATGAAATCAAAAGATATGCCTTTAATGACTACATAGCTGTGGAAGATGGGACGGTTCTGCTTGCGGACGGCATGGAGATAAGCGACCTTGTCGGAACTTACCGTGATATCGGGGAGAAATATGGAATCCCGCCGGCCCAGGTAGTCGGCACTTCTGTCGGGATGGATTTGTTCCGCCGGGAATCTGCAGCCAGCGTGAGGAATCTGTTGATATTGACCGTTGCTTTGCTGGGTTTTACGTTTTATGGGCTTTTGGTCACGTTCTATGATAAAATCCAGTCCAACAGCAGGACATATGGGATTTATCTTATGAATGGCTGTTCCCTTTCCATGATACTGGTTCCGTGTCTGCTGGAGATTGCGGCAATCCTGCTTCCGGCGGTGTTCGTGGGCAGAATCGTGTTTACCGTTGACAATGTGGGGACATTTCCTGTCGAGGTGACGGTGCGGGCGGTTTATTTGTTTACAGGGATAGCTTTTCTTGCAGGGGCAGGATTTTTGGCATATTTGATGCGCGGTGTGGATGCAGAGCATTTCATCAGGAGGGAGGAATAAATGCGGAAAATAAGATTTATGGTGGAGGAGTTTCTGCGGAGCTTCCGCAAGAGCCTGATTAAAAATATATTGCTGATGGCGATGTTTTCCATCAGCCTGGTGATGGCGGTCCTTATGTGTTCTTATTATCTCGACCTGGGAGACCGTTACAAAGAGAGTACGCAGCATATAGAAGACAGCACATGGTATGGGCTGAATTTCATTATGGCTGACTATGAGAGCAACAGGGTTCCCGATAGTTTTACGACTGTCACAGGCTGCCGCAATATGATGGGCTATTATGAGGAACTCAGTGAATCGGAGGAATATCCATTTTTTTCTCTGAAAGACGATCAGAGCGTGTATCTGCGCGAGGATGACTTGGAAGGATTTTTCGGCGGGAATGATTATAAAGGGTTTCTTGACGAGGAGCAGACGGATTCTGTGTATGCACATTTCTCAGAGGATGAGATATGTAATATGTGGTGCTTCCAGGGGGCGCAGATTGATTTGGCGGCTTATCGGATGTTTGGTTTTCGTACCGTGGAAGGTGAGGGATTTACAGAGGAAAACATAACCGTTAAGCAAGCCTCTGACCCTGTTCCCATCCTATTGGGAAACGATTACCAGGGCGTTGTCGCGGTCGGCGCTGAGATAGATGTCAGTTATTGGGGCTATGTGTATCCGTGTAGGGTGGCGGGCATATTGGAACGAGGCGCTTCGCTTCCTCCCTACAGTCAAATGAATGTGTCAATGACGTCCATGGATTCAAGGATTATTTTTCCTCATGGCATCCGGGTGGAGGAAGACCCGGCAAATGTATACGAGATTGCACGGTATGCATTCAATGATTACATAGCAGTGGAAGATGGGACAATCCAGCTGTTGGATGGCAAGGATGTAAGCGAACTGGTAGGGATGTTCCGCGATGTCGGGCAAAAATACGGTATCCCGCCAGCCCAGGTAGTCGGTACTTCCGTGGGCATGGAACTGTTTCGCCGGGAGTCTGCAGCCAGCGTGAGGAATCTGCTGATATTGACGGTCGCGCTGCTGTGCTTTACCTTCTATGGGCTTTTTGTCACGTTCTATGACAAAATCCAGTCCAACAGCAGGAACTATGGGATTTATCTCATGAACGGCTGTTCCCTGAGCATGATTTTGATTCCGTGTCTGCTGGAGGTTGCGGTAATCCTGCTGCCGGCAGTGTTCGTGGGCAGAGCTGTATTTACGGTTGAGAATATGGGTGTGCTGCCGGTTGAGGTAACGGTCCGGGCAGTGTATCTGTTTGCAGGAGCCGCGTTCTTGGTAGGAGCAGGATTTTTGGCATATTTGATGCGCGGCGTGGATACGGAGCAGCTGATTAGGCAGAAAGAGTGAGGAAGAAGGAGAAATGATATGATTGAGTTGAGGGATGTATGTAAGACGTTTGGCAAGAAAGAAGCGCGTGTGGAGGCACTGCGGGGAATCAGCCTCTCCATCGAGGAAGGGGAATTGGTCGCCATCATGGGCAAGAGCGGTTCAGGCAAGTCGACCCTTTTGAATATCCTGGGAGGAATGATGTCTGTCGACAGCGGCGAGTACCTGTATGACGGCAAGGCGGTCAATTTTAAAAGCCAGAAAGAACTGACGAAATTCCGCCGCAATGAGGTTGGTTTCGTGGTGCAGTATTTTGCACTGGCAGACGATCTGAACATTTTCCAGAATGTGGCGCTGCCCTTGAAGTACCAGGGGTATTCAGGGAAGAAGATTAAGGAAATGGTGATGCAGGCCCTAAAGGAATTAGAGATAGAGGATAAGGCGAAAGCATATCCAAGCGAACTGTCTGGGGGCCAGCAGCAGAGGGCAGCAATTGCCAGGGCAATTGTCAAGCAGCCGCGGGTGATACTTGCAGACGAGCCGACCGGGGCGTTGGATGAAGCCACCGGGGAGGCAGTGCAGGAGATTTTCCATAAGCTGAATGAGAAAGGGAAAACCATCATCATTGTGACGCACGATGCGAAAGTGGCGGAGCATTGCGGGCGGATTATTTATGTAAAGGACGGCATGGTTATGGATGATGGGCTGCAAAAGAAAGGCGAAGAGGTGAGGGCATGAAAATAGCTGGAAAGAAAATTCCCAAAGGGACAGTTCTTCTGTTTCTCAGCTTTACTGCCATCTCGTTATGCCTGCTGCTGATTGTGTCGGCAACCCGCGCGGAGCACACGAACAGCATGGGCAAAAATGGCATGTACTCAGGCCATCAGAAGAATTTCTCCATCTGTAATGCCAAGCAGGAAGGGCAGTGGGAGGATGTGATTCCGGCTCTGGAGTCAAAATATAACAATTTTGCCATTTATGTGCCCATACAGGATCCGGAGATTGTTATCAGGGGCGTCTGCGTCTCCGGCAAAGTCGAGACGCCGCCGATGGTGGAGGGGGAATATTTTGATTTTGCCACATCGTGGACGGATACGCCCCAGGCTGTGCTTGGCAAGCAGTACCGGGAATATGCCGTGGAGCGTGAGGGGAAGCTGTACTATGAGTACCAGGGCGTGGATTTTGAAGTGATTGGCGTCATGGGAACGAAAGAGGACAGCCGGCTGAATTATATGATGATGCTGGATTTCAAGTCTGCAGTCCGACTTGCCGGAATCAATACAGGCTATGTTCTGGACACGAAGAAAGAATCGGATTTGCTGAAGGTAGGGCAGGAGCTTGAACTTTTGTTTCGTCTGCCGGCAGATGTGGTGATTTTGCTGGACGCCGGAGACAAGGTTTCTATGATAGCGCGTTTATTGTCAGGCAATGCAATTATGGATACCATGTATGTGATGATACTGATTAGTTTTTCGTTGAGCACAATCCTTGTCACGTTTATCTGGCTGCGTTTCCGCCGGCAGATTTTTTATGCATGGCAGCTCTGCGGGTATGAAGGGCGTATGCAGTGCATGGAAATAGCCAAACGTTTCTATCTGGCAGCGGGCGCAGGATTCGCGGCGGGATTTCTGCTGATGGCTGTGTTGTCTGTGGTAATGGGGGATATACAGATAGCAGCGCTGGATATTTTGCAGGCGCTGGGGATGACCGTAGGGCTTGGCACGGTGATACTGTTTTTCTGTTACCTGCTTGACCGGAGGAAAGCGAAGAGGTAGAAGGAGTGCGTAGGCAAAACCAACGAGCCGGAAATTTCAAAAATTTCCGGCTCTGAATTTATTAATCAAATACCTTCCAACAGTAGCAATCATGGCTGAATTATGCTATATTGGTAGCAAGCAAGTTGCTGCAAACGAATTATGGAAGGAGAGCTATCATGAGCAAGAATTTTTGCAAGCGTTTTATGGCGGGGCTGCTGGCGGGCGTTATGGTGGCGGGGACTGCCGGAACGCAGATTCCGGCGGCAGAAGTATATGCCCAGACAGCGAATCAGGCGGCGGGGGAGATATCAGTAAATCCCCAGATTCATTACCAGACCCTGGAGGGCTGGGGTACCTCCCTGTGCTGGTGGGGCAATAGCATCGGTTCCTGGGGAGATAAGGACTTTAATGGAAATGGAAAGCCGGACCGGGAAGAAATTGCGGAACTGGCATTTTCGCCGGAATACCTGAACCTCAATATTGTCCGCTATAATGTGGGCGGCGGCGACAAGCCGGATACGTCCATCAAGCGTGTGGAGGGCCTGGTTCCGGGCTGGACCATAGATATGACAGGTAAATCAGATGGTTCGGGGACCTTTGACAGTGAAGCATTTTATGCAAAAGAGACTGAGGATATGAACGATGCCGGTCAGCTGTGGATGTTAGAACAGGCAAACAAGTACCGCAAGGAAGCAGCGGAGCAGAATGGCACGGAGAATGATATCATCAACGAGGTGTTTTCCAATTCTCCGCCCTATTATATGACCAATTCAGGGAGTTCCACCGGAGGGGTCAATGCAACGTCTAACTTAAAGATGGACCAGTATGATAATTTTGCCATGTATATGGCGCGGGCAGCAAAATGGATAGACAATGACCTTAAGGAGAAATTTGGCTCTGGCGTCAATCTCATAGAGCCGATGAACGAGCCGGATACCAATTATTGGGGAGATGGCAGCACTAAGCAGGAGGGTTGTGTCTTCAAGCCGGGTGCAGAACAGTCAAATATGATAAAAGCCATGGAGCGCGCGCTGGGTGCGCAGGAATTTGCCGGTTCCCTCTCCGGGGTAGAGATTACGGGAACGGACGAGACGGCATTGAGCAATGCCATCAATTCTTTCCAGAAGCTGACTGCCGAGGCAAAGAACAGCATGACAACCATTGGCGCCCATACATACAGCGGCAATGACAGCGAACGCCATACGCTGCGCAAGCTGGCAAAATCCTACGACAAAGATTTGTGGATGTCAGAGATTACCAAAGGCGGCGGCAAGCATAACCATGATTCCATGGCAGAGACCCAGACTAAGAGCCTGAGCGAAGGGATTATGGCGGATATGAAATATATGCAGCCGTCCGCGTGGGTGGCATGGCTGGTAGCGGACAGCGAGTACGAATGTCTGAAGCATAACGAGAACTGGGGGCTGATTCACTGCGTATTCGAGTCGGACGGACCAGTGCCGGATTACCATACCAGTCTGGTAAACAGCAATGGCAGCAAGAAGAAGGGCGTTCCCGATGAGGGGTACTGGGCAGTGACTAAGCAGCTGTATACCCTGATGCAGTACAGCAAATACCTCAAAGCCGGGTATACGATGATTGACATTGGTGATTCCAACATGTGCGCGGCCTTGTCGCCGGATGGGACCGAGCTTGTGATTGTGGCGCAGAATTTCTCTGGGGAGCGCAGGACGACTGTGGATCTGTCTGCATTTCAGGAATTAGGGAAAGCCAAGCTTTACCGCACTTCGGATGCCGAGGACTGTGAATATATAGAAGAGCAGGATGTGGAAGACGGCATCCTTGATGTGTCCCTTCCTGAGAATTCTGTGTCTACTTATGTTGTCAGCCTGAACGCGCAGATGGACAATTATAAAACGATTGTAGAAGCAGATGTGGAAAAACCGTCAGATGATGGGGTTACAGTTTCAGACCTGGGCAAATTCATATATACCGGGACATGGGACAACCAGAGCACCACAGACAAAAATGCAGCGGCAGCATTTACATTTGAGGGAAGCCATGCGGTCCTGTATGCTAAGAAAGGTCCTCAGGGCACAATTGCCAATGTGTCCGTGGATGGCGGCACGCCTGTGAAAGTAAGCCTTTATGACAAGGCAGACATTCCTGAGGCAGTATTGTATGACACCGGTAAGCTTACAGAAGGGAAACATACCGTGCGTGTGACCATAGATTCCACTGTCACGGCAGATAATGGCGTGATGAGCGGAACATCCCTGACCATGAGCCATGCGGAAATTATTACGGGCGAGGTTTCCCTGCAGAGCAGTTCGGTAATCCGCAAAGTGTCATCTTATGACTGTGCATTGTCCGTAAGTTTTGATGAGGTCAGCGGAAGCGGCATTTACACGGTGAAATACGGAACGGCAGAGGGCAGCTTGGACCAGTCCATAACCACGGACAAAAATATGGCGGTGATTACCGGGCTCACCAATGGAACAAAGTATTACATCCAGGTGGAGGACCGCTTTGGCGGAGTGTCAAATGTGGCGGCGGGAACGCCCAATGTTCCAGAAGGAAAATTGCTCTACTTTGCAGACGTAGGAACGTCCAGCCTTTATTCCCCAGCTGCGGATGAACAGTTTGGGCGCTTCAACAGTATTCTGGACCAGCCATATGGAGAGGATGCGGTATCCGGCAAAAAATGGGGCTATCTGGGCACAGATGTCCCGGCGTATTACCAGTCGGACGACCGTTGGACCAGTGTCAGGGAGTATGCGTCAGGGCTGGAGTATAAGTTTGACCTGCCGGCGGGTACTTACAGCGTCACGGTAGCGATGAAAGACCCCTGGAATAATAAATCCAGGTTTACAGATATCCTTATCGATGGGGAGACGAGAGACAAAGGGCTGGTGCCGGGAACAGGAATCTCCCGTACCTATAAGACCACGATGGCTGCAGAGGGAACTTTGAGCGTTAAGGCAGTAAAGGGTTCTGGCAACAGCAATCAGAGCCCGATGATAAGTTTTATCCTCATTTCAGAATTCGATGCGGATGACACGACAATTACCGGGCTTGCAGAGCTTCCGGTAATCAGCACCGCCAGCGGCGTGGTTCCTTACCTTCCAGAGACCGTGGCGGCAAATACGATGGGAGACGGCAACGTGCAGATTCCGGCTGTCTGGGAAGCAGTCAGCCCGGAACAGTTTGTGGGCGATGAATTTAAAACGGTCACCATCAGCGGAACAGCGGCGACGGCGGATGGGGTGGAATACAAGCTTGAACAGACCGTACAGATTGTCCCGGAAAACGTGCAGTATTTCATTGACTGTAACCAGCCAAATTCTGCGCAATATGCAGGATTACATGCGGCAGTGGGACTTAAGAACGATGCTGCCGATAAGAAATCAGAGAACGGCTCCTGGGGATATCTGATGGCTGCTCAGGGATATAATGGCAAAGATGCCTATAATTCCGGCTGGTATGATCCGCAGGGTGATAAGATCCAGTATCTGATTCCCATGGAAGCGGGAGAGTATGCGGTTACGTTCGGATTCCATGATTGGTGGTATGCTGATTTTGCCGAGCGCCCGATGAATCTGAAAGCGTATGTGGGAGAGACAACGGTGGACTTTGGGGCCTGCGGCAGCAAATCCGACCCCAAAGAATTTACGGCAGTTAAAGAACTGAAACTGGATGCAGCGGCGGATGTCATCCTGTCGGTAGAGAAAGGGACGAAATCTGCCCCCATCCTTAACTGGATATCGATTCAGAAAAAATCCGGGACAGACCGCGGCGCCTTAAAAGCGCAGATGAATCGGGCGGGCGTATTAAATGCGGCGGACTACTCGGCAGAAAGCTATGCCAATCTTGCCGCGGCAGCAAAAGCGGGCATGGACCTGCTGATTCGCGCGGAGGTGACGCAGGAGGAAGCAGACCAGGCGGCAGCGGCAATTCAGCAGGCTATCGGCGCGCTGAGCGTTTCTGTTGAGAGTAAGGAGGCTCTGGAGGCATCTTATAATGAGGCGAAGAAACTGGACATCACAAAATATACTGCGCAATCGGCAGAGGCTTTGAGCACGGCAATTGCAGAAATTGAAACTCTGCTGCAAAAACCGAATATGACCAAGGAGGAACTGAATCGGGCCAAAACGCAGTTAGAGGAAGCCGTGCAAGGACTGGTAATCAGGCCGGAGAGCAGGCCTCAGGAAGAGCTGCAGGAAGAACTGGCAATCTGCATTCACCGCGCAAAGAATCTAACTTCCATTCTCTACACCGAAGCGAGCTGGGCTAAATTACAGACAGAGCTTGCTGCGGCAGAAGCAGTTTACGGCAATCAGCAGGCAGATGCGGCAGCGCTGGCATCAGCCCTGACCAAACTGCAGGACGCTTTATCTACCTTGGAAAGAGTGTCCCAGGGAGGGGAGCAGGATAGGAATGAACTGGGAAATTATCAGACAGCGCTCAGCAAGGAGAAGCTTGAGGAAAATGGCTATGTGCTCTACACAGCAAACTGTGGAACGCCGGACCCGTCTGAAGTTCCGGGCGGCGAAAAACTGGGACTGCTGCAGTCCCGGGTAGACCAGGAGTATGGAGCTGACCCCAAGACTAAGGCAATTTGGGGCTGCGCTCCTGCAGACGATAATTCTGCGGCTGTAAAGAGCGGCACCGATGCGGAAGATACGGGGGCGTCTTATATCTATATGTCAGAAGATGTGACATTTGACAAGGAGAAATCAGGCTTGCGCTATGCATTTGAGGTGCTTTCCGGCGCAGATAATTTTGCCGGCGTGTTGAAAGACACCTACGATGTGACAGTCTCTTTCAAGAATCCCTGGTCTGCCAGGACGATTGATATTACCATGGAAGGCAAAAAAGTTGAGACAAAGCTGCAGTTAGCCCAGAATCAATGGGTAAGCAAGACTTACCGCGTAACCGTGAAAGACGGAGAGCTGAACGTGCTGCTGCATAACCCGAACAGGACGGATAAGTCTCAGGACCCGCTGGTCAACTGCATCACCGTAAAGGCGGTGGAAGGTACGGCAGATGCGTCACTGCTTCAGCAGACATTGACAGATGCTTCAGGATTGAAGAACCATAAAGAGGAATACACTGCGGATTCCTGGAAAATATTTGAAGACGCTTATCAAGCAGCAGAGCGTACCATGAATGGCGCTTTGAATGACCAGGCTAGCGTGGATTATGCACAACAAACGCTGGCAGCTGCCATCAAAGGTCTGGTTAAGGTGAACGGTGAAGTGACAAAGGTCCGTGTAACGCAGATTAAGGTCAGCGGAGCCGTGAATAAGATTCTCGTGGGCAAGAGCGTGACCTTGCAGGCGGAAGTCCTGCCGGCAAATGCTGCCAATAAAGCGCTGAACTGGACGTCTTCGGATGCGAAAGTTGCCAGTGTAGATAAGAATGGAAAAGTAACCGGCATGGCAAGCGGCACTGCCACCATCAAGGCTGAGGCTTTGGACGGCTCCAAAGTGTCGGGAAGTTATCAGGTTACAGTCACGGATGCAGTGCAAAAGATTTCCCTTAAGAGCGGAACCAAAGGGATTGCCGCCGGCAAAAAGGTGACAGTTAAGGCAACGGTAAGCGTTACCGGCAAGACTGCCAACAAGAAGCTGGCCTGGAGCAGTTCTAATAAGAAATATGCGACGGTAAATGGCAAAGGGGTAGTCACTACTAAGAAAGCAGGAGCCGGAAAGACAGTCACAATCACAGCCAAAGCGACAGACGGAAGCGATAAGAGCGCCAAGGTGAAGATTAAGATTGTCAAACATGCCGTGAAGAAAATCAAATTATCATGCAAGAAATCGTCCGTCCAGGCTGGAAAGAGCGTGACAGTCAAGGCAAAAGTGACGGCAAGCGGCAAGACAGCCAATAAAGCCCTGAACTGGAGCTCTTCAAATAAGAAGTATGCGACCGTAAACAGCAAGGGCGTGGTAAAGACCAAGAAAGCCGGCAAAGGCAAGACTGTGACCATCACGGCGAAATCTACCGACGGAACGAATAAGAGCAGTAAAATTAAGATAAAAATCACAAAGTAACAGGTGAAACAGGCACAGGATCCATGGGAGAAAAAATGAAACATAACAAGATAAAAACGCCCATCCTGCTGCTCTCCCTTATCTGTCTCTTCTGCGGCTGCCAGGAAACGCCCCAGGAGGTAACGGACAGGATGGGGCATTACGGAGAGAATGGGCAGATGGCGTCCAAGGAGCGGAAGCATTGTTCCATTGACGAACTGAAAGCGGCAAAGCTGTCGGAAGTCAATCTGCAGCTTGACAATATCAATTTACCTGAGGACGTTGATTTCTCGGATATTGAAAGCATAGCCCTCCTCAAACTGTCATTTGAAGAAAATTACACGGAACAGAAGGAAGAAGCCTTGGAACTATTCGGGATAGAGGAAGAGTCGTTGGTGGATACGTTTGACGCAGAAAATATGGGCAGGACTGTCATTTATGACAGTTCTGCCCATGCCAAATACCTTGCCGTAGGGGAAAATGGGTTTGTCTCCTTTGTTGGCGGGCTGACGTATGATTACATCAATGATAAGGTAAAGTATCAAGATACGCCGGAGAAATATGATTTGGACGTAGATGACATTTCCGGTAAAATGGTGGAATTGAAAGAGGGAAAGACGGAGATTGCGGCAGTCCGGGAGACGGCGGAACAGTGGCTGGATGATAATATGCCTATGGAAGGCTGCGGGTATCGCATATCGGATGTATATGTGCGGGAACTGGACTGTTCCGGGGAGCAAAGGAAGCAGCTCTCTTTCTATGCTGAGATATGGTGTCAGGGGCTGCGGTTTAACAGCTGTGCAAGCAAGATGTCCGACAGCGGTTCACAGATGGATTTCTTTATACAGGGGATTCAATTGAACTATGATGGTATGGACGCGCTGTCTTTTTTCTCTAACAGCGTGGGAAAGATTCATATTGATTCCCGGGAAGAGGTAGATGAGGTCATAGACCTGCAGAGCGCAATTCAGCGGATGAATGAAGAAATGTCGGGGTTCCGTGAACTGAATATTTCTAAAATCCTTCCCATGTATGTCTTATTTCCCATATATGAGACAGACGAGGAACTGTATGGTGCGCCCGGGCAGAAGTTAGAGGGCAGGCCGGTCTATGCATTTATCATAAAAGAAGGGGTAGATGATACGAAGTTCGGCATCAATAAAGGCAATACCACGAGAACTATTTTCGTGGATATGATAACCGGCGAAGTTACGACAGACATTGGGTGAGCGTATATGGGAATATTATTCAGGAAGAAAAAAACATACTATCTGTTCTGCGTTTTGGCTGTGCTGCTTGTCTGCATGTCCGGGGATTTGATTATCATCAATGAGAAGGTGTATTCCGTCTTTCGGGCTATCTGGGAGCTGCCGCGCGAAGCTGTGAAGACTTGCGATATTACGAAGGTTTTTGATGCGGGGATATCGGGTTGGTTCTCCTTGCTTCTGCCGGTGGCGGCGCTTCCGTTTGCTTCCTGTATCGCCGATGAGCGTAAGAGCGGCTTTTATCTGTATGTGAAAGGAAGGCAGAGTACGTTCAGCTATTTTCGTGCCAAATTCTGCCATGCTTTTGCCAGCGATGCGGCTGTCCTCCTGTTGGGGCTGGGGCTCTATATTGCAATAATCGTATGTTATTTTCCGCTCAATCCCAGCTATGGGGAAATGGACGTGGTTGGCGGCGGGGCGGCAGTGACAGTCTGGAGCCTGTGCGTGCATATAGTGGCGAAGTTTGTTTATTTTCTGGTCTATGGCATGGTCCTGTCAATGCTTACCTGGCTGTCCGTTGTGCTGTACAATGATTTGTGCGTGGATTTCTGCCTGGTGTTTTTGCTGAATTATATGTTTAACAACGTTTTGTTATCGTAGAAAATTGCGGTGGAGGGTGTTGGCCTATGAATCTGGCAATCAAAAGTATTTTGTTCGTGGCGGGGAGTGAGTATGCCAGATGGCTGAAAAATCCCAGGTTCCTGCTGGTACTTGCGGCGTCCGTACCGATACATGAACTGATTGTGCGTCCGATGATGCGGGCAGCGGAGGAAATGGCACAGCCGCTGAATATGTTCGAGACAAGCATAGCCGTGGCAAATTCCGGGTTTTCGCTGCTTTTGTTCCCCCTGATTTATCTTGTATTGATTGCGCCGTTTCCCACCGTGGATGGGAATATGCTTTATTATCTTGCCCGCATGGGGAGGAGGAACTGGATACTAGGGGAAATGCTTTTCCAATTGCTGTCAGCCGTATCTTTTTGCGCAGTTATCATCGGCGTGACCCTGGTTCAGACAGTGGGGATTTCATTTCTGGCGGATGGCTGGAGCATACCGGTTACGGATTACGATAAGCTGGGCAATGTAGGCGGCATACATATGGGCACATTGATAGCGCCGAATCTTTATTATCAGCTGCCGCCCTATCAGGCGCTGTTTTTGTCCTATATCCTGTTAGACTTATTCTTAGTTCTGTGTTCCATGGCATTCCTGCTGGGCTGCCTGTATGGGAAGAAGCTGCTGTCCTTTCTGCTTGTTGCTGCGCAGCTTGCCTTGGGCTGCGGGCTGTTTGTCACCAGAAGCGTGTTGATGTGGGCGCTTCCGTTCAGCCACTGCGTGCTGAGCATCCATTACCAGAAATATTTTCGCAGATATGTGTTTCCGCCCTGGCTGTCTGTAGTATTGTTCGCTGTTTTATTGCTGGTTTTGGGCGTGATGGCGTACCGCAAAGTACAGAAAGTCAGCATTGATATGATAGGAGGGGACGTAGCGCTATGATTCAGGTAAATAACGTGTCGCTTACCATAAATAAGCAAAGCATTCTTCAGGAAGTGTCCATGGAAGCCGCAGCGGGCGAGGCGGTTGGCATCATAGGAGGCAACGGCTCCGGGAAAACCATGCTGATGAAATGTATCTGCGGTTTTAACCGCATGTTCACAGGTGAGATAGAAGTGCTGGGGAAGAAGATAGGGCGGGATACGGAGTTTCCCCCAAGCACAGGATTTATCATTGAGGTTCCGGGGTTTATGCCTTATCTGAGCGGTTTTGAGAACCTGAAGCTTTTGGCTGGCATCCGCAAGGAGATTGGCAGGGAAGAGATTTGCCGTTATATGGAACTGGTTGGCCTGGAGCCGGGAAATAGGAAGAAAGTCCGCAAATATTCCCTTGGCATGAAGCAGCGTCTGGGCCTGGCACAGGCATTGATGGAAAACCCCAGCGTGCTGATATTGGATGAGCCGTTCAATGGGCTGGATAAGCATATGGCAGAGAAGATGCGGGACGTCCTGAAGGCTGAAAAAGAGAAAGGCAAGACCATTTTGCTTGCTTCGCACAATGAGAAAGATATCGCATATATCTGCGACCGCACCTATGAGATAGATGGCGGGAGGATTGTCTGATTTGCCAATTAAGATATGCAGACTTTATATTTTGCTGTTAAAATATTCTTGCGTGACTTGCAATTGTTTTTTGAGGATTTCTTTCCACAAATATCCATATATTTCTCCAGAGCCTTTTGAGACTTTTGTCATTCGTACGGTACCGTCATCATCAATTTTACGGTAAAAATAATGGTCTGTGTCTTTGTATAATTCCCAGCCATCTTTATCACAAAATCTTTTTAGTTCTTTCCATCTTGGCATTGTATCATATCTCCTATCTCTTGTGGATTATCTATAATCAATGCTTTGAAAATATAAGGAATATGCTTTTTTCTGTTTGGGCTATGGGAATAAAGTTCATAGTTGTTATAATATTCCATAGAATATTCCAAGATAGATTTTGCAAGATTTAATCTTGCATTCTGTTCGTCCGTTCCATTTTCTGCCAAGTCAATTTCATTCAATGATAAAGTAATGCTCCCATTGTTTTCCGAATATTTCTCAGCAGTGAACTGATAAGCTGATAATATTTCTGACATGGTTTCTAAGCTGGAAAACCACATCTTATCTCTGGTTCGTTTAATAAATTTGGGCTTTTCGTGGATAACGCTGTCACAAACAGAACTCCATTCTTTTCTAACTTTGGTAGCTTGTTCCATCAACATATCTGTCATCTCCTTTATGCCTCCTATTATAACATTAGTGTACACATTGTCAATAAAGTACGCTTTATTCTATGAGATTTTGTATTTTTATATTCTGCTTGACAAATGAAATAGATAGGTTTAATATAAAACAAACGTTGCAAAACAAATGTTTTAAGTAGAGGAGTGTCAAAATGCCGCCGAAAGCAAAGTTTACAAGGGAAGAAATTATCAATGCCGCCCTGGAAATTGTCAGGGCAGATGGTTTTGCCGCTTTGACAGCCAGGACCTTAGGGGCGAAGCTTGGCAGTTCCGCCAGACCGATTTTTACAGTGTTTCCCAGCATGGATGAGGTCTGCCGGGAGGTTGTGGCAGCAGCCAGGGCGCTGTATGCCGAATATGTGGACAGAGGCCTTGGGCAGACAAGGATTCCTGCCTTTAAGGGCGTGGGTGTGGAATATGTTAAATTTGCGCTCACTGAACCGAAATTGTTTCAGGTATTGTTCATGTCAGAACAGCCGCAGAAGCCGGCAGTCGGGGACATACTGCCGGTGATTGAGGAGCATTACCAGCAGATTGTGGATTCCATCCAGGACGGTTATGGCTTGAATCGGGAAAAGGCTGAGTGGCTGTACCGTCATCTGTGGATTTATACCCATGGGATTGCGGTGCTCTGTGCGACAAATATGTGTACATTTACCCAGGAAGACCTGGCAAAGATGATGTCGGAGATTTTTACAGCAGTGTTAAGAGAACTAAAGGATGGTGAGAAGAATGATTGAGGTGAAAGATGTCACAAAGTCTTACGGAAGCAGGGACAATAAGCTTCCGGTGTTAAAGGGCATCACGGCAAATATTGCAGATGGCGATTTTGTAGTGATACTGGGGGCTTCCGGTTCCGGCAAGTCTACATTCCTGAATGTGATTTCAGGGCTGGAGCAGCCGGATAGCGGGAGCGTCAAATACGATGGCAGGGATATTACGAAATTGTCAGACGGTGAGCTGACAGGTTTTCGCAAAGATACAGTCGGTTTTATCTTCCAGCAGTATTATCTTCTGCCGAATATGACGGTGGAAAAGAATGTGCGCATGGGTGCGGACCTTGCCGGCAGGTCGGATTACCGTGAAATTATAAAAGCTGTCGGGCTGGAAGGGAAATTGAAAAAGTATCCGGGTGAACTTTCGGGCGGTGAACAGCAGCGGGTGTCGATTGCCAGGGCATTGGCAAAAAAGCCGAATGTGCTGTTTTTGGATGAGCCGACGGGCGCATTGGATGAAGAGACGGGACGTCAGGTGCTTGACTATATCAGCGCCTTGCAGAAAGAATGTGGGTTTACGATGGTGATGGTAACGCACAACCAGAATATCGCCCAGATGGCGAATACGGTCATCAAGATGAACAGCGGAAAGATTGTGGAAGTCAGCACGAATGAAACGCCTATGACGGCATATGAGATTGGATGGTGAGGACATGGTTGTAGGGATAAAAGATGCGGCGAAACTTATCGGCATTTCCATTATTTCCTGCTGTGCGGTTTTGGTCTGTGCCTTGTTTTTGAATTATTATCTTGATATTCTGCAGATAGAAGATTTACTGTCCTCGGAACAGGCAGTTATATTTTACCATGCCCAGGTATCTACCGCCAAAGTCGTCAGCGGCGTCAGCGGCGGCTGTCTGCTGGTCACTTCCGTGGTGATGCTGTTCTTTTATATTAAGCATTACATAGATACCCACAAAAAGGAATTGGGAATACTGAAAGCCCTTGGCTATTCAAACCTGAGGATAGCCAAGAATTTCTGGGTATTTTCTACAGGCGTTTTCTTTGGCACGGCTGTTGGATTTCTGGGGGCGTTTTTATTGATGCCGGAATTTTATGAGCGCCAGAATGAGGGAGGGTTTCTGCCGGAGATTGCGATTTCCTTTCATCCGTCCCTGCTCGTGTACCTTGTGGCATTGCCGACAATTGCCTTTGCCGTGCTCGCGGTGCTTTATGCTTCGCTGAAACTGAAAAGGTCGGTGCTTTTGCTCCTGAAAAATGATTTCCGGTCTTCCTCAAAGATAAAGAGGGTGAAACAAGGCAGGGATTGCCCATTTCTGGAGGATTTGAGGAAGCATACGCTGCGGACGAAAAAAACCCTTGTGTTCTTCATCATTTTTGCCTCTTTCTGTTTTTCTGCCATGACGCAGATGGCGGCAAGCATGAATGAACTGTCAAGCGAGATGATGGGCATAATGATGCTGCTGATTGGCGTAATCCTGGCGTGCACAACGCTTTTTTTGGCAATCACGACCGTCATAAAAGGCAACACAAAGACCATTGCCATGATGCGTGTGTTCGGTTATTCACAGAAAGAGTGCTGCCGTGCGCTGCTCGGCGGTTACCGTCCAATGTCGTATATTGGGTTTGTGCTGGGAACAGTATACCAGTATGCGCTGCTGAGGTTTACGGTGGATATAATCTTCAAGGACATGGAGGGCATGCCCACGTATGAGTTTGATTTCCCGGTTATGTGCCTGTCGCTGGCATTCTTCGTTGTGGTTTATGAAATCGTCATGCACTGTTATGCTGAGCAAATCAAGAAGATTTCTGTGAAGGAAATTATGCTGGAGTGATTATTGCTGCAGATTTGTTTGAATCAAAAACCCCATCAGCTTGCTGTGGGAATAAAAGAAGATGGGACTGTCGCTTAATTGCGGCAGTCTCTTTTTTGAAACTTTTTTCCATGTAACGGTATCTAATAAGTATACCAAGAAAATAATTAACAAAAAGAGAAAAACAGCTGCCATGCTGTGGAAGGGAGGGCAGGAAGTATGCAGGCGCTCATTGAGAAAGCTGTCCAGGGGGATGTGGAGGCGTTTTTGGAATTGATGGACAGGAATTCGCTGGCAATGTATAAAGTGGCCCGCGCAATCTTGAATAATGACGATGATGCGGCAGATGCGATTCAGAGCACAATTCTTTGCTGTTTTGAGAAACTGGACACCTTGAAGAGACCGGAGTATTTCAAGACCTGGTTAATCCGAATTTTGATCAATAACTGCAACCGTATTTTACGTTATTACAAGAGGGAGAACCTGCCGGGCGAAATGCCGGAAACTGTGAAGCTGGATTCATCGCTGGCAGAATTTGAGTTTAAGGAGATGCTGAATCTCGTGGATGAGAAATACCGACTGGTTCTAATCCTTTATTATCTGGAAGGATTTAAGATTCCAGAAATCGCAGCGCTTCTGGAAATGAATGTCAATACGGTAAAGACAAGGCTTGCGCGGGCGAGGGAGCAGATTCGCATGGCATATCTGCAGAAGTAGGCATCGCAAATGGCAGGCAGGGTAAAGGAAAAAAGCAAAAGCCATAAATGGCAGGCAGGATAAAGGAAAAAAGCAAAAGCCGCAAATGGCAGACAGGATAAAGGAAAAAAGCAAAAGCCGCAAATGGCAGGCGTGGAACAAGAATGAAAAAGGAGGGTTTCAGATGGAAAAACAAAGAACAATTCTACAGACAGATGATTTGCAATTGGATGATAATATTAAGAAAACTTTGGCTGGCGCGTTTCCGCTTCCGCCCCAGGTGGCGGCTGCGCAGAAGAAATCTTTTGCAAAAGTGCGCGTAATGGCGGAGGATAAAGATAAGAACGTGCAGCAAAATGAGGAGGGCAGCTTGGCGGGAAACAGAGAGGGTGGCAAGAGCCATCAGAAGAGGAGAAAAATGCTTTTCCGCAGTTTTGCAGGAGCGGCGACAGTGGCAGCGGCAGCGTTTTGCTGTATTTATATTGTAAATCCGTCTGTTGTTGCCCAGGTTCCCATTGTCAGCCATGTATTTGAGCAGATAGGGAGTTCGCTGGACTTTGCGGGAGATTATGAAGAATTGGCAGAACCGGTGCAAGTAGCCGACAAAGGCATAGAAAGCATAACAATAGATGGGACAACCCTCACGCTTTCGGAAGTATACTGTAATGAGACTGCCCTTTACCTGAGCCTTGTCATCCATTCCCGGGAGAGGATACCGGACACTGCTTATGATGAGAACGGAAAGCCGATGATCAGTATGTACGGTCAGATTGATTTTGACTTCGATGAAGAAGGAGCGATTGACCTGCTGTATGTCGGAAATTCCGAGATGGACGGTAAGCTTGTGGATGACAATACGTTTGCCGGAGTCATCCGTTTTGACATGGGGCAGAATTTTTCAAGCAAAGGCATAGAGATACCAGATAATTTTAAGGTACAATTGTCTGTTCCCCAGATTGTGGGCACAAAGCTGCATGATACCCGTCCGGAAATGCCCAAGGAGCTGCGGGACCGGTATGAAGCCGCCATGGAAGAAAACGGACTTGGACTGACCGATGAAGATTACGAGCGTTTCACGGAAGAGCAGAAAGCTATCGAGCACCAGCTCTTTAACGATATGTGGAATGCTTATTATGAATTGTATCCAGACAGGCAGACATACCCGAATCAATATGATAACTGGTTTCTGTATGGTCCCTGGGGTTTCGCGTTTAATGTGGCGAGGAATGATGAAGACATCATCCGCAAGGAAATCAATGATGTCGATGAAAACGGTCTGGGAATACTGGCTGTCACCAAGACTCCGATGGAGATTAATATAGAGATGCCTGAAAACTTCGACTGTTATGCGGCTATTCTTGACGCGAACGGAAATCTGATGGGCGATAGCGTTCCTGGTTATGACAACATAGCGCCTGTGAACGGTTATGATACGACAAGGATTTATGTTTATATATGTGACTATGAGGAATATTTGGATGAACTTAACGATGTCTGGTGGTCTGGCGGCTACGATGAGAGCGTGAAAGGGGAAGTCTTCAAAAAACTGCTGGATGAGCGCGCCCTTTACAGCAAGGAAATTATATTTGATAAGTAGAAAAGATGAAAATTGATTTTTGTGCACAAATTCTGAAAGTGATTGACATACAGCATAAATAGGGATAAAATTAATAAAAGGTGCGAAAGAGAAGGTCACGCACAGAGAATATAATGTATAGATACAAGAATGATTAATTTATTTAACCCTTTGTTTGCATATTTTTTATTCAATAAATCATTTCGAGCAAGAAGTTATCTGAATTAGAAGTTATGTGTTGTACTTTATGTGATTGCTAGATGATGAAACCGCTTTCTTTTTTGACATCTTTCCCCAAATAGAAATTTTGGGACTAAAAAGACGAAAGAGGGAGAAGTTATGTTGAAAAAATTAAACAGTATGCAAATCAGGGAACGTTTAGTAAAGGCTTTTATTTTGATTGCCGGTCTTCTGGCGGGAGTGGCGGCTATTGGGCTGGTTACCATGATTGTCGTCTCGAATTTCTATGCAGATGCATTGACGAATTATGGTTTTGCCCAGGGTGATGTAGGGAAGGCTATGGCATCCTTTGCAGATGCCAGATCGGCTTTGCGCGGCGTTATTGGCTATGAAGAACAAGAGTCTATTGATTCCATGATGGAAGAACATAGTAAATATAAAGAAGACTTTCTAAATGAGTTTGCAAATATGGAAAAGACCATGGTGACAGCTGCCAACAAACAGATATATGCACAGTTGCAGCAGGAGCTGGAGGAATACTGGGCACTGGAACAGCAGATATTGGAGTTAGGGGCTACCGAAGACCAGCAAAAGTGTATCGAGGCCCAGGAAATGGCAATGGGCGAATTGATGCCAATGTATAACGGTATTTACGATAAGCTGTCAGAAGTCATGGATATTAAAGTCTCCAAAGGAAATACACTGTCTTCTCAGCTTAGCGCAGTATGCCTTGTGCTCTCTATCGTTATTGGTATTGTAATTATCGTCGCTTTGGTTGTGGCGTTCCGTCTGGGAGTTGGAATTGCAAACAGTATCTCTGTTCCGCTGAATGCATTGAAGGAACGTCTGGCGACTTTCGCAAAAGGTGATTTAACTTCCTCATTCCCGGAAGTCAGCACGAAAGATGAAGTGGCAGATATGGTAGATGTAGCGAAAGATATGGCTGAAACGCTGCAGTTCATTATTGATGATGAGAATAAGATTCTGGAGGCAATGGCGGATGCCAATTATGCAGTTACAAGCCAGGACAGCAGCAGGTATGCAGGTGATTTTGAAGCGATTCTGTTATCTTTGAGGGATTTAAAGCGGCAGATGGTTGCTACCTTAAAGTCCATTGAAGAAGCTTCCTCCCAGGTCTCTGCTGGTTCCATAAATTTGTCAGAAGCAGCGCAGAGCCTTGCGGAAGGGGCGACAGATCAGGCAGGTGCAGTAGAGGAAATGCAGGCAACGATTATGTCCATTACGGAAAATATTGAGACAGCGGCGGAAAATGCACAAGATTCTTATCAGCAGGCACAGAGGTATTCCGATGAGGCCAGCCGAAGCCGGGCTGAAATGAATACCATGACTATGGCGATGGACCGTATCAGCGATGCCTCCCAGAAAATTGAAAATATTATTTCAGAAATTGAGGATATTGCATCTCAGACAAATCTTTTGTCCTTAAATGCTTCTATCGAAGCGGCAAGGGCCGGAGAGGCAGGACGTGGTTTTGCGGTTGTTGCAGACCAGATCAGGCAGCTTGCGGAACAGAGTTCTAAGGCTGCAGTTGAGACGAGGGAGTTGATTGAAGGTACCATACAGGAGATTTCGGAAGGAAGCAGGGCAGCAGAGAGGGTTGCGGCGGTTATTGAAAATGTGGTAGACGGAATTGGCAAAATTGCGGATTCTTCTAAGAGCGTAAGCAGTACTGCTGCCGATCAGGCAGTTGCCATGAAGCAAGCGGAAGAAGGGGTAGGCCAGATATCGGAAGTGGTACAATCCAATTCGGCGACGGCAGAGGAATCGTCTGCAACCAGCCAGGAATTATCAGCGCAGGCGCTTTGCCTTGATGAATTAATTGGCAAATTTATCTTGCCTACAGATTAAATAACAATATAATTTTTATTCTAATACAAAATCTCCTGCATATACTGGTAACAGTAGAACAGGAGGTTTTTGTATGGAAAATGTGAGTACCGGTACATATAATATTTATAAAGATATCAGTGCGAGGACGAACGGAGATATCTATATCGGGGTTGTAGGACCCGTGAGGACCGGAAAGTCCACTTTTATCAAGCGTTTTATGGACGTAATGGTATTGCCGGAGATGGAGGATGCCCATAGCAGGGAGCGCGCCACGGACGAACTGCCGCAGTCGGCACAGGGGAAGACAATCATGACAACCGAACCGAAATTTGTACCCAAAGAGGCGGCAAAAATCCGTTTGGGCGAGGATTTGGAGGTCAGCGTGCGCCTGATTGACTGTGTAGGTTTCATGGTAGAGGGCGCAAGCGGGCACATGGAAGAGGGCTCCGAGCGGATGGTGAAGACGCCCTGGTTCGATTATGAGATTCCGTTTGCACAGGCAGCGGAGATTGGCACGCAGAAGGTAATCCGCGAGCATTCCAATATTGGGGTTGTCATTACTACGGATGGTTCCATCACCGAACTGCCCAGAGAGAGTTACGTGGCAGCGGAGGAGAAGACCGTCGGTTCCCTGCAGAAGATTGGCAAGCCTTTTATCGTCCTTCTCAATACCCAGAAGCCTTATGGTGCGGAGAGCCAGAAGCTCGCTGAGGAATTGTCTGCCAAATATGGGGTTACGGTGCTGCCGGTAAACTGTGAGCAGCTGAGGAAAGATGATATTTACCACATTTTGGAGAGCATTCTCTATGAATTCCCCATTGAGCGGGTAGATTTTTTCCTGCCTAAATGGGTGGAAATGCTGGACAATTCCCACAAAATTAAGGAAAATGTAATCCAGAATGCCATGCAGATATTAAAGAGATTTACCTTTGCCAAGGATATCCGGGGGACGGAGCTTGCGCCGGAGGGTGAATATATCCGCCGCATGAAACTGGATAAGGTGGAATTGTCCAGAGGCTGTGTGCAGATAATTTTTGATATTGATGAGAAATATTACTATGAGAATATGAGCGAGCTGACCGGCGTGCCTATTCAGGGAGAATACCAGCTGATTTCCATGATTAAGGAACTGTCCGCCATGAAGAAAGAGTACGACAAGGTAGGGAGCGCCATGGAGGCAGTGAAGCAGAAAGGTTACGGCGTGGTGACGCCCCAGCTTACGGACATTGAGATTGAGGAGCCGGTGCTCATCCGCCACGGCAATAAATTTGGCGTAAAAATTAAGGCGCAGTCGCCTTCCATACATATGATTCGGGCGAACGTGGAGACAGAGATTGCACCTATTATCGGCAGCGAGGAACAGGCGCAGGATCTGATTGGCTATATCAAGACTTCCAGGGACCAGGATGAGGGAATCTGGCAGACGAATATCTTCGGCAAATCCATCGGCGAGCTGGTGGAGGACGGCATCCGCAGCAAAATTACCATGATGGACGATGAGAGCCAGGTGAAGCTGCAGGATACCATGCAGAAAATAGTCAATGACAGCAACGGCGGGCTGGTATGCATTATCATATAAAGCCAAAGTAACTGGATATGCAGTTGGTGATTATGAAACAGGGGAAAACACAGAAGGGGCGCTTCATATAAAGAGGCGTCCCTTCCGATATATAATAAAAGTGATAGAATTCTTTTGAAATACACAAGGAGGAATGAGAAATGGATAATTTACGGAAAGCGGATTTATGGAAAAAGGGAGCTATGCTTTTTGTGTTCCTGATAGCTTTTGCTTTAGTTCCATTATGCGCACAGGGCAAGGAAACAGACCAGAAAGTGACGATTTACGGCTTGGGAAGTTCGGCGCGGGACAAAATAAGCATACCGGCAGACCTGCCCCAAAGCTATCAGATTCCTGCAGGCGGCGGAGGGAAAGCAAGCTACCGCATCATCAGCGGAGAATCGGCGAAGGTTTCGGAGGCAGGGCTTGTGGCCCCGAAATATAAATATTGGAAGAAATATCCCAATTACAGCGCCACCGTCCCCGAAGGGGAAGAGTATGATTATTATACGTTAGAAAGCGGCGATACCGTTATTGAGGTCCAGACGGCAAATGGGACAAACACCCTGACAGTAAACGTGCAAGATTATACGGTTACTTATGGTGATGGAGTCATGGACAAATATCTCAGGGATAATATTACAGAGACCATGACGGACAGAGAAATTATGGAGGCAATCGCCAGATTTCCGGCAAGCTATGAATATTCAGCTTCTCATTCCGGCGTTTATTCGATGATTGTCTATGGCGGAGGGGACTGCTGGGCAAGTACCAGTGCTATCACTGCCTTGTGTGAGAAGCTGGGGATTAAGGCGTGGGCGAGAAATGCCAATAAAGACCCAGGCGCAGGCAGCGGGCACATGAATGCCATGGCGGAACTGAATGGAGTTTATTATCAGCTGGAAGCTGGTTATTCCATGGATAAAGTGGATGGTTACCGTCCCTATGATGTTGAAGAGCGGGATTCATTGTTCAGTTATTATATCTCAGCGGGAAGCCTTGTTGTCTACCAGTACGATGGATATGAAAAATCCGGTGTGCTGGAAGTGCCGAAGGAGATAAATGGGAGGACAGTGGAAAAAATTGATAAAAGTGCGTTCGGGCGTACGGATTTTTCTGAAATTAAGCTGCCGGACACGCTGGCAGAAATTGGCGATTTCGCATTCAGCGATTGTGGGGAATTGACCAGAATCACGATACCGGCTTCGGTCACAAAAATTGGCAAGTCTGTTTTTGCAAGCTGTAAGAAGCTGGTGGATTTGTCTGTCGCGGAGGGAAATGCCAATTATAGGGAACAAGGGCAGGTGATTTACAGCAAAGATGGGGGCACATTGGTGACCTGTCCTGCTGCGGGCAGTGTCACAATTCCCTCCACGGTGACAAAGATTGATGATTATGCATTTTATTACAATGGTAATCTGCAGCAGATTGTGATTCCGCAGTCGGTTGTGGAATTGGGGGAAGGTGCATTTGGAAATTGCGGACAATTGACAAAGGTGGATTTTGAAGGTGAGGGGCTCACCAGAATCGGTATGCATTGTTTCCGCTCAAATGACAAGCTTTCCGTAATCAGGATTCCTGCTTCGGTAAAGTCCGTAGGTGCGTTTGCCCTTGCCTATTGTTATCAGTTAAAGCATATTTATTTTATGGGAGACGCGCCGGAATTCGGCGACACAGTGGAGGGAGCATTTTATGATAGTGCATTTCAGGGCTGCAGTCTCAATGCCTACTATACGGAACATAACGGTACCTGGACGCAGGAGATGTTGGAAAATCACGGCGGAACCGTAACCTGGCAGCCATGGGCAGGGACAGACGGAACTTCCATAGAGAATGCAGTGCTGACCTTGGAGCAGAGTAAATTTGCTTATACCGGGGCTTATATTACGCCGGCAGTGACCCTGAAAATAAATGGTGCAGGCTTGACGGAAAATAAAGATTATGTGGTTGTTTATGCGAATAATAAAGAAGTGGGCGCTGCCACGGTGACAGCGTTAGGAATCGGCTCCTATTATGGAGAAGTTTCCGCAGCCTTTACGATTACCGCTAGCAGCGACCCTGTTCAAGGGGGCGATGGAACCGGAGGGGATAATCCGGGAAATAACAATCAGGGAGATGGCAGTAAAACAAAATATTTTGACAGTCAGACCGGGTTCACGGTTATGCTGGATGGAGCTGGCAAACAGGAAGCTGCTCTGATATCTGTTGATAAAAAACATGCCAGAGGGACATTGAGAATTCCCGGTACCATGAAAGTGGATGGGAAGACTTATAAGATTACGTCGATTGGCAAAAATGCGTTTAAGAATCATAAACAGCTAAAGAAGATTACAATCGGCAAATATGTCAAAAAGATTGGTACTGGCGCATTTCAGGGCTGTACGAAGCTGCAGGCGGTGACAGTCGGCGGCAGTGTCGCTGTGATTGGAGACAGAGCGTTTTACAAATGTGGGAAGCTGCAGAAAATTACAATTCCGGTGAACGTGAATAAGATTGGCAAGAGCGCATTTTATGGCTGCAAAAGCCTGAAAAATATAAATATAAAGACCAAAAAACTGTCAAGTAAAAATATAGGGAGCAAAGCATTTAAGGGCATTTATTCTAAAGCAACAGTTAAGGTCCCGCGGAGCAAGTTTGCTGCCTATAAGAAAATGCTCAAAGCCAGAGGCGTGGGTGTAAAAGTGAAGATAAAAAAGTAATCTAAGGAAACGCTTTAAGCAACGTTTCCCCTAACCATGCATTGACTTTTAGGGTGCCTGGAATTACAATGGGAAGAGAGAAATTGAGGGGATGGAAGGATTACCATGAAGATAACGTATATCCATCACAGCACTTTCTGCGTGGAAGTGGCGGGGAAAGTACTGGTGTTTGACTATTATAACGGTAAGGGGCTGCCAGGTTGTGAATACCATGGACAATTGCCTGAATATCCACAGGATACGCCGGTTTATGTGTTTGCCAGCCACAGCCACCGGGACCATTTTGGCACGGAGGTCCTTACATGGAGTGCGCGTTACCCGCATATTCACTATATCTTCGCGAGGGAAGTAAAAAGAAAGCTTGGCAATTCCATGTTAAAGAGGTTGGGCGTCGGTGAGCAGATTAAGGACAGGATTACCTATGTCAGGCCCGGGGAAAAATATGAGATGGAGGATTTGGCAGTTGAGACCTTTCTTTCCACGGACAGCGGAGTGGCATTCCTGGTGTCAGTTTCCGGCAAGACGATTTACCATGCTGGGGATTTGAACTGGTGGCGGTGGGAAGGCGAGACGGAGGATTTCAACCGTCATCAGGAGGAGGTTTATAAACGGCAGATTGGGCTTTTGGCAGACAGAAGCCTGGATGTTTCCTTCGTGGTGGTTGACCCCAGACAGGAGAGGGACAAGTTTCTGGGGATTGATTATTTCTTGCAGCAGGTAGATACCAGATATGTGGTCCCCATGCATTTGTGGAAGCAATATGACCTGGTCCGGGAATATCAGGACAGTTTGGAAAGCGAGCAAATGCGCGGGCGTATTCTGTTATTTGATAAGGAGAACCAATCATTGACTTTAGAAGGCTTGCCCTGAATTTTCTGATATGTTATAATATGACCTAAGGAGGGACCATATGGCATGAGGAGGGACCCAGCGTAGCTGGGAGGAGTCCTGATGCCTTGGATTGGACTCAATGAAGTAAAAGGAAGTGGGAGGATGCCTTAGGTCTCCTATCGAATAATTAACGTATAATAAACACTTGAATAGGAGGTGCGTGAGCGTGTTATTAACCAGTCTTTTACAGTATGCAGTAAAGTTTGTTCTGTTTGCAGCGGTTGCGGTAGCCGGAATATTTATTGGTAAGGCATTGCGCGGCAGGAAAGATGCCAAAGCAGCAGATCAGATTCAGGAAGAGAAATAGACAGTTGGAGGAAGTTGTTGTGAAGAAGTATGGAGTGAACGAACTGCGCAGGATGTATCTGGAATTCTTTGAGAGTAAGGAACACCTGGCAATGAAGAGCTTTTCTTTGGTGCCCCATAATGATAACAGCCTGTTGTTAATCAATGCGGGGATGGCGCCGTTAAAGCCTTATTTTACCGGACAGGAGATTCCGCCTAAGAAGCGCGTGACAACCTGCCAGAAATGTATCCGTACCGGAGATATTGAGAATGTAGGCAAGACCGCACGCCATCTGACTTTTTTTGAGATGCTGGGGAATTTTTCATTTGGCGATTATTTTAAGCATGAGGCGATAGCCTGGAGCTGGGAATTCCTTACAGAGGTAATCGGCATGGAACCGGAACGCCTGTATCCCTCTATTTATGGGGAGGACGATGAGGCGTTTGAAATCTGGACGAAAGAAGTAGGTGTTCCGGCGGAGAAGATTACACGTTTTTACCGGGATGAAAACGGTGCGTGTGACAATTTCTGGGAGCACGGCGCAGGTCCCTGTGGTCCCTGTTCGGAAATCTATTATGACCGCGGGGAAGCATATGGCTGCGGCAAGCCGGACTGCAAAGTTGGCTGTGACTGCGACCGTTTCATGGAAGTCTGGAACAATGTATTTACGCAGTTTGACGGTGATGGGCATGGCAATTATGAGGAGCTTGCCAATAAGAATATTGACACTGGCATGGGATTGGAGCGTCTGGCAGTCGTTGTGCAGGACGTTGATTCGGTATTTGACATTGACACCATGAAAGCTATCCGGGACAAGGTGTGTGAAGTTTCCGGCAAGACGTATCAGACAGAGGAGCTGGACGATGTCTCCATCCGCCTGATCACGGATCATATGCGCTCCGCGACGTTTATGATTTCCGATGGGATTATGCCCTCCAATGAGGGACGCGGGTATGTATTGCGCCGTTTAATCCGCCGTGCGGCGCGCCATGGCAGGCTGCTGGGCATAAATGGCAGATTCCTTGCCACGCTGAGCGCTACCGTGATTGCGGAGAGCAAGGACGGCTATCCTGAATTGGAGGAGAAGAAAGAATTTATTTTTAAGGTGCTGACCCAGGAGGAAGAGAAATTTGACAAGACGATTGACCAGGGCTTAAGCATCCTTGCTTCCATGCAGGAAGAGATGGCGTCTGCCGGGCAGAAAGTGCTGTCCGGGGAAAATGCTTTCAAATTATACGATACTTACGGATTCCCTATGGATTTGACTCAGGAAATCTTAGAAGAAAAGGGCTTTACGATTGATGAGGCAGGATTTGCCTCCTGCATGGAGGAGCAGAGGAACAAAGCAAGGAATGCCCGCAAAGAGACCAACTACATGGGAGCGGACGCCACGGTCTATGATGAGATTGACACGGCGATTACCTCCGAATTTGTGGGCTATGACAGATTGGCACATAGTTCTGAGATTACTGTGCTTACTACAGAGACAGAACTTACAGAAGCCTTATCCGATGGAGAGCGCGGAACAATTATCGTGCAGGAGACGCCGTTTTATGCCACCATGGGCGGACAGAATGCAGATACCGGAATTATCCGTGCAGGTGACAATGAGTTTGCGGTGGAAGACACCATCCACCTCAGAGGAGGACGGATTGGGCATGTGGGAAGGGTAGTTTCCGGCATGTTCAAGGTAGGTGATACCGTGGAACTTCATGTGGCAGAAGAGAAGCGCGCCTTGACTGGCAGGAACCACAGCGCCACCCATTTACTGCAGAAAGCGCTGCGCGAGGTGTTGGGAAGCCATGTCGAGCAGCACGGTTCCGATGTCAATGCGGACAGGCTGCGTTTCGATTTCTCCCATTTTGCAGCGATGACGCCGGAGGAAATTGCTAAGACAGAGGCGATTGTCAATGAGAAGATTGCAGCCGCCCTTCCGGTAGTGACGGAGGTCATGAGCCTTGAGGAAGCGAAAAAGACTGGCGCGATGGCTCTGTTTGGCGAGAAATATGGAGATTCTGTACGTGTCGTTAAGATGGGTGATTTTTCCGTGGAGCTTTGTGGCGGAACCCATGTAGATAACACCAGCAGCATCAGCGCCTTTAAGATTGTCTCTGAATCCGGTGTGGCAGCAGGTGTGCGCAGGATTGAAGCGCTTACCTCCAAGGCAGTCTTTACTTATTATGACAAGTTGGAGGAGACGATTGCCCAGGCGGCAAAGGCTGCGAAAACCAACCCCATAGGGCTGGTGGAGAAGATAGAGCATATGTGGGCGGACATGAAAGCGCTGCAGGCAGAAAATGAGGCTTTAAAGAGCAAGGCTGCCAAAGATGCCCTGGGCGATGTCATGGACCAGGTATGTGAGATTTCCGGCGTCAAGCTGTTAGCAGCCAGTGTGCCGGGCGTGGACATGAACGGTCTGCGTGATTTAGGAGACCAGCTTAAGGGTAAGCTGGGCGAGGGCGTGGTCGTGCTTGCTTCCGAAAGCGAGGGCAAGGTCAGCCTGATTGCCATGGCAACACAGGAAGCTATGGACAAGGGCGCACATGCCGGGAACCTGATTAAGGCAATCGCCGGCAAAGTCGGCGGCGGCGGTGGCGGACGCCCCAATATGGCGCAGGCAGGCGGCAAGAATCCGGCAGGAATACCGGATGCCATTGCGGAAGCAAAGGCAGTCCTGGAAGGTCAGGTGAAATGACAGTCCTGATTTTGTAAATGGCGTGTGAGTGAACTGCAATAAAATAACAGGGGCATTGTAAAATTTTCCAACAAAAGTAGTTGACTTACGGAGAAAATCTGCTATAATGAATGATAGTGCAATAAAATATGACCCAAACAGTTGAATATGCACAATACGCAACTGGAGGGAGGTTAGGTGTGAGAGTATGTCAAATGTAATCGTTAAAGAAAACGAAACTTTGGATAGTGCTTTACGCAGATTCAAGAGAAACTGTGCGAAAGCCGGAATTCAGCAGGAGATTCGGAAGAGAGAGCATTACGAGAAGCCGAGCGTGAGACGCAAGAAGAAATCCGAAGCAGCCAGAAAACGTAAATATAATTAATGCATTGTGTGAAAGAACCCCACACTTTCTGAGAAATCAGAAAGTGTGGGGTTTTTTTAAACCAAATTTCCGTCATATTCCCTGCCTTGTCCTCATATATTTGAAAACAGATACAAGCTATGAGGAGGGACGGCTGATGGAGGAAATTATAAACGTATTCCCCAGCGCATTGCGCCCGCTTTGCCGGGCAGCATTTGAGCGAGGCTTAGAGCCGGAAGAAATCAGGCTGCGCATTGGGCGTCCGGTGATGGTGTTAGGCAGGGGCAGAGAGTATTTCTGGAGCCAAAGGGAGATAAAACTGCAGGATGGCAGGGAACAGAGCTATATCTGGCAGGAGGAGGATATGAAGGAGACGCTGTCGAGAATGAGCCGGTATTCCATGTATGCGCTGGAGGAGGAACTGCGGAATGGTTTTTTTACCATTCAGGGCGGACACCGGGTAGGCGTTGCGGGCCGGACAGTCTGTGAACAGGGCAGAATTCTTTCTTTTCGCAATATCTGCAGCCTCAATATCCGCGTGGCAAGGCAGAAAAAAGGCTGTGCCAGAGAACTGCTGCCCTGGCTGATTGAGGGGGACAGCATTTACAATACGCTGCTGCTCTCGCCGCCGGGGGTTGGCAAGACCACGATGCTGCGCGACTGTATCCGCCTGCTGTCGGAGGGCAGCAAAGCGCTGCCCGGTCAAAAAGTAGGTGTGGTGGACGAGCGGAGCGAGATTGCAGCCAGTTTTTTGGGCGTTGTGCAGAATGATTTGGGTGACCGCACGGACGTGCTGGACGCCTGTCCCAAGGCGGAGGGGATGCGTCTTTTGCTGCGCAGCATGTCGCCGCAGATTTTGGCGGTAGACGAGCTTGGCGGCAGGGAAGACTGCCGGGCGGTGGAGGAAGCGCTTCATTGCGGCTGCCGGATACTGGGGACCATGCACGCCCGTAACGCGGGAGAACTGCAGGAAAAAATGTATCTGTCAGAATGGCTGGCAAAGGGGTTTTTTGGCAGATTCGTGCTGCTTGCCCTGGGAAATGATGGGGAGCGCAGGTTTTCTGTATATGATGGGGGGCTGCAGAAATTATGCTGAAATTATTGGGAAGCATTCTGGTTGTCGTGGCGTCTGTCCTCTATGGCTGGAACATGCAGCAGGAACTGCAGGAGCATGTCAGGCAGCTGGTAGGCATGAAAGAAATGTTTTTGATGTTGTGGGGGGAAATTTCCTATACGAGGACGCCCTTAAAGCAGGCGTTTCTGCAGATAGCCTCCCAGAATAAGGAGCCTTTTGCCTCGTTCCTCACAAAGGCGGCGTATGGCCTTGATGAAAATGAGCAGAGCGTGGGGTGTTTTTGGAAGAGCCTGGTGGAGCAGGAAGCAGATAGTTTTCTGTTTGACGAGGAGGAGCGGGGGCTTCTTGGACGTGCCGGAGAAAATTTCGGCTATTTAGACGGACAGATGCAGTTAAAAAATCTGGAACTGTACATAGGGCAGACTGAGGTGTTGATTGAAAAGGCGCAAGGGGAATTAAAAGACAGGAAAAAACTGTCAGGGGTCTTGAGCGTGATGTGCGGCTTGTTTTTGATAATTCTCCTGATATAGCGATGTGGAGGAAAGTATGAGTATAAGTTTGATTTTTAAGATTGCGGCCGTAGGCATTTTAGTTACGGTATTGAGCCAGGTGCTGAAACACAGCGGAAGGGAGGAACATGCTTTTCTTACAAGCCTTGCCGGGCTTCTGATTGTGCTGTTTTGGATTGTGCCTTATGTCTATGAGCTGTTTGAGACGATGAGAAATCTTTTTGCGCTGTAACGGAGGGAATCATGGATATCATCAAGATTGCGATTCTGGGAATTGTAGGAGCGTTGCTGGGCATCATGCTGAAAAGCCAAAAAAAAGAGTACGAGCTTTTTGCCATGCTGGGAGTGTCGCTGTGCATTTTTTATTTCATTATGTCCAAGCTTAAGCTGGTCATCTCTGTCATTGGCAGTATGCAGGAATATGTGAATCTGGATACCAGCTACATCGCAATCCTCATTAAAATGATAGGCATCACCTATGTATCGGAATTCTCGGCAAATCTCTGCAAGGATGCGGGATATCAGGCAGTGGCCGGGCAGATTGAGATGTTTGGAAAACTCTCCATTTTGGCAATCAGCATGCCAGTTGTTTTGGTGCTGCTGGAGACCATCGGGGAGTTCCTGGTGTAGTGACCTGCTTGATAATTAGTCAAACTTAGCAATAACCTTATGGGAGGGGAAGCCATATGTCAGAGGTTAAAATATTGGCAGCACTTGCCGTGCTCTGCCTGTGGGGGCTTGGCGGGAATGTGAGGGCAGCGGAACATACAGAGGATATAGAGGTGAACAGGCTGGCGGAAGAATCCGCTGGAAATTATGCGGAAGAAACAGCTGCGCACAAGCCTGGGGAATTTGCTGGAGATTATACAGGAGATGCGGCTGAGCAGAAAATGGAAGAGACGATGGACAGCTATATGGAAGAACTTGATTTTTCAGATATTGATAAGATGCTGGGGCAGCAGGAAAGTACAGAAGAACTGAATTTTAGGGAACTTGTGGAGCGGCTTTTGGATGGTGAGGAAATTGAAAAGGGCTGGCTTTTGCAGAAAATATTTTCGGCAGTATTTTCCGAGGTCCGGGAATTTCGGGGAACCTTGATTCAGATTGTCATCCTCTGTATTGTATTTGCAATTTTATACAATTTTGCCAATGTATTTGAAAGCCCTACGGTGACAGAAATCAGTTTCTATATGGTATATGTGATTTTGCTGGTGCTTTTGATGCAGTCCTTTTTTGTGCTGCGGGATGTGACGGTATTGGCAATTTCCAGGGTGATAACTTTTTTAAAAGTGATGATTCCCACGTTTACGGCAAGTATGGTGTTCTCAGGGCAGATTACCACGGCGGCAGGATTTTATGATTTAACGTTCCTGCTGATTTATGCCATGGAATGGGTGCTGCAGTATCTGGTGATTCCGGGCATCCAGATTTATGTGGTACTGGAGCTGATGAATTACCTGACCGGGGAGGAAATGCTCTCTAGGATGACATCGCTGATAAAATCGGGGATTTTATGGGTCACCAAATTCCTGTTTACGGTTGTAATTGGAATTAACGTGGTGCAGAATCTCCTGACCCCGGTCATTGACACTTTTAAATCAGGCATGATTGCCAAGACGGCGGGCATGATGCCGGGGCTGGGCACTTCCATCAACGCGGTGACAGAGATTATGGTCGGCTCCGGGATTATCATCAAAAACGGCATTGGCATGGCAGCGATTGTCGTGCTGCTGATTTTGTGTGCAGGACCGTTAATTAAGGTGTGGGTGATGACGTTTCTCTATAAGCTTTTGGCGGCGATGATGCAGCCGGTATCGGACAAGCGCATGATTGGCTGCATTGCCGGTACCGGTGAGGGCGGCGGTCTTCTGTGCAAAGTAGTGGTGACGACAACGGTAATGTTTTTGGTGACGATTGCCATGGTCACGGCGGCGACCACGTTTAACCACTGAAAGGAACGGATATGAGTTATATCTATAATTGGGTAAAAAATCTGGTATGTTTTTATCTCCTGCTCACGGTCGTGCAGCATTTGCTGCCGAAGAAAAGCTACCAAAAATATGTGCGTTTTTTTTCCGGTATGCTGCTGACAATCCTCGTGGTATCTCCGGTGCTCTCGCTTCTGGGAAATGAAGAACTGCTGCAGCAGAAAATCAGCCAGGTTGAATTTTTCCAGGACATGGACAACATGAAACTGGACACCGAGCATTTGGAAACGACCCAGAAAGAAGTCTATCTGAGGGAATATGAAAATGCAGTGGGCATGGACGTCAGCCGTATGGCGGAGGAGAAACAGCTTGCAGTGCAGGAGGTGAATGTACATCTCACACAGGAGTATGAGGTGGAATCTATTGAGATGACCGTAAAACGGAAGGAGGATAACGGTGTGTTTGTGCAGAAAGCAGCTTATGCGGATAATGGCGCGGAATATCCAAACGTACATGAACTGCGGCAGGCTTTGATGGAATTCTACCGTCTTGATGAGGAGCAGATTACGATTGTAGTTGTGTGAAACTGTCTGAATGAAAATCAGGTTATGATTCTGATTGTATGAAACTGTCTGAATGAAAACCAGGTTATGATTCTGGTTGTATGAGATGTTGCCGAAATGGTTTAAAAAAGTGAGGAAAAGGAGAATGAAAAAGACGAAATTTTCCCTGGATAAACTAAAAAAAATACCAAAGAATCAACTCCTGGTGGCAGGACTTGCAGGAATCCTGCTGTTGGTGATTGCAATTCCGGTGGAGAAGAAAGCAGATTCCGCCGAAGAGCCCGGGCAGGCTGCCGAGCAGCCCGCGGACGAGGGTTCGGGTGACTATGCAAAACGTATGGAGCGCAGGCTCAAAGAAATTCTGGGAGATATGCAGGGAGTGGGGAAGGTGGAGGTCATGATTACCTTAAAAGATGAGGGCGAACAGAAGGTGGAAAAAGACAGGAGCAGGAACAGCCAGAATACGCAGGAAGAAGATGGGACTGTTGTGCGGTCGAATACCCAGCAGCAGTCTCAGGAAGAGACCGTTTATGCCGATGGGAATGGGAGCGGCGGAGAGCCTTTTGTGACCAAGGAGGTAGTTCCGTCTGTAGAGGGTGTGCTGGTAGTGGCAGAGGGAGGTGGAAATGCACAGGTAGCAAAAAATATTTCTGATGCAGTTTTAGCATTATTTCCAGTGGAAGTACATAAAATTAAGGTAGTTAAGATGAATTGACAGGAGGGCATCATTTTGAAAAAAATTTTCAAAAAAAATCAGATTATCATTACGGCGTTGGCGTTGATGATTGCTGTCGCAGGCTATTTGCAATATACAGGGAGCCGAAACGACAGTGATTTGGCGCAGGAGGCAAGTGCGGACACAAATGAGGGTACATATGACATTTCCGATGAGGATATGTATAATGCGGAGGATATTTTTACGGATACGGAAGCAAGCGCAGAGACCGGGACAGAAGCGGAGGCGGGCACAGCATCCGGGACGGAGGCGTTGGGCGTGCAGACTGGGGAACAGATTGCCAATGGGCAGAGTGCAGATTCGGAAAATCCTGGCGAGGCAGTCCTCACCAGCAGCAGTGTGAACAATGTGGATTTCGTGTCTGAGGTAAAACTGAACCGGGAGCAGATTCGTTCTCAGAACAAAGCATCGTTGCTGGAATTGATTAACAATGTAAATATTACGGAAGAACAGAAGCAGGATGCAGTCAATGCTATGGTTGCCATGACGGATATCGCAGAGCGGGAAGCAGCTGCAGAAATGCTTTTGGAAGCGAAAGGATTCACGGACGTAGTGGTAAGCATCACCGATGGCAATGCGGACGTAGTGCTGGATATGGGGGAAGTTACAGATGCAAAACGCGCGCAGATTGAAGATATCGTGAAACGCAAGACGAATGTCGAGGCGCAGAATATTGTCATCACGCCAATACAGGGCAATGCGGACACGGGAACAGACAGCGGAGCCGGAGAGAATGCGCCGATGGGTGACGGAAGCGCTGCAGGTACAGACACAGGAACAGAAAATGGCAATGCACCGGCAGACGGAACGGACAGTAACGGCGCTACAAGTTAAGGATTTTGTGGGAGAGTAAAAATAATAGATTGTTCTAGGGGCGGCAACTGATTTTCAGGTGCCGTTCTCTGCGTTTGCCGGAAGGTGTAAATACTGGCGGCAAAAGGTGCGGGGCAGTCTCTGGCCTGAAATAAAAACTTCCTTAATCTGCAGGGCTGTGATATAATATGACCTAAGGAGGGACCATATGGCAAGAGGAGGGACCCAGCGAAGCTGGGAGGAGCCCTGATGCCTCTAAGAATAGTCAAAGAAGTAAAACGGAGTTGGGAGGATGCCTTAGGTCTCTTGGAACAGCCATAAAAGTAAAATGACCTAAGGAGGGACCATATGGCATGAGGAGGGACCATATGGCAAGAGGAGGGACCCAGCGAAGCTGGGAGGAGTCCTGAGGCCTCTGAGAGCAGCCAAAGAAGTAATACGAAGCTGGGAGGAGCCCTGATGCCTCTAAGAATAGTCAAAGAAGTAAAACGCAGTTGGGAGGATGCCTTAGGTCTCTTGGAACAGCCATAAAAGTAAATTTAGAAAAACAGGAGGCAGCGGATATGGGATTAGCTGACAAAGAACATTGGAGAGATGAGAAAATAGACGGTGTGGTTTACGATATGTCGCCTGCACCGGGATACCGGCATGGTATTGTAAACGGAAATATTTATACAGTGATAAAGCAGGCATTGAAAAACAGCATATGCCTTGTGTCTATGGAAAATCTGGATTTTAAATACCATCCAGAGGAAAATGACGACTATGTCTGCCCGGATATCATGGTTATCTGTGACAGGAAGCATTTAAAGGGAGGTTCCTATAGCGGAATCCCTAAGTTTATCGCTGAGACGCTGAGCCCTTCGTCGGCGAAGCGCGACAGGATAGAGAAAAAAGAAATTTACGAAAAAGCCGGCGTGGAGGAATACTGGATTGTGTTTCCGCAAGGAAAGTCTGTCGAGGTTTACTATCTTCAGGATGGGGAATATGTGCTTGAACAGGCCCATATCCTGCAGGATGACAAAGAAGATGAGGATTATAATGCAGAGACCGAGATAAGTTTAAGGGCTTTTCCCCATATAAAAATGACGTTGAGTGAGATTTTTGAGGGGATGGACTGAGAGCTGTTTCGTTTTCGTATAATATTGAAATTGTCCGGCATAATTAATATTTAAGGTTGAGAAGAAGGAGCAGATATATGCATTTGTGGATTGGTGTGGAGAATTTTGCTAAGATAGAGAGCGCAAAGATATGCATTGACAGCTATACGCTTTTTGTTGGGCCTAATAACAGCGGAAAGACATTCTTGATGCAGCTTGTCCAGGGATTAAGCAATAAAATCGTCAATCTGTTAGAGGAAGATGCAATGGATATTCTGTTGGAAGAAAGAGTGGAGAGGTATAGCAGATATCTCCTCAATACAAATAACTTAGCAGACTTTGTAGGATATATAAATGACAAATTGCATCTGAAAAAGGAGCAGCTTGTAAAGGAGATTTTCGGAAAAGAGATTTCTGTTGACAGGTTGTATATGGAAGCAGAAATTGAAGCTGGCCCGTTTCCTGAATCGGTTAAATAATAACGGCGTCAAGCTGATACTTAGCACACACAGCGATACGTTTGTTTCTAAATTGAATAATTTATATGTTTTATCGGAACTGGTGAAAGAGAAAGTCGGATGGTTAAATTAAATACAAAGCCGTTAAAATCAGATATGCAGATTCAGAAGAATGTGCTGTATCAAATAAATGGAAATACAACTGTTTCAGTGCGGGAAGAGCATAAGGATTGCACGGATACAGAAACGGTCAATCTGAGGTATGTCCTGGAAGATGGACAATATTGCTGTTTCATAAGGACGAGGGATATACGGAAACGGCAGAGGTCGGCATTGCGACAAGAAGATTTGAAAGAGAAAAATTTTTAAAAGTGGCAGAGTTTCTGGAAGGGTTATCAAAGTGGCAGAAACCATGGAATATACAGCCCTTGCTGTGGTATAAATTAAAAAACAATCTCATGCCGTATGTGAGTGCGTCCGCAAAAATTAGGAATTTTGCGGAAAACAAGGTTTGTATCTGTGGCTATTTCTATCATCTGCAGGTGTATTTGCTGGAACGGATAGAAAATTGTGAATATGCTGTTTCTATAGAAATTGGCTTAGATATTTGACAAGCACAACAAAGAAAGATATACTGAAATCAGCATAAAAGTGGGAGCATAAATATCTATACCAAGGAGGAGAATGCATGAAATGTCCATATTGCAGCAGTGACAACACCAGAGTCATTGATTCCAGGCCAGCAGACGATAACAATGCAATCAGGCGCAGAAGGCTCTGCGATGACTGCGGGAAGCGTTTTACTACATATGAGAAAGTGGAGACGATTCCTCTGATTGTCATCAAGAAAGATGACAACAGGGAGCAGTATGACCGCTCAAAAGTGGAAGCCGGAATCCTGCGTGCCTGCCACAAACGTCCGGTGTCTGCAGTGCAAATCAGCCAGCTCGTGAATACGGTAGAAGTTGACATTTTTAACAGGGAGGAGAAGGAAGTTTCCAGTTCTGAGATTGGGGAAATTGTCATGAACCGCCTTCAGGAATTAGACCCTGTGGCATATGTAAGGTTTGCATCTGTGTACCGAGAGTTCAAAGACGTGAATACCTTTATGGACGAGATAAAGAAAATATTGGATAACTGACAGCAGTAGTATTTCAGGAGATTAGGAAGATGTTGGAAAATTTTTATCCTGATGAATATCTGGATTCCGCCTATGAAATTGAGTTTGACCGCCTGTATGAAGAAGGATACCGCGGGGTTATTTTTGATGTGGACAATACACTGGTTCCCCACGGCGCGCCGGCAGATGAACGTGCGAAGAACCTGTTTGCGCATTTAAAGGAACTTGGATACCAATGCTGCCTTCTGTCGAATAACAAAGAGCCGAGAGTGAAAATGTTCAATGACGTTGTTAAGGTTCAGTACATTTTTAAGGCGGCGAAACCTAAGGCAGCCGGTTACCGGCAGGCAATGGAACTGATGGGAACCGACAAAGACAACACGTTGTTTGTAGGAGACCAGATTTTTACGGATGTATATGGCGCCAACCGGGCAGGTATCCGCACGATACTGACGAAGCCCATCCATCCCAAAGAGGAGATTCAGATAGTGCTCAAACGTTACTTGGAAAGGATAGTGCTTTTCTTCTACCTGAGGAGGAAGTGAAGGGGTAGCTGGCAGGATGAGGATAGAAGTGAAAGGAAGCAGAGGGAAAACATATGATAACTTGTCCAAATTGTGGCGAAATGGTAGGAAATAACGTAGATACTTGTTTTAACTGCAGTTATGATTTCAAATTGCGCAGGGTGCCCAGCCGGAGAGAGACGTATGCGCAAAGTGAAGAGGAACGGCAGATGATAAAGGAAGAGGAAGAGGAGAAGTTTAAAAGCCGGCTCGCAGAAATTAATGCCCAAAAGCCGGAGACATTGTTAAAAAATGCTTACTATGAGTATCGGACAGAGTATCTTTTTGACGATGCCAGCGGTGAATTGCGTAAAAGAGATTTGGACGATGTTCTTGGACGGTATGCAGCTGATGGCTGGAGGCTTCACACAATGGTTGTGAATGAGGCAGGGAAAAACGAAACTATTGTGGGAGTTGGAGGCTTTTCTAACGGTGTCAATGCAACGATAGATGTGACGATACTTGTTTTTGAGAGATGTATCAAGCCAGCAGAATTTTAAGAATCATAAAAAGGAGGAATTGGCATGAAAGTAGCAATTGGAAACGACCATACGGCAGTGGATTTGAAAATGGAAGTTATGGAGTATGTAAAAAGCTTGGGACATGAGGTGGTAAATCTGGGGACGGACAGCACGGAGAGCTGCCACTACCCGGTATATGGAGAGAAAGTAGGGCGCGCAGTGGCAGCTGGGGAAGCAGACTGCGGTATCCTTATCTGCGGCACGGGCGTTGGCATTTCTCTGGCGGCCAATAAAATCAAAGGCATACGCTGCGGCGTATGTTCCGATACCACGACGGCCCACTTGATTAAGGAACACAATAATGCAAATGTGATTGCTTTTGGCGCAAGGATTGTGGGAAATGAGCAGGCCAAGGACATCGTAAAGGCATATTTGGAAGCAGAGTTTATGGGCGGCAGGCATCAGACCCGTATCGACATGATTCATGAGATTGAAGAAAAAGGTTGAAAATTCTTCCATTATAGTATAGAATGGAACAAGTGCGAGGGCTGGATGTGCCCAGACGAAGTATAGTTTAAGGAGGAAAATCCAATGATTTCAGCAGGAGATTTCAGGAATGGCATTACCATTGAATTAGATAACAGCATTTATCAGATTATTGAATTCCAGCATGTAAAACCGGGGAAAGGCGCAGCGTTTGTCAGGACGAAATTAAAGAATATCAAGAATGGGGGCGTGGTTGAGAAGACATTCCGCCCTACGGAGAAATGCCCACAGGCGCGCATTGACAGGGCGGACATGCAGTATTTATATTCAGATGGAGATTTGTTTCATTTCATGGATGTTGAGACTTATGAGCAGATGGCGTTGGATGCAGAGGCAATTGGCGATGCGCTGAAGTTTGTGAAAGAGAATGAGATGGTGAAAATGTGCTCCCATAATGGCAGCGTGTTTGCTGTCGAGCCGCCATTGTTTGTGGAACTGAAGATTACCGATACGGAGCCTGGCTTTAAGGGCGATACGGCGACCGGGGCAACGAAGCCGGCGGTTGTGGAGACTGGGGCAACAGTCAATGTGCCATTGTTTGTAGAGCAGGATGACGTAATTAAGATTGACACGAGAACGGGAGAATACCTCTCAAGAGTATAGTCTTGTGAAGTAATTTATAGTCGAGATAAGGACGAAGTTAGACGGACCTGGAACTGATGGGCTGGCGCTAATTTTGTCCTTATTTTTCTCTTGTATGAATCCTATTTTTGTATTATCATGTTAGGGAAAAGCTGATTAAAGCGTTTCCCGCGCCGGATTTGCGCTGCGAAGCAGCATGAATCTGCTGCAAATCCGTGCGCATACAACGGAGTACCTAAGGAAATACTGATTTAATCAGTATTTCCTTAGAAATGACAGTAAAACGGTTATGATATCAATTATTTTCAGGAGGGCAAAACTATGGGTAAACCATCATTGGTAATTATGGCGGCAGGAATGGGGAGCCGTTACGGCGGGTTAAAACAGATTGACCCGATTGACGAGCAGGGGCATATTATCATGGATTTTTCTATCTACGATGCAATGGCAGCAGGATTTGACAAGGTGATATTTATCATCAAAAAAGCAAACGAACAAGCGTTTAAGGAGAGCATCGGCAACCGTGTTTCCCAGAAAATCCAGGTCGAGTATGTCTATCAGGAACTAGATAAAATACCACAGGGATTTGACGTGCCAGAGGGCAGGGAGAAGCCTTTCGGAACCGGCCATGCCATCCTCTGCTGTAAAGATGTGCTGGACGGGCCGTTTGCAGTAATCAACGCAGACGATTATTATGGAAAACATGCGTATCAGGCAGTATACGATTACCTTATGGAACACCAGGATGATAAGAAATACCGCTATGCCATGGTGGGCTATGCTTTGAAAAATACCTTGACGGAGCATGGTTATGTGGCAAGGGGAATCTGCAGGACGGATGAACAGGGATTCCTTGAGGAGATTGTGGAGCGCACCCATATTGAGAAACGTGGAGAGGGCGCTGCATTTACGGAGGATGACGGAAAGAGCTGGACGGAAGTTTCGGCGGACAGCATCGTTTCCATGAATATATGGGGATTTTCCAGCAGCATTCTGCAGGAATTGGAGACTGGGTTTGTGAAGTTCCTGCAGAATGAACTGCCGAAGAATCCGCTGAAAGCAGAATATTACCTTCCTATGGCGGTAGGCGATTTGCTGCGGGAAGGGAAAGCGAGCGTACGTGTGCTTACGTCCCGCGATAAATGGCATGGCGTCACTTATAAGGAAGATAAGGAGATGGTCGTGGAGGCGATTGCAGAATTGAAGAAACAGGGGCTGTACCCGGAGGAATTTTAAGGGTAGAAAACAGCGCTTTTTAGGCATTTCAAATAGTAAGGATTTGTATTTTGGAGGGTTTTTATGGTAGATACTGTATTATTGGAACGTGCCAGGGAGGCAGTCTGCCACTTTCGCACAGAGGGAACAACAGGAGAAGTCCGTTCCTGGGGCAGCGGGCATATCAATGACACTTTTCTGGTGGAGGGCGATACGAGGTATATTCTCCAGCGCATGAACCGCAGCATATTTACAAAACCTGTGGAGGTAATGGAGAATATTACAGGCGTGACCTCATTTTTGAAAGAGAAAATCAGAAACGCCGGCGGTGACGAGAGACGAGAGACGCTTACGGTTATTTTCAGCGAAGATGGGAAGTCATTGTATGAAGATAACGATGGGGATAATTGGCGCATGTATTACATGATTGAGGATGCCATGTGCTACGATCAGGTGGAGTCGGAACAGGACTTTTATGAGAGCGCCAAAGCATTCGGCAATTTTGGACATTTGCTGTCGGACTATCCGGCCAAGACGCTCCATGAGACGATACCAGGTTTCCATGACACCAGGGCGCGTTATGACGTTTTTGCGCGGGCAGTGGAGGCGGATGTCTGCGGCAGGGCAGAAAATGTCAGGCAGGAGATTTCCTTCTTTCGGGAGAGGGAGGATATTACCGGCGTATTGAAGCAGATGCAGGCGGAGGGGAAACTTCCCTTGCGTGTGACGCATAACGATACGAAACTTAACAATATCATGATGGATAAAAGTACTGGAAAAGGGATTTGCGTCATTGACCTGGATACCGTGATGCCTGGGCTGGCTGTCCATGATTTCGGTGATTCCATCCGTTTTGGCGCCAGTACCGGGGCGGAAGACGAGCCGGATTTATCGAAAGTAAGTCTGGATTTACATCTCTTTGAACTGTATGTCAGGGGATTTTTGGAGGGCTGCCAGGGGAGCCTGACCAAGGAGGAGATTGCCATGCTGCCGATGGGGGCGAAGGTCATGACTTACGAGTGTGGGATGCGTTTTCTTACGGATTACCTGCAAGGCGACACTTATTTTAAAATCCACAGGGCCGGGCAGAATCTTGATAGATGCCGTACCCAGATGAAACTCGTGGCGGACATGGAAGCTAAGTGGGCGCGGATGGAGCAGATTGTGAGCCGGGCAGCGAACAGCAAGAAGTAAAATTTACTAAACAATGCGGTAAATAAAATAAGTATTTACTAAATTGTGGAAATATGCTATACTCAGGACATAGACAGACACAGAGAAACAGTGCATAGATTCTGACAGGAGGTAGAAGTTATGGCAATTTTAGTAACAGGCGGAGCAGGGTATATCGGAAGCCACACATGTATTGAGCTGATTCATGCAGGATATGAAGTGGTCGTAGTGGATAACCTGGTAAATTCCAGTGAGGAAGCTGTAAGAAGGGTGGAGAAGATTACCGGGGCAAAGGTTCCGTTTTACCAGGTGGATATTCTGGATGCCCAGGCATTGGAACAGGTATTTGAGAAAGAGAAGATTGACAGCGTCATTCATTTTGCCGGCTTAAAGGCAGTGGGGGAATCGGTACAGAAACCTTTGGAATATTACCACAATAACATTACCGGGACTTTGATTTTATGCGATGTGATGCGCAAGCATGGCGTGAAGAATATTATCTTTTCATCTTCTGCTACCGTATATGGCGACCCGGCAGTCATCCCCATCACCGAGGAGTGCCCGAAAGGACAGATTACCAATCCTTACGGACAGACCAAGGGAATGTTGGAACAGATCCTTACGGATTTCCATGTGGCAGACCCGGAATGGAATGTAGTCCTGTTGCGTTACTTCAATCCGATTGGGGCGCATGAGAGCGGAATTATCGGGGAAGACCCCAAAGGAATCCCCAACAACCTTGTTCCTTATATCGCGCAGGTTGCAGTTGGCAAGCTGAAATGTCTGGGTGTGTTTGGCGATGATTACGACACGCCTGACGGCACCGGCGTCCGCGACTATATCCATGTCGTGGATTTGGCAAAAGGACATGTGAAAGCTTTAAAGAAAATAGAAGATAAATCCGGCGTGACGATTTATAACCTTGGCACGGGCAAAGGCTACAGCGTGCTCGATGTGGTGAAAGCATACGAGAAAGCATGTGGGAAACCCATTCCTTATGAGATTAAACCGAGAAGGGCGGGCGATATTGCCACCTGCTATGCAGATCCCTCCAAGGCGAAAGCAGAGTTGGGCTGGGAGGCTGAGTTTGGCATCGACAGGATGTGTGAGGATTCCTGGAGATGGCAGAGTATGAATCCCGATGGATACCGGAGCTAGCGCAACAGACTATAAAAAAAGAGTTGGGGTAATTGTGCGGTGAAGCATTGCATAATTGCCCCTAATTTTTTGGCAAATGCTGGCGGCTGCTTGAATTTATGTCAAAATGATGATAAGATGAAATTATAAATAGGAAGAGGATAATGCATGGCAAATATATATGATGGGGCATTTCGGACAATCTTAAATGATTGCCGAAAACTGATTATTCCGATAATTAATGAAATTTTCGGAGAAACATATACAGGGAGGAGGAAAGCAAATGCGAAGCATTTTTAAAATGCTTTCCAACGATTTGGCAGGTGGCGCAAAGCGATGCGTGCCGATACCTATAAAAAGAAGGAAGAAATTCAGTTTTTCCCAATGAGCGCTATCTGTGCATCATACTCAAAAAGCCGTATTGCAATCTTGCCGTCCGGCAGACTGCTTTCACATTCAATGTGGTAATTCTTCTGCACTTTTCCCGAAATCCTGAAATTCGTATCGGTAATTCGTTCTTTGTCTGCCTCATCCTGCTGGTCTAAAAAACGCTTGACGAGGGCGAGGTTACAGAGGAAACACTGACCGTGACATTTCCCCATACGGCTGTTTTGTATCTTCGGTCTTATCAAAAAACGCCAGACAGAATGAAGTATGTGATAATTACGCCGGGCGGAACAGTGCAGTATGATGTGCCAGTTATGAAAGTACAGGCATATTCATTGAATGATATTTTTGAGAAAGACCTGCTGTTGCTGATTCCGTTTTATATTTTTCACATGAGAAAAGTTTTCCCGAGTATAATAGTAATGGGCAAAAATTGGCACAATTGAAATCGGAATATCAAATTATCCTTAAAAGACTTGATGATTTGGAACGGCAGGGAGCCATTGGAGCATTTGACAAACAGACAATTATTGATTTATCAGGTGATGTCATTATGGAAATCGCACAGAAATATGAAAACGTGCAGAAAGGTGCAAGAGGTCCGGTGGACCTCTGCATTGCGCGGACCGAAGCGAAGCGTAGAAGTAGGTGATATGATGAGAGGTGCAATGATTGAAACGAGTGCAAGGAGGATTTTAAATCAGGGTATAAGCCAAGGCATAAGCCAGGGCATAAATCAGGGTATAAATGAAACAAAAAAGGAAACAGCCCTTAGGATGCTGCAGGATGGAGAATTATCAATTGATAAAATTGCAAAATATTCAGGTCTTGAAGTAGCAGAAGTGGAGCAGCTTGCAGGGTTGCAAACCGTGTAATAATTGTTTTATAAATAATCGGGATAATGGTAGTGTAAATAAGTTTTGTTTTTGGAAATAAATGGCTCCTTTTTGGTAAGAATTAGGATATGCAAATTCTTATCGAAAAGGAGTGTTTTTATGCCAGTAGCAAAGGAACAGATTCGACAGATTATCTCAGAAAACAACTTAAACAGCGTCACTGATGTCTATGCCCTCCTCCGGGACAGTTTTAAGGACATCCTGCAGGAACTCATGGAGGCAGAGATGGACGCCACCCTCGGCTACGAGAAGAACCGCAAGGGGGATGTGCAGACAGACAACAAGCGCAATGGGCATTCCCCAAAAAACTTAAAGAGCCAGTATGGGGAATTCCGGATCGACGTGCCCAGGGACCGGAACGGGGAATTTGAGCCGAAGCTGATACCGAAATACCAACGTGACATCTCAGGGATTGA
>CAJTYM010000028.1 GCA_910583835.1 uncultured Lachnospiraceae bacterium | reverse complement strand
TTTTTTCTCAAAATCTTTCAAAAGTTTTTCTTGACATTTAACCAAGTTGCTTATCATTTTATCTTCCGGATACTTTTTTTAATTATACCATCTTCTTCCAATCATGCAAGAGGGCCAAAGCGCCCGCAACGCCTTAGCCCTATCAAAACACTATTTTATGCTGCCAGATAGTCCTCTTTTACTATTATTCTGCCAGATAGCCCTCTTTTACTATATCTGCCACCACCTCTGTGGGAATCTCGAAGGAGACAACGCCCATATACCCGGGGGCAACTTCGTATTCGTCAAACACCAGCACCAGCTTGCCGGAGTCATTGATATAGAAATCCACATCCTCAGATATCTCTTTAAAATTCCATTCCTCAATGTCCGAATTCAGATTATAGATTTTGGATTCGTCCTGCTCCATCTGCCTTTTCATCTGTTCTTTGATATTTTCTGAAATCGGCGTGATGTAATCTGCGCCGTCCTCAAACAAATCCTTTATGGCAATCATGTTCCCTGTCTTCTTGTCGATGTGGTAAATTTTTTCGGACTGACTGGCTCCCGCCATCGTCATCGTCTGGTGAAACTGCAGGGAGAACAGCTTGTCATTGTCCGTGACCACCTCATAATCAAGGTCTACCGCCTGCATACCCTCGCCGCCGGAAGCTTTCACATCATCCTCATAGGCGGCAATAATTTCATCGGTATATGCCTGGATTTTTTCATTCATTGATTGGGAAGCCTCTGCCATTTCTTTGCCATTCTCGTCTTCCACCCTGACCTCCGGCACTTTAATATTCGCCTCCATCTGTTTATCCCGAGACCAATATATGCGGAAATTCACTACTTTCACGACTGCCCCAATCACAGGAATCTGTTCCATGGCATAGGCGATAGGCGCGCTGACATTGATAAGGAATGTAAGCAGCAAAGCAGCGGCGGCGACAGTGAGGCAGCCCTTGGCAAGCCACGAGCGGAAGATAGCATTCCTGCCTTTGCCAAGCCCTTTGGGTATCCTCTCCCTCTCCAAATCGCTTTTTGCCTGGCTGATAGAGGTTTCCACCTGCTGTTTTAATGATTCGGGCACTTTTATATTCTGGTAATCCTGTTTGATTTGCTCTAAATCATGATTCATAACAAAATTCTCCTTCCGTCAGTTTGATTTTCAGTTTTTTCAGGCTGCGGTATAAGATGCTCTTTGTGGTGCTCAGGTTTTCTTCCAGGATATCGGCAACCTCCTGAAGCTTCCTGTCCTCAAAATAGCGCAGGACAACGGCGGCACGTTCTTTTTCATTTAAGACGTCAAGAGCATCGATGGTGTCAAAATCACAGTACTTGTCTTCTCTCCCACCGTCCGGCAAAATGTCCTGGGAGAGTTCATACTGTCTCTGCCGAAGCAGTTCTATCGCAGTATTGATGACAATGCGGCACAGCCATGTCCGTATAAAATCCCTGTTCTTCAATGAACCCGCATTCTTAATGGCTTTGTATGCGCTCTCCTGCACGATATCCATGGCATCCCCTTCGTTCTTTACATATGTGAATGCCAGACGGTACAAAGACTCATAGGAAGATAATAATTCCTGCTCCACCAGCTGTTGTTTTCTCGGTGAATTCATGTGGCTTTCTCCTTTCTGTTTTCTATACGTTAGACGGTACAGGGGCTAAAAAAGTTTCAAATCTGCAGAAATTTTATTACCTGAACCATATCAAATCTGCACTCGCTACGCAACCCTTCAAAAACTCTGTTGACATTAGTATGATTTCATACTATAATATCTACGGTATGAAATCGTACTATATTAGGGAGGAAATATTATGAAAAACAAAGCTTGCAGCCAACTGAAACGATTTAATTTTCTGTTTGGCGAAACTGGAGCAGCATACCATGAAATGTATTTAAAACTGGGGCTTTCAGACAGCGCCATCTCCATCCTTTACGCCATCCTGGAAAACGGCGGGATGCGCCCCTTGCAGGAAATCTGCCACTATACCGGTCTCAGCAAGCAGACGATTAACTCCGCACTGCGAAAATTGGAAGCTGAGGGCATTCTCTATTTAGAGAGGGCTGGCACTAAGAGTAAAAACGTGTGTCTCACAGAAAAAGGGAAAACGCTGGCGGAACAGACTGCCGGGAGGGTGATTACGGCAGAAAATGAAATCTTTGCTTCCTGGGCGCAGGAAGATGTGGAGAAATATCTGGAATTGACAGAAGCTTATCTGCTTGCATTAAAAGAGAAGGCCAAAGACTTGTAAACCGGAGAATCCACGTAACGATATAACCTTAGGCATTTGTGAAACGCCTAAATATAACCTGGGAGAAAGGAAGAACCTATGGCTAAAAATATGATTCTGTTATCTGACCACTTTAACTATCGTAGGCTTTTGCGCTTTACCATGCCTACGATACTGATGCTTATTTTTACCTCTGTCTACAGTGTGGTGGACGGCTTTTTTGTGTCAAACTTCACCGGGAAAACACCTTTTGCCGCGGTCAATTTCATCATGCCGCTGCTGCTGATACTGGGATGCGTTGGATTTATGTTCGGGACGGGCGGCGGTGCGCTGATTGCCAAGACGATGGGCGTTGGCGATATGAAAAAGGCAAACGAATTATTTTCCCTGATTGTCTACACGGCAGCCATCTGCGGCATTGTCCTGGCCGTACTGGGCATCCTTTTCCTGCGCCCGCTTGCCTCACTGATGGGGGCAACCGGACAGCTATTAGAAGCCAGCATCATTTACGGACGTATCATCCTGCTGGCTCTGCCGTTCTATGTCCTGCAATATGAATTCCAATGTCTGTTCGCCGCCGCTGAAAAACCAAAGTTCGGCTTATATGTGACGGTTGCTGCCGGTGTGATTAACATGGTCTTGGACGCCTTGTTTATTGCCGTATTTCATTGGGGACTGCCCAGCGCTGCAGCGGCGACCGCAATCAGCCAGTTTACCGGCGGTATCGTGCCCATCATCTATTTTGCGCGCAAAAATGACAGTCCCCTGCGGCTGGGGAAATGCAGATTTGACGGTTGGGCGTTGGCCAAGGCCTGCACCAACGGCTCCTCCGAACTGATGAGCAATATTTCCATGTCTGTGGTGTCCATGCTATTTAATATACAGCTTATGAAGTATGCCGGGGAAAACGGTATCGCCGCATACGGCGTACTGATGTACGTGAGCATGATTTTCCAGGCTGTCTTTATGGGCTACTCCGTTGGCACAGCCCCGGTAATCAGCTATCATTATGGGTCGCAGAATTGCCCGGAATTAAAAAGCCTGCGGCAGAAAAGCATACTTTTAATCAGTATTTTTTCTGTGGCAATGCTTGCTGCCGGGCAGCTGTTGGCACATCCCCTTTCCATGCTTTTTGTCGGCTATGATAAAACGCTTATGGATATGACTGTTCATGCTTTTACTATTTTTTCGTTTTCCTTTTTGCTGTCAGGCTTTTCTATCTGGGGCGCGTCCTTCTTTACCGCGCTCAACGATGGGCTGATTTCCGCGCTCATCTCCTTTTTGCGTACGTTGGTCTTCGAGTGCGCGGCAGTTCTTATCTTTCCCCTAATCTGGGGATTGGATGGGATTTGGGCAGCCGTGGTTGCTGCAGAAGCGCTGGCAGCCATAACGACTGCGCTGCTGCTGATAGGAAAACAGAAAAAATATCATTACTGACAGAAGACATCACTGGGAGCTGCCACAAAATAACAGCCAGACACAATATAGTTTTGTTAACAACGAACAATAAACTATACATTGTGTCTGCTGCTGTTTTGGCAACAATCTCCCCTAATTTTAATTCCTCAGCTTTATTGGTTCAATGGTCTCTTCATATATATCCTTTAAATGTCCGTCCACACTCCATATTCTGATTTTATGTATTGCTGGAGTTTCATCTTTATACTTTTGATATGCCCTGATTATTGATAGGTCTCCAAATCCTTCTCCTCTCATCGCAAAATCAGGAAACTCTCTGCATATTTCCTGTAAATCTTTTTCCGTCAGTTGATTTCCATAATATTGCCAGGGCGCCTGATTATTAATTGTTTTCTCAAGACACATGCTGAACTTTTCTGCTGCCTTTCTTCTTTTCCCGCCATCTCCACAATGAGCTATATGATTTCCTGTTTCGATAATTGTCGCAAAAGGCAATACCAAAGCATTTTCTTTCTTTTTTTCTGTTAAACTTATTAATTCTTCCATAACTTCTTCATGTTGCTGATTTCTCCCTGGAACATCAATAATATTCAGCAAAACTGAAGTGTCTATAAAATGGACAAACATAACCTAATCCTCCAACCATGCATAATCTTCTGTTTTCTCATCATTTTTAATGTAACTGAGAATCATATCATTGGTAAAAACATCCCCCAACTTTCCATTCGCAAGCAGCAACGGCATTTTATTGATGTCAATCAGAGAAATAAATCTCCCATCTCCTCCTTTGTCATCCCTGAATACAATCTGCACTCCTGCAAGGTCTTCCTTGCTTAGCGAATTTAAAAGAATTGCATTATGCGTTGTAAAAATTACATCAATTCCCCGGTCTCTCGCTGTAACAGACACAACATTTATCAATATTTTTGCCCTCCCAGGATGAATGCCGTTATCTATCTCCTCAATTACAATTACCCCGCCCTTTTTTTCACTTAAAACCGCTGCTACAATTGCTAAACACCTTAATGTTCCATCCGATAAGCGGGTTGCATCAATTTTTTCAATCTCCAGACCTGATTTCTCCTCCAAAAATAAAATCACATCGTTTAATGGTCCCTCTTTAAACGTAATATCCAATATCTTATTCTCCGGCAATTTCTGCATAATGTTCAATAATAATTTCTTATTATTTCCATCTTTACACAATGCATAAAGGACAGAAGAAATATTGGAAGCATTGACTCTCAGTTCAATATCATTGATAAAAGAATAATTCCTCATCTGATAAGTTTCAGGATTCAGATATAAGATACTTTTAAAACTTTCTATCACAGTGTTAGCATATTCCACTATTTTTTTCCCATACTTTTTTTCTTGTGGCAATTTGGTAGGAATTTGGCTTATAATAGCCGAAAACCGGATACAGGAAATGTCAGGGTTACGCCCTTTCTGCCCATTGTTACAAGCAACGACAATATCCCCTGAATCCTCGCTTGCGGGCTTTGTTGAAAACATAAGTTTCTCTTTATCTCCATTATTGGCAATTTCAGACAGCCGCTCCTCTGCTATCATAATCCTGTCCCTGACTTCAATTTTTACCATGTACAGTAAATCAATGTCATCATTAAATTTTACTGTACACCCTAAGACAAAATAATCTGACTCAAACCTACAGCAGCCCTTTGCACCACCTCTAATCCCAGAATCACTATTTTTTGTTCCATCTAAAACTGCCGATAAATCTCGTCCTGACATAATTTCAGATAATATCATCATTCCTTCAATCATATTTGTTTTTCCGGCAGCATTTGTGCCAATTAAAGTCGTAATGTTTTCTATCTTTATCTCAGCACTTGCAAAATTCTTAAAATTTTCAAAATATATTTTTTTTATCATATCCGTCAACTTCCTTTTAATCTACTATTAATTTATAATCGTTGCCTGTTCTTTCTTAGATTATCACTTCTGGAAAAAGATAACAATAAATAATCTGCATTTTTTATGCAGATTCTACATATAAAAGGAGAAAGGCAAATACAACGCATCTCTTAAATGCTTTCCGACATTAGTAACAGTTCAGCCCACGCCATTCGCAAAGGCGCTTACAGCGCTTTCTCGCTGCTTTGCAGCTAACTTTGCTCATAAAATGGCGTTCCCTCAGCCGAGCTGAATCGCGTAAAATTCGTGCAAGCACGATTTTCCACAATTTAACTCGGCTGGCTGAACTGTTACCGACACTATATTTTTTACATGGATTTTACATATACCTCCCTCTGATTTCACAAGCCCATGATAAATTGAATCTACAACGATGAAAGCGAGGTACTGAAATACATGGATTTACTCAGCATATTTACAATGATTGGCGGACTTGCGCTGTTCCTGTATGGGATGCATATTCTGGGGGAAGGGCTGGCAAAATTGTCCGGCGGCAGAATGGAAGCCATTCTCTCTAAAATGACGGACAGCCCCTTAAAGGGCGTATTGCTTGGCGCCGGGGCAACGGCTGTCATCCAGTCTTCCTCCGCAACTACTGTGATGGTGGTCGGATTTGTCAATTCAGGAATCATGCAGCTTAGGCAGGCCGTAGGAATTATCATGGGCGCCAATATCGGAACCACCATAACCTCCTGGATTTTAAGCCTTTCCGGCATTGAGAGCGGCAACCTGTTTGTCAAGCTTTTAAAGCCCGAGGCCTTTTCACCCATCCTCGCCATGGTCGGCGTCATCCTGCTCATGTTCTGCAAGTCTGAGCGCAAAAAAGACGTGGGCACTATTTTATTGGGATTTGCGATACTGATGTTCGGCATGGATACGATGAGTTCAGCGGTGGAACCATTGCGGAATATTCCCGCCTTTACCAACTTGTTTGTGGCATTTTCCAATCCAATTGTCGGCATGATTGCGGGAACCATCCTCACCGCCATCATTCAGAGTTCTTCCGCATCGGTCGGTATCCTGCAGGCGCTCTGTATTACCGGGGCAATCCCCTATTCTGCCGTTTTGCCGATTATTGCCGGGCAGAATATCGGAACCTGCATCACGGCGCTGCTGTCATCCATCGGCGCAAGCACCAATGCCAAGAGAGCTGCCTTTATCCACCTATACTTCAATGTGATTGGCACCGCCGTATTTATGGTTGGTTTTTATATCATCCATTACATCTCGCCCTTTGATTTCTTAGAGCAGACTGCCACGCCGTCAGGCATTGCCGTGACACACTCATTCTTCAACATATTTGCCACCCTCATTTTACTGCCGTTTTCCTATCAATTGGTGAAGCTGGCGAGCATTTCTGTGCGCGAAAAGAAAGAAGACGTCGCAGCAGAGCTTCCCTCCAAGCTGGCAGCATTGTCAAATATGGACAAACGTTTCCTGGACAACCCGCCCTTTGCACTCACACAGTGCAGAAAGACAACCGGCGCCATGCTGTCGCTGGCAGATGAATCGGTAACGGAAGCCCTGGCATTGATTGCCAGTTATAATAAGAAAAAAGCAGACTATGTGGAAGATTTGGAAAACTATGTGGACCAATATGAAACGGAAATCAATGACTACATGTTTGAGATAGATTTGGCTCCCCTGTCCATCACGGATTCCAGGGAATTATCCGTCATGCAGCAATGCGTTGGCAACATAGAGCGTGTGGCAGACTACGCCCTGGCAATCACGCTCAGCCTGAAAAAAATGGTAAAAAAAGAACTGAATTTCTCCAAGGAGGCCAAAGAAGACCTGGCGCTCTACAGCGACATCCTCCTGTCCCTTGTAAGGCACACCGAACAATACTGGGAAAATCCCGAACCCCTGATTGCCAATGACGCTTATCAGCTGGAAAATGAATTGAACCGGATTGAAAAAAGAATTATTAAGGAACACAAAAAACGATTGAAAAAAGATAAATACAGCGTGGATATGGGATTTATCCTCTCAGATATCCTCATTGGCTTAAAAAAAGTGGCGGAGCACTCCCTCCTTGTTATTGAAGCCATGCAGACGGCAAGAGCAGAGTAAATCACTGCATGTCTGAAAATTCCACGCGCACTGTTGTGCCGATACCAATGTCGCTGTCCAACGAGACAGCTGAGCCGTGTACCTCAGCGATATGTTTGACGATTGCCAGTCCAAGGCCGGTTCCGCCGGTCTTTCTGGAACGGCTCTTGTCCACGCGGAAAAAACGCTCAAACACGCGTTTCTGGTATTTGGGAGAGATACCGATACCATCGTCCTGCACAATCAGTTTATCCGTAACCGTCACCCATACATGACCGCCCTCGCGGTTGTAGCGGATGGCGTTATCGCATAAGTTATAGAGCAGCTCTTCCATCAGCCCCCTGTTGGCCTGAATGACGAGCGGCGTTCCCTTAAGGGAAAGCGTGACGTTATGCCTGTCGGCAACCGGCTGCAGCAATTCCACACAGTGCGCGGCCATTGCATATACATCCACAGCCTCAAAGGAGCTCCTGTAATCTGCGGAATCGTCAAGTTCTGATAACTGCAGGATATCATTGATTAAAGCCAGCAGCCTCTGGGCATTTCTGTAGATTTCCTCTGCAAAATGCCGCCCTTCTTTTTTGGACGCCATGCCATTGGCAATCAGTTCCGCATAGCCGGATATGGCAGTCAGCGGCGTTTTCAGTTCATGGCTTACATTGGCAGTAAATTCCTGGCGGATTTTGCCAACCTGCAGCGCCTCCTCATGGCGGGAACGTATCAATTCAATAAAAGGCATCAGTTCTTTGTAGGTACTGACATTTTCCAAATGTTCCATGTCAGATGCCATCTGCTCAATCGGCGAAACGAAAGCTTTGGTTAGCTGCCTGGCTATCCACACAGATATCAGGAACGACAGAATGGCAATCAGCGCCGTGATGGGCAGCGTATTCCGGTAAACATTCCAGATGCTGCCAGCCTGTTTGGCAATCCGCAAAACAGTGCCGTCCTCTGCCCTCCTGGCATAGAAAAAGATGTTCTGCCCCATCGTCTGCGATGTACGGACACTCGTTCCTTCCCCGCTTCGCATGGCCTGTGCAACCTCCGGGCGGTTCATATGGTTATCCAGCACATCATTTCCCATGTAACTGTCATACAGCACAGAGCCATCATCTGCAATCCAGGTTATCCTCAATTCCTCCTGCGGGTTGACAGCCCCTTTATTCTCCATGTGTTCCATGAAGTCCAGGTCTTCCATCATTTCCGCAAAAGAAGAGAGTTCTGCAAAAACCTCTTTCTGAAAAAATTGATAAGAAACTGCCGTGGTAAAAAACACGCTGAGCATAATCGCGACTGCGATAACCACCATAAAATTCAGATTTATTTTCCTTGCCATTACCATGCTCCTCACTCTGCGGGGTATTTGACTGCCTCATAAATTTATTGCAGAAGATAACCTACGTTACGCACCGTTTTAATATGCTTTCCGGCATCTCCCAGCTTCTTGCGCAGCGTCTTGATATGCACGTCCAAGGTCCGCGACTCCCCTAGGAAATCAATTCCCCAGATATTTTCCATCAAGGAATCCCTCGTCAGCACAATACCAGCATTCTGCATGAGAAGCGACAAAAGTTCAAATTCCTTATAAGTCAGTTCCACCAGTTCTCCCGACACCTGGCAGGAACGGTTTGCCCTCGATAAAACGATATCCGATAAAGTAAGTTCTTCTTCCGCCCGCTCCGGCTTGGCCCTACGCAGGAGCGCTTTGATACGCGAAATCAATTCCATAACGCCAAACGGCTTTGTGATATAATCATCGGCTCCCATATCCAGCCCTTTGACCTTATCAAGTTCCGTAGTCTTGGCAGTCACCAGGATAATGGGCAGATTTCTTGTATCCGGCTGTGCCCGCAGCTTCTTTAAGACCGAAATGCCGTCCTCATCCGGGAGCATAATATCCAGCAGGATAAGGGACGGTTTTGGGTCCTTGATACTGTTCAGAAAATCAGCAGCGCATGCAAATCCTTCTGCCGCATAGCCGCTGTTTCTGAGGGCAAATATTTCTATCTCACGGATGTCGGCATCATCCTCAACCACATAAATCGTCTTCATTCCGTCTCCTCTCCTCACGCCTGTCACTAGTATTTAGGCAATTGCGAAACAACTAAATTGTCATAATTTCATGCACAGTTCATACAACTACTTTGAAATATTTCCATCATACAAAAGCACGAAATGCGGGACGCGCTGAACATTCCAATAAGCCTCTTACTACGAAAGCCTCTGTCAGCAAAGGCTTCCAGCGTCTTTTGAGTCTTATTTCCATAGCGCTAAATGCATTTCTTTGCTTTTGATGAGAAAATATTTTCTTTCAATTATATTGAATTGTGCATGAAATTCAGAAACATATTGAGTTTCGCAACTACCTAACTACCAACATCCGGGAACGACACGCGCACCGTCAGCCTGCATTGTTCATACTCAGCAGAAATCGTTCCGCCCATCTGCTCTGCCAACGTGCGGGCTATCGCCAGGCCCAATCCTGTAGATTTGCTGGCAGATTCTACCGTATAGAAACGGTCAAACAATTTGCCCACCTGCACCTCATCCAACCCATGCACGGTGTTGGCAAATATAATTTCACCGCTTGCCAATAAGGTAATCTGCAAATCCCCTTCACTGTACTTTAAGGCGTTGTTTAAAAGATTGGAAAACACGCGCGCCAAAGCAGGTTTGTCAAGCATCCTCACGACTTTTTCCTGTGGCATTTGAATCTGCGGCACAATGCCGCGCTCATGGAGCGCTGAGTAGAAGGACGCGATACTCTCCTCCAGCACGCTCCCGATTGCCACGGGCTCCAAGTCTCCGCTGTTTCCTCCCGAGGCAATTACCGAATAACGGAACAGCTCTTCGGTCAGCAAGGTCAGCAGTTCTGTCCGGTTGCGGATAATCCCGATATACCTCTGCGAGGATGGGGAGTGTTCTTCCTGCTCCAGCAAATCCAGATAGCCGCAGATTGCCGTCAGCGGCGTACGCAAATCATGTGAAATATTTGCCACCGCATGTTTCAGTTCTAAATCTCCCTCCCGGAAACGGTGCCGCTGCGCGCGCAGCACACGAAGCTGCCGATTGACAGCATTTGCCAGACGGCGCACTGAACGGTCCCGCGATGAGATATCAATCAACGTATTGGTATCGGTTATGAGCCGGTCAGCAAAACCATCCGCAATCTCCGCTGCCGCCTTATGCAGGATATGAATTTTTACAAGAAGGGCTGCCACGATTACAGCCATCATGCCGACAAGAACCCACAACCAAATTTCCATCGCCTGCTCCTTTGCAGATAAAATGTATAGCTTTCATTCCCGCGAGCAATACGCCAGGACACTTAGCCAAACAGCCATGTACGCATGGATATTTGACTTCCGGGTACTATTTAAGATTCTTTCTCTTAAAAACCGCAATGCCGCCCAGTGTCGGCACAACCACCAGCAAAACAGACGAAAGCATCATGCGCAGAGGATGTGCAATCTCCAGCTGCCACATCAGGATTCCCTGACCTGTGGGCAGGAAGTCCATCATAAATTCATAAATTGTCCGTTTCGCACCGCCAATATATTCAGGATTCGGCTGCGGCTCGCTCATCTGCATCCCATTCTGCGTCATCTCAACGCTGCTTGCCAGTTCCGGCTGCTGCAGCCCATTGTATATCATGCTTGCCAGGATAAGCAGCCCCAGAAACACAAAAATGGAAACGGCAACGGTCACCGCTTTATTGGCAGACAGCATACTGATAAATGTAAAAATGGAGGAAAAAACTGCCACAGCCAAAACAGCTATCACTAGGCATTCCAGCAGATGGGGGATATCCATCTGCCACACGCCAAGCGCAGGTACGCCGACCAGCGCCCCGATGAGCCAAACTGCCATCACCAGCAGCGTTGCCAGAAATGTAACAGTCAAACTGGCAAGATAAATATCTGCCCTGGTATGACCGACAACCAGCTTATTGCGGATGGTACCGTCACTGTATTCCGTGCCCAGGAACATACTGCAGATTAAGGCGCAGAAGATACCGATAACCACCGCAAAATGGAAGTAATAATCATCCAGGGTAAAGGTATAGTGATATACTGCCAGGCTGGCGGTTGCCTGCCTGACACCGTTCAGCATATAGGCAACTGCATAAATGAACATAGCCCCCACGCAGAACCAGAACGTTTTGTCCCGAAACAGGCGGAAAAAATTCGCGGATATGAGTTTACGCATGTTTACCACCTCCCACCAGACTGACATAATAACTCTCCAGGCTTTCGTCGTGCTCCTGCATAGAGATGACCTCACATTCTTCCTTCCCCAATAACGATGTCAATTGGGAGACATTTATCTTCGCATACACATCCGCGGTATTGGCAGACAAGATTTTATATTCCACACCCAACCCATCCAGCACACGGACGAGGGCTTTGGTGTCGCTCACTTCCATACGCACACATTTGCGGCAGTTATCCTCCAGTTCCTTAGCGCTCATTTCTTTGACCATGGAGCCGTTGTCAATAAAACCATAATGCGTTGCCAGCCTGGAAAGTTCGTCCAGTATATGGCTGGAAATCAGCACCGTAATCTGCCGCTCCCGGTTCAGTTTCAATATCAGTTCGCGGATTTCAATGATCCCCTGTGGGTCCAGGCCATTGACGGGCTCATCGAGAAGTAAGAAATCCGGGTCTCCGGCAAGCGCGACTGCAATGCCCAATCTCTGACGCATACCGAGGGAAAAATTCTTGGCTTTCTTCTTCCCTGTATCTGCAAGGCCTACCAGCTCCAGGATATCATCTATCCCTTCAAACGATGGCAGCCCCAGAATGCGGTACTGCTGCCGCAGGTTATTTTCCGCCGTCATATCGAGGTAGATGGACGGCGTCTCCACGACAGCGCCCATCCTCCTGCGCGATTTCACAATATCCTTCTGCGAATTCTTCCTGCCATACAGCGTGTATTCTCCCGCTGTTGGCTCCTGAAGGCCGCAGATGAGACGGATAAGCGTAGTCTTGCCAGCGCCGTTCTTGCCCACAAAACCATAGATTGCCCCTTTGGGAACGTTCATGGATACGCCATTCAGCGCTTTGAAATCTCTGTAGTGTTTACTCAGTGCATTCGTTTGCAAAACATATTCCATAAAAACATGACCTCCTTTATGTGATACCCACATTATATAGGGCAACCATAAAGAAACCGGTAAAGAGAACCGTAAAGAAATCGTAAAGAATCATTCTTCCCGCATCTTAAAGCCAATTCCCCAAACTGCTTCTATGTAATCTTTATCACTTACTTTCCTGAGTTTTTTGCGCAGGTTGCTGACATGCATTTTGAGGGAGCTTTCGATGCCGTCCGGCGTGTCTTCCCCGATCCGGTCCAACAGCAGAGACTTGGTAATCACCTGCGTAGGGTTTTGCATCAGTACTTTGAGAATCGCATATTCTGTCCTTGTAAGGCGCACTTCTTTCGTGCCTACCGAGACGGTATGCACCTCCATGTCAAGCGTCATATCATCATATTTTAACACAGGAACCGGAAGCCTGACCGCCACATTGCGCAGCTGCACAGCTATCCGCGCCAAAAGTTCTTTGGTATTAAACGGCTTTGTGACATAATCGGCTGCTCCGCCCAAAAGCAAATTCACTTTGAGGTTCACGTCCGCCTTGGCGCTGACCACAATCACCGGGATTCCTTTTATCTGCAAGAGCACTTTATCACCCTCCAGCCCCGGCAGCATCAAATCCAGCAGCACAAGGTCCGGCGTGACATTGGACAATACCAGCAAGGCTTCTGTCCCTGAATAAGCGCGAAAAACACCATAACCCTCTTTTACAAGGATTTCCTCAAGCATATTTCCAATATACATATCGTCATCAATAATCAGTATATTTTTCACAGCTACCCCTCACAAGACTTATTTGATGAACCCATTATAGCACAGGACAAACTGATTTTCCATTACTGCAGCAATATTGGCTGCTATCCAAGTAACTATTCAGCCTTAAAATCTTTAATTACAGTTTCCACAGCAGTTCTCTTCGCTGATATGATTAAAAATATTTATGGAATATTTCTTGAGTTCCGCATATTTCCCCTCCTCTGCCAACGGCAGACTAAACCGGAATTTCTAGTATCCCTAGTTCCAGAGAGGGGCTGATGATATTAATTTCCCCAATTCAAAACTCGCGTTTTCCCACTGTCTTGTAAAATATCGCCATCGGAAATGGTTTTTCCGGGGTAGGAAGTCCTTCGTAAGTTTTCCTTACCAGCGGCATAAAAGCACAAATGGGTATGCCGGGTGAACTGTCTGAGGGACTGCCACAATTTATAATTTGATATAATAGCCATTCAATGTGGCAGTCCCGAGTTTCAGAGGCATACCCTAATCGAAGGTGCTTGTTGCCGCTGTTAGGAAAACAAGAAGGGCTGTCCGTGAGGAAAAACTATTTCCGATATGGCGATGTGGAATAAGCAGTAGGGAAAACGCTCAGACAGTTGACATTGGGAAAATACATCCCGCCCCTCTCTTGGAAACAAGGGATACACAAAATTCCTCAAATGTCTGCCTTTTGGCAGAGGAGGGAAAATCCACAAAATACATAAATATTCCCATAAATATTTTTCTATTATATGTGCAGAGAACTGCTGTGGAAACTGTGAAAAAATATTTAAAAGCTGAATAGTTACCTATCCAATCCCTGCATACAGAGCAGCTTCCTTTACATAGTGTTTTGCGTTGCGGCGGTTGCTTTCAATTTCCTCCGGGGCAATTGCACGCTTTATCTTCGCCGGGCTGCCCATCACCAGGGAATTGTCCGGAATCACTGTGCGTTCCGTAACCAGGGCGCCCGCTGCGACAATGCAGTTTCTGCCGATGACAGCATCATTCATGATAATTGCGCCCATGCCAATCAGCGAATTATCGCCTACCGTACAGCCATGGATGACCGCATTATGCCCAACCGTAACGCCCTCTCCGATAGAGACAGCTCCTCCTTTGTCCACATGGACCACGCAGCCATCCTGCACATTGCTTCCTCTGCCTACTGTAATTTCTCCCTCTTCTGCGCGGATAACCGCATGAAACCAGATATTTACCTCCTTCTGCAGCGTAACATTGCCGCAGACAACAGCACCCTGTGCAATAAAAACATTCTCTCCCATCACCGGTTCTTTCAACATCATCCTCTGAATCCGTCCTTTCCTTTCTTATTCGCAAATTTCCTGTATAGTTCTTAATTTCTGGTCATTTTATACAAAAAACTTTTTCTATTCATTCGTTACAAAGCACTTTTTTGTGTATTATATCCAATTTTTCCCAAACCATACCTCTTCCGCGGCCTTATATTTACAAAATGCAAAAACTCTCGCTCATTCCATTGACATAATTATAATCCCTCCTTATAATTATAGCGAACGGAAAAAATTCAGGCTGGCAATACAATTATAAATAGATGTTGGCTATAATTCAAGCATTTATAGGGAATAGCGGAGGCATTCATGGATATTAACTTTGAATTGTATAAGGTCTTCTACCAGGTAGCTTCTACTTTAAGCTTTTCAGAGGCTTCCAAGAAGTTATATATATCCCAATCTGCCGTCAGCCAGTCCATCAAGACACTGGAACGCAAACTGGGGCAGCCTTTGTTCATCCGCAGCACCAAAAAAGTGCAGCTAAGCCCTGCCGGGCAGACGCTGCTCATGCATGTGGAACCTGCCATCAACTTGCTGCAAAAGGGAGAGACGCGGCTGCTGGACAGCAATGTGCTGGGGTTTGGGCAGCTTCATATCGGGGCAAGCGACACCATCTGCCGCTACTTTTTAGTCCCCTACCTGAAGCAGTTCCATGAACAGTATCCCGAAGTGCCTATCAAGGTGACAAACGCAACTTCCCCAAGATGCGTAGAGCTATTAGCCAAAGGAACTGTGGATTTGATTATTACCAACTATCCCAACTTCCGCATGAACCAGACATATGTGCAGAAAATTGTTGCCCAATTTCAGGATGTGTTTGTTGCAAACCCCGCTTGCCTGGATTTGCAGCAGGAAGAATTTTCGCTTGCGGACTTGGCTAGTTATCCTATTTTACTGTTGGACCGCCAAAGCACAACCAGTGACTTCCTGCACAGCCTGTTCCTGCAGCATCAGCTAGAGTTGATTCCCGAGGTGGAACTGAGCAGCAATGACTTCCTTATGGACCTTGCAAGGATTGGTCTTGGCATCGCTTTTATCCCGGACTATTGTCTGTCCAAAGAGGATGAATTGTGTATTTTAAAGATAAAAGAGACAATACCAAGACGGCAGATGGCAGCTGCCATCAACCCTGACCTGCCGCTCTCTCCGGCCGCTGAGGAATTCCTAAAGCTTCTTCCTGAGGCAGCATAACCCTCATAGAAGCATCACCAATCTTAAGGGTACTGGTTGGAAGCTGTTCCTGCCATGCAGACGGCATCCACTGACCATACATTTAACTTTTTTATAGAAAGGAGACTTGTAACATGAAACTTTTTAATGTAAAAGACACCGAAGAATTTTTTAAGGTAGTAGACCAGTGCAAAGGCACCGTAGAGCTGGTCTCCTCACAGGGCGACCGCCTGAATCTGAAATCCCAGCTCACTAAATATATTACCATCACAAATCTTTTCAGTGATGAGTCCATGATTAAAGAGCTGGAACTTGTAGCTTATGATCCGGAGGATGCGGACCGTTTGATGAAATATATGTTCGGCACCGACAAATTCCCCGGACCGACTGCACCATAACAGATTTTAAAGAGTATGCGCTGTGTACATTGTTCGCGCCCGGATAGGAACTATCCGGGCGCATTTTTTTGTCTTAATAGGAAAGTAGCCGCGGAGCGACTATTCCCTACACTTCATAGATAACCGTTAAACCATTACAAATTTTTCTTATTGAAAGCTGCCACGGAAAATACACACCCCGCCACAATCAGCACAATCGCAACTGCCGCTGCCCATAGATAATCTTCCCCCGCATTGAGGTCTGCCAGCAGTCCTGCCGACTGCATAAGGTACGTTGGCGTATATTCTTTGACTGCCGGGAACAGTCCCAGCAGATAAGAAACGGCAAAAGCAGCTCCCACCGCGAGCATGACTGCACCTGTGGAATTACAGAACACAGAAGCCATGCCAAGCACGGAAATCAGCCATAAGCCAAAAAGATAAAAGCAGCCCACGGCAGCGGATATATGGTGCGCCACGCTGTTGTCCCAAAAGTATGCATTGTAGCCATATGTGATAACATAACTCAACAGAAATCCCAAAGTCCAGACAGTTACCATCACGCCCAATTTTGCGCAGAAAATCTTCCACCGCTTCATCCCTTTTGTCACGACATTGGTAAGTGTTCCTTTTTGATACTCCGTTGTGAAGATTCCACAAAACAATAGCAGAACTATAATCAGCGCCATTGGCATATTTTTAAAAAACTGCGTCCAGGAGGTCAGCGCGTCAACCTCCACTGCGGTGACCTGCATACCGCTCTCGGCAAGCTGTTCCGACATTATGTCCATCATCCAGGGCGTCAGCTTGGCGATTGCCGGATTCATAATGCCAAACAAGGCAAAAATTATCACCAGCAGCAGGAGTTTCCCGGTTCGGTACTGCTCCAATAATTCTTTCTTCATAAAAGCGATATACTGTCTCATCTTGCTGCCACCTCCAAAAACAAATCTTCCAATGTCGGTTCTAACCGCTCTATGCGCTGGACGGAAAAATGATTCTGCAGCAATACTTCCATAATCCTTTCCATGGCATTTCCTTCTTTGCCGTAGACTGTAACGATTGCCCCCTCCCCCTGTGCACCGTCCCCATATTGACCGAGAAACCGTGAGGCATCCTCCGCTTTCAGAAATTCCACTGCAATACCATCCTCTCTGCGCATTCCCCTGATTTCTTCCAACGTTCCGCTCCTGACAATCCTGCCTTCATGGAGAAAGGCAATGCGGTCACAGATACGCTCCACATCGGAAAGAATATGGGTGGAAAAAATCACTGTCGTATGCGCTTTCACGGAATGCAGAATATCAAGAATCTCCTTCCTGCCAATGGGGTCAAGGGCGGATGTTGGCTCATCGCAGATAAGCAGCCTGGGGCTGTTTAACAATGCCTGCGCAATTCCCATCCTCTGTTTCATTCCGCGGGAAAAACTGCGGATACGCTTTTTCACCCCGGCAAGCCCCACCAAGGAAAGCAGCTCTGCCGATTTTTCTTTCATCTGCTTTCGGGGCATCCCCGTAATCTCGCCGCACATCATCAGGTATTCCAACGGCGTCATAAAGCCATAGAACTCCGGCACATCCGGCAAATAGCCAATAAAACGGTTGGTATGATTCTGTCCGAAAGAGACCTTTTCTCCATTGACAAATATTTCGCCCTCATCCATTTTCAAAAGTCCCAGCGCCATTTTCATGGTCGTGGTCTTGCCAGCTCCATTTTTACCGATAAATCCAAATACGGAATGCTCTGGCACGGAAAAACTCAAATCATCTATGACTTTGTTGTTCCCAAACGATTTGCTGACATGGGAAATTTTTAAGATATCCATCTATGCCTCCTCCCTGCCCAAAATAAAATACAGAATCGGACCGACAAAATTCATGCCGATAATCGTCACCACAATCCACACCGTCCGGTTTCCATGCTTATAATTCTCATGTGTGAGAATATGCCACAAGGTATAACCCAAAAGCGCAAATTCTGCAATCACCAACGGTATCAAAAATGGCAGGATTTCTGTTATCTGCATATTTCCATTCATCATCTAATCCCTTCCTTTCTCATAATCTACGGAAACGCTGATGACAGCGTTTCCCGCACCGGACTTGCACCGCAAAACATCATAGTCCCTTATTTCAGCCTACCAAGCTCCTCTTTGATTTCCCGAAACCTAGGCTCTCCCTCTAAGCCGGCGAACACCGGGCTGTCAAAGGATTTTTTCACCTCCTCCAGCACCAGCTGCCTGTCCCGCGGCGCCTCGGCGGCGCCTTCCTCCTGCCTACACCATTCCTCAAGCTGGGTAAAATACTCGTCCCCATGCAAAAGCAGGATACCTCCAGATGAAAACAACTCCCTGAGACAGCAGACATATCTGCTGGCATGGACAAGCGCCTGTTCCTTCTCTCCATGCACTGCATAACATATGGTCGCCTGATACTCAAATCCGGCAATCAGGTTGGGGTTGAGCTTTCCAAGATGATATATTTCCTCCACCTGTCCGATACGCTCTATGGTCGGCTCACAGGCTGCCAAGTCATCCATATGCATGGAAATATATTCCGTTGCCGTTCCCACCAGTGATTGCAGCCCCTGATACATGGTAGCCTGCATAAAACTTTCTGCCTTGTGCGTCTCTCCTGACGCCTTGTATGCCTGCATTAGGATTATACCGCTCTGCCCTAGCAGCCTGTTCGGCCTGGTGATTTCCTCCAGCGATTCTATGACCTCATCCGTCCTGCCAAGCTGCAGATGTGCCAACGCCTGTAATGCCACCACGTCATCCGTAATCCTCACATCCCGGCAATTTTCCCTGATATGCCCACACAATCCAGCAATGGCTTCCAAGACCTCAAACTGCCTCTGCCTGTCCTCTGCCAGCATAAAATGGTTGAGCCACAGGACACAGGCCTGGAACAGAAATGGATAACAGGAATAATATTTCTTTACATAGGACTGCGTCTCTGCGAAAACTTCCTCAAAGGAACCACCGGCAAACTTTTGCGCAAACTGCTGATACCATTTCTGAATCTGCTCCTTAGACAGCTGCGGGACATATCCAATCAGTTCATCCACTGTGACATCAAAAAAAGCTGCAAGCATGGGCAGGATAATAATATCCGGCATACTCTGCCCCGTCTCCCATTTGGAAACTGCCGCTTTCGTGACGCCGACGAACTGGGCGAGCCGTTCCTGCGTAACCCGCTTCTGCTGCCGCAGGCGCACAATATTTTCTGCAATATTCAATTTATCCATTCAATTTGCCTTCCTCCTTGGGTTATAGTAAACGAACAAAACATTTCATGCGTTTGCTATAAGTATACCCGAATTTACAAGCAGCCACAATGGATTATGGCGATACTTTACGATATAAAGTCAACCGCCAGGAAACTTCCCGCCGGCTGATTCAACAATTATATACGATGCAATATTTATATTTTTACGATTCAGGCAGACATTGTCCGCCTTTCCAGAATTCCTCCACAACTTCCCGCACCTGCGCAAGCGCCACGGTCTGAAAGCCCTCCCATTCCCTGGGGAACAATGCCTGGTACTCCTGCTGCAGGAAACGTTCATCCAAAAGCAGGATGATTCCCCGGTCCTCACTGGTGCGAATGACCCGCCCTGCCGCCTGCAGTACCTTGTTCATGCCCGGATAGCGGAAAGCATAGGCAAATCCCGCCCTCTCCTGACGGTCGTAGAAATCCTTTAAAATCTCCCGCTCATTGCTGATTTGGGGCAGCCCCGTACCTACAACGATAACGCCAATCAACGCCTCATGCTTCAAATCAATGCCCTCGGCAAAGATACCGCCCATCACGCAGAAGCCAACCAATGTCTTTTCCCTGTGCGCCGTAAAATTGCCAAGAAACTCTTCGCGCTGCAGTTCACTCATGCCGCTCTGCTGGCAGATACAGTCCAGTTCTTCCAAAATTCCCTCCCGCTGCACAAAACATGCAAAGACATCCTCCATCATCTTGTAGGATGGAAAAAAGGCAATATAATTGCCGCTTTTTGCCTTCGCTGCCTCATAGATGTAGGAGGCAATTTTTGCAAACTCCTGCTGGTTCCTTCTCGTATATTTACTGCTCACGTCCCTCGCCACTGCCAGAAGCTTCTGTTCTTTACCAAACACACTCTGCGCATACACGGCATAATTGTCCGTGCAGGTACTCAATAACTTTTTATAGTACTGGATGGGCAGAAGCGTAGCTGAAAAAAAGATGGTTGACCTGCCCTTATCTATGCACGATTGCAGGTTCACCGCCGGACTCACGCAGAACAGTTTCAGCTTAAACCTCCCATCCGCCTCATGCTCCGTATAAATCACATAATTTTCATCCACCAGCTCGTACATATTCATAAAATGGCGTATATTCAGGTAGAATTCCTGTACTTCCTTTGCCTCTGGCATGTTGATTTCCTGCTGGAAGAACTCTTCCATGGCGGAGCCAATCTGCATTAGCGCAAAAATCAGTTCCTCAATCCCGCCAAGCACACGGTAACCATCGCAATCACGTTTCATCTTCAGCAGATGCTTATTGCAGCGTTCCAAAGACGCACTGCATTTCTTACTGTAGTTTTTGAGGATTTTCTTGTATTTGAGGAAATCCTCTTTGTAAAGCACGGCGCTGTACATCTCCCGTCCGCGTTCCACCAGATTATGCGCCTCGTCCACTAGAAAGAGGTATTCCCCTTTTACCCCTTCCGCAAAGAAACGTTTGAGGTATACGTTGGGGTCAAACACATAATTATAGTCACAGATAATATCATCTGCCCACAGCGATGCATCCAGGCACATTTCAAAGGGACATACTTGAAACTGCTCAGCCTGTGCAAGTAAAATCTCCCTGGTTATATCGCGCTCCCGCATGAGCAAATCAAATACCGCCTCATTCACACGGTCAAAATGTCCTTTGGCATAAGGGCAATGGACAGGATTGCAGTCCATCTCCCCACAGAGACAAAGCTTCTCCTTAGCTGTAATTGTGAGGACGCGTCCCTGATATCCCCGCGCGCGCAGCAAATCAAAGGCTTCCTTTGCCACGGTCCGCGTAATCGTCCGCGCCGTCAGGTAAAAAATCTTATCCGCCAGCCCTTGCCCTACCGCTTTTACCGCCGGAAATACCGTTGTAATCGTCTTGCCCGTCCCTGTGGGCGCCTGGATAAACAAATTCTTCCCCCGGCTGATGGTGCGGTACACCCCGGCGGCCAGTTCCTTTTGCCCCTCACGGTAAGGAAAAGGAAACTCCAGTTCTTCAATTGACTGATTCCTTTCCTGCCGCGCCCGGTACTGGAATTCTGCCCATTTATCATAGGCTGCTGCCACCGCCAGGAACCAGTCACTGATTTCCTCAAACGTATAATGCTCCTGGAATCTCCTGATGTCCTCCGTATCCAGATTGCAGTAAGTCATCTGCACGGAGATTTCCGCAAGTCCCTGCTGGAGAGCCACAATATAGGCATAGCACTTTGCCTGCGCCAGATGCACCAAGATGGGCGCTTCCAGAAGATTCACGTCCTGATAAATGCCCTTGATTTCATCTATTGTTGTCTGCCCGCCACGGACAATGATGCCGTCCGCCCTGCCCTCCAGAATCAGCACATACTTCTCCCGCTCTAATTCTATCTTCAAGGGCACTTCCGGCTGGTAGTCCGCCCCCATCCGCCTTTGAATCTTCCGGTGGATACGGCTTCCTTCCTGCATTGCCTCTTTCTGCGCCGCCTTGCCGTGGCGGTTGTCAATATCGCCGGAACGCAAAATAAATTCCACCAGATTCCGCACGGAAATCTTTATCTGCTCCATGTAAGTCTCCTGTTTCATATAGTTAAGCGACAGCATTGACATTAAGGAATCCGTGATTCGACCAGCGCTTCCTTAAATTATTTTCTGTTGTACGCCTTCCAGATATTGCCTGACAGAATCCGATATGTGCCAAAACATTACCGGCGGAACGGCATTGCCAAGATGGCTTGTTACCGTAAGGCATGGTTGGTTCAAATCCTGATAAAGGCCTCTCTTCATATTATTTTTAGCATTTTTCATCCCCTGTACAGCTCTTTGGGAAAAATAATATTTTTCTTCCTTGATTGCCAGTTCTGGAACCGCAACAGACAACGGAACCCAGTTATCCTTATTGGTCTCCTCAGGGAAATCATATTTCAAAATATCGTTTAAATCATTCCGAATGCCGACAATGATAACACGTTCCCGTTTCTGCGGAACGCCATAATCAGCCGCGTGGAATAATTTTGAATACGTTTGATATCCGGCATTTTCAAACTCCTCAATCAATATCCTGCCCCTGACAAAGTATACACGATAAATACAAAAAACTCTCTATGCTGCTGTGCTGCAATCCATTCATTCCTTGTAATGTTGAGCGAATCCATCCAATAAGCGTTGCTTAAATCTGGTTCCGTAACTCTTTTCGTTGACTTCACTTCTAATATCTTTCTCTCTGCATGTATTATAACGCCATTCGCTGCAGAACACAAGTTCTTTTTTATTGAACGCAAATTCTTCATTTTATACAATTTACTGCGACAAAAGAGCTGCTGCACTAAAATTTAGTGAAGCAGCTCCTTTTCCCTTCCTGTCTATCCTTGAATGTCAAATTTCTTCCTCAATTACTCTAAAGGACCCCAGGACTCTCCCCAACTTCGCTTTGTTCTATTGGCATTTCCAATAGATTTAAGGAATCCTCCCACTTCATGGGTCCCTCCTTTGGTCAAGTTATGCCACAGTGTACTTACTCAACACATTTTCAAAACTCAGATCTTTGCCGCCATACTTTACTGTAAGTTCCTTTTCCACTCCAAGTCCCATTACTCCTAAAATGGACTTAGCATCAATGACCATGCGCTGGTAGGATACATCAACATCAAAATCACATTTACCAGCAGCACTTACAAAATCACATACCTCATCTGCATCTGCTAATTTAATAATTCTCTCGTTCATATTCCTCATCCTTTCTACCTTGCATTTTCATCTGAGTTTTGAAAATTATGCCACCTTTTTCATTATTTGTCAAATATACAGGCTTTCTGCCTTTTGCCAAAAAAGCGAAAATCTGACGGATATTTTCCATAATTTCAATATTTTTTCTTCACAAAAAGCTATTCATTTCTTCAATCCTTTGCAGTTTCTTTTGTTTTTCTAGTAAAATTTTCTATTTTTTCCCCGGTATTTTGAAGTATATTATCGAATTTGCTAATTTTGCTTTTCAATTTCCCCATTTTTACAATAACTGATATTTTAGCGCCAAAAGGTCTTGCTGCCTTTGGCAGCATAGACATCTTGCACAAAAAGCGTCTGGAAAGCTAGCTTTCCATAGCGCTTTTATGTGCAAAGTGTTTCCATCATTTTATGATGGAAACCTTTTGGCACTATGAATTACAAAATGGGAAAACTTAAAAATTTTGCTTTCTTGACTATTCTGTGGGAAAATCCTATAATTATTCATAAGAATTACGCATTTTTTTGCAGAAAAGAGGTTATGATGGAATCACAGCATATATTATCTGTCCTGCAGCAAGTACAAAGCGGCAGCCTGGACATCCATACCGCCTATGAACAGTTAAAAATCAGCCCTTTTGAGGACCTCGGATATGCCAAAATTGACCATCACAGACGTATCCGCCAGGGCGCGCCGGAAGTGATTTACGGCGCAGGCAAAACTGCAGGGCAGATGGAGGGAATTATCCAATCCATGCTCTCCCATCATGCCGAAAACATTCTGATAACACGGCTCTCGCCGGAGGATGCCGCTTATCTGTCAGAACGCTTTGCCCTTACTTATGACAAGCTTTCCCATGTGGGGATTGTCAACCACAGAGAACGGATTACTGCCAGCGGCACGATTATTGTCGCTACCGGAGGCACCAGCGATATCCCTGTAGCTGAGGAAGCTGCGCTGACTGCCGAGGTCCTGGGCAATCATGTGGAACGGCTGTATGATGTAGGGGTTGCCGGAATCCACCGTCTCCTCTCACATGTGGACGCGATTTCCAAGGCAACCGCCATTGTCGCTGTCGCCGGCATGGAAGGGGCGCTTGCCAGCGTCATCGGAGGACTTGCGGACTGCCCGGTAATCGCAGTTCCCACCAGCATTGGCTACGGCGCTAATTTTCAGGGGCTTTCCGCTCTGCTCTCTATGCTGAACTCCTGCGCCAGCGGCGTCAGCGTGGTGAATATTGATAACGGCTTTGGCGCTGGCTACCTTGCCAGCATGATTAATCATATAGGAGGTAATGAACATGAAAACACTATTCCTTGAATGTAACATGGGCGCTTCCGGGGACATGCTGATGGGCGCTCTCTACGAACTTTTATCAGATTCCGAGAAAGATACGTTCCTCAAATCCATGAACAGCCTTTTTCCCAAACAACTGATGCTGAGCGCAGCCCCTTCCGAGAAATGTGGCATCTGGGGCACGAAAATGAATGTCGTGATTCTCGGACAGGAAGGACACGAGGCTGTTTCAGAAGAATGCCATCATACGGAGGAACACACCCACAGCCATCTTCATACCAGTTACCCGCAAATGCTGGAACAGATTGACAAATTACCGGTTTCCCCTTCTGTAAAGGAACATGCCAAGGCAGTGTACACGTTGATTGGCAACGCGGAGAGCACGGCACATCACACGGACATCTCGCAAATCCATTTCCACGAGGTGGGAACCATGGACGCATTGATGGACGTGGTAGGCTGCTGCCAATTGTTGGAATTATTAAATCCAGAACAGATTATCGCCTCCCCCATCCATGTGGGAAGCGGCAGCGTCCGCTGTGCCCATGGCATACTTCCGGTCCCTGCACCGGCAACCGCCGAAATTCTCAAAGATATCCCTATTTACGGCGGAAGCACGGAGGGTGAATTATGCACGCCCACCGGCGCTGCACTGCTCAGACATTTTGTCAGCCAGTATACCGCCATGCCGCCTATGTCCATAGAACGGACAGGATACGGCATGGGCTCCAAAGACTTTGCTACGGCCAATTGCCTACGTGCATTCTGGGGCAGTTTAAGCATCCTTCCGGTTCCTTCCCCCAGGCAGCTCCCGGGTTCGCCTGCCTCAGGCGCTGTGAAGACAGCGCAGGAAGGGGAGACACGCCCCGATTACTATACTGAACAGTTTCACAGCCTGGACCAGATTCTGGAACTTTCCTGCAATCTGGATGATATGACGCCGGAAACAATCTCTTATGCGACCAAGCTTCTTCGGGATGCCGGGGCATTGGATGTATACACCACCCCCATCAATATGAAAAAAGACCGTCCCGGCATACTGCTGACGGTTCTTTGCAATGTCTCTGAGGAGAGCCGTTTCAGCCGTCTGATTTTGACGCACACCGCTACCCGCGGCATCCGCATCCAGCCTTGCTACCGCAGGACATTGGATGCCCAGTTCCGCAAAATTTCCACTGTCTATGGGGAAATTACCATCAAAATCAGCACCGGTTACGGCATCACCAAATGCAAGCCGGAGTATGAAGACGTTGCGGCAGCGGCAAGGCAGTGCAAAGTTCCTTTCCAGACCGTGTATGCAGCGGCTGTGGCAGCTTTCCAGAAAACATTGTAGAACAAAGTGGGCAAGATAATAAGAGGGTACCGCTCATTCATCTGTTTCGATGATTCTGCGATACCCTCTTTGTTTCATTTATTTGACTTTCACAGCTTTCCTGGCACTATATGCGCCGCGGTAAATCTTATTGCCTGCTTTCTTGTAAGCACGGATTTTCACATAATACGTTTTTCCTGCTTTTAGCTTCTTTATCGTATAGGATGATTTTCTTGCACCTTTTACCTTGATGGTCTTTGCCCCGGAAAAATTTTTCTTGGTGGAATAAGTAATCTCGTAGCCGCTTCCGGCTTTCTTTTTCCAATTAAGCACAATTGATTTGTTCTTTGCAGATGCCTTTTTGATTACGCATTTCGCAGGTTTTGTCGCCACTGTAACCGCCTTAGATAAAATGCCGCTTTTTTTCTCTCCTTTGTCTGCAATGTAAGCACACACCTGATATTTATAAGCAGTGCCAGACGCAAGCCTACTGTCGACATAGCTGGTAACAGTACTCTTGGAAATTTCCTTAATACAGTTCCACGCTTTCTTACTGCTGTCATAACGGTATAGGAAGTATCCGTCCGCCGCTGTCATTTTTTCCCAGCTAATTTTTATTTTAGATGAATTTACCGGAACTGCGGAAACACCGGTAACCTGTGAAGGCTTTTGGTTATTTGCTTCCCCTGCATCTATTGTACCTCCTGCGTTCGTGCTTCCTCCCGGATTTTTGCCGTTATCTGGATTTGTGCTTCCTCCCGGATTTGTGTTGTTATCTGGATTTGTGCCGTTATCTGGACTTGTGTTTCCTCCTGAATTTGAGCCGCCTGAATCTGAACCTTCCTCGCTTTGTTCCAGAATCTCAAATGATTTCTCAAGCGTCCCGGTATATCTTCCCATGCCTGCTATCGTTACTTTTGCCGTCCCGACATTTATGTTATTGCTGTAAGCAACTGTATAGTCCGTATTCTTAACAAGCGTTTTCCCACCATATGTCACCGTAACATCTGGTCTTTTTGCCATTCCGTTATAAGTATAGATATCCTGCGCCAAGGTAACCTGGCTTTGGCTGATATCTATCTGTTCTGCTTCCTGACCGGTCTTAAAGCTATAATTTCCTGCTTCTGCCATTTGCGGCGAAGAATACATCATATAATTGACACGCTCTGCCAAGGTCTCCGTAAAGAGCACATTTCCCTGATTATCCGTTACATGGATAACCGTTCCCTGATTGTATGTGCTTCTGTCCACAATATAACCTTGCGTGGAGGATTGTACGCCCTCTTCCATCTGGGAAGAACCTGCACCGAAAATATAACCGCCGGAAATTGCAAACGTCCTATCATGGTCAAAGGGGAAATTATCACTGCCGGGACCTCCCGCCGCCGCGCCATACACGATAATATTTCCACCGGAAATATAAAGATCTCCATTGGAATCCAGCCCATCTCCTGCTGCTTTGACATAAATTACGCCGCCGTTTATATGGATTGCATAATCAGAACTGCCCGTCTGTGCGGCTGCATAAGTATTGTCCTCTGCCGAAACTGCATATGTGCTGCCCGCTGCAGTTCTTCCGCCAGGTCCGCCTCCCATACTGCCAGGCCTGCCTCCTCCTGGATTAAAGCCATCTCCCGGCCTGCCATTATTTCCGCTGCCATCATTTCCGCCCGCTGCATTGATGCCATCATCTGTGGAATTAATGTTCACGTTTCCGCCGTTGACATAAACGGTCCCGGCTTCCAATCCCTCGTAGCAGTTTCGGATGGAAATGTCCACATCCGATTCCCCTTCCTCAGAACCGACAATCAAGGATGTGTCAGCGTGCATACCGTCATCCCCGGTCCTGATGTCAAAATTTCCGCCCAGCACACTGATATACTCATTGCTGTGCAGGGCATCATCCGCGCTGTCAATTTCAAACTCACCCCCATTGATGGTCAGGTTGCTGTCTGATTTGATGCCTTTGCAGCTGTCTGCATCCTCGGCAAGCGTTGTCGTATAACCGCCGTTTGTCTTAATCTGATAAGTCCCCCCATTGATGGTCACGCTGTTATCGCCCTGAATGCCGTCTGCCATAGCCGTGATGTTAACTTCACCGCCCTCTAAGATAACATCGCCCAGCGACACTGTATCATCAGGATTTCCTTCCTCATCTACCCGGTCCGGCGATGATTTTATGCCGTCCCCGCCCGCTGTAACAGACAGCGTTCCGCTCTTCACTGTCACAGTGTTGTCGGAAGCAAGCCCATTGTCTGCCGCTGTAATCTGCAGGTTTTGCTCCCGGACTGTGATATCTGTCTGTGCGCCGCCCTTAATCCCATTCTTATACACGCCATTGACCTGCAAAGTCCCTGTGCCGGACAGCAACAATGCGGACTGCTTATTTACCTTGATTGCCGCTTTCTCTTCTGCATTTGCCGCGCTGTCCGTCAGCTTATTTACCGTGCCCACGTTTGCCACAATCTCCGTCTCTGTGCTTGCCTTACAGAGAATCGGACCTGACAGTGCAGACGCGGAGGTCAAATCCAGCCCATCCAGTACCAGCTTGACCCCGGTCGTTCCTTTTTTCACCGTGATGCTTCCGTCTGCGCATTTTCCGGAAAATACATAAGTTCCCGCCTCGCTCACCGTGACTGCCGTGCCTTCGATTTTGTATCCGCTTTCCAATCCCTCTGCCGTCACTTCCGTATCTGAAAAAGTGAAAACTGCCGCTTCGTTTCCGTTATCGGCTGTTAACGAATCCGCTAATTGGATAGCGGCTGCCCCGCTGTCACCGTACGCAGCCTTTGACATCCCGCTGGGGAAAGCCAGGGAGGCTGTTATCGTACAGAGCGCGGTAACTGTAACAAGGCATTTCTTTGTTCTGCTTCTCATGTTCCCATCTCCATTTCTGTTCCATATTTCTTACCATATGCTGCTAATGATATGATACATGATGTAGTTTAAATCAACCTAAAAACGGAGAAATATTTTCAAAGCCTGGGATGAACCGCTTTCTATGGGGATAAACAGAAAAAAAATAAATTGATTTGCCTCCCTGTTTTGTATTATGATATTAAAGACAGGAGGTGCCAGACATGAGGATAGCCATTGTAGATGATGAAGAAACGGAACGCATATTACTGAATCAATTGCTGGACGATTGGGCAGACAGGAACCAGCTTTCCATCTCCTGCGATTGCTTTGCCAGCGGAGACAGATTTCTGGCTTCCAGCAGCAGCAGACAGTATGATATCGTGTTTATGGATATCTACATGAATGAAGCCGATGGGATTGAGACAGCGACAAGGCTGCGGCAGGCAGACCCGGAGTGCTGCCTGATTTTCCTTACCTCCAGCCGGGAACATATGCCCAAAGCTTTCCCTTGCCATGCCTTTGACTACCTGCTGAAACCACTGGAGAAAGCGCAGCTTTGGCGGACGCTCTCTGACTTTCTGCGCATTTGCTCCCAAAAACAGCCATACGTCAACCTCCCGCTGGGCAAACAGACGGTTCCTGTCCTTTACTCACATCTGGAATATGTATTTGCCGATTCAAACTACTGTGTGATACAGGCCCAGGAACAATACCGCTGCCGTATCCCTTTTGGCAAAATAAAATCCCTGCTTGCGGAAGATGAACGTTTCTGCACAATCAACCGGGGTATCCTTGTAAACCTTGACTATGTGGATTCCATGGAGGACCTGGTATGCCTGATGAAAAACGGCGTTTCTTTCCCCATGAACACGAAAAAGAACGCTGAACTGAAGCAGACGTTGATTACTTACCGTTTCAATATCCGCAGAAAAAAACTGTCAAGGAGGTAGAACATGGACTATTTATATTATTTCAATCGTGTAATTGGCTACGCTCTTATAATTCCCGGAGCTGTTATGTGTCTGCTGCCTGTCAAGAACCATCTGCGCATTCCGGCAAAGAAACTCTGCCTTTTGTTATTTCCCACACTAATACTCTATAGTTTCCTGATGCCTTTTGCAGAATATTTTATTTCTATGTCAGATTCAAATACCCTGTTTACGCTGACTATTGTTTTATGCTTCTTCACTTATTGTATGGCTGTAAATTTAGAAAAAATTAAATTATTCTATCTTTATTTATCTAATGTGGCGTTGCTCTCATTCGGCGGTCTTGCTTTCTATATGGTAGATGCATATATTGTAAACAATGGCATCGCCTCTCCTATTTATGATACCGCCGTAATTTCCCAGTGGTGTACGACCATTCTCCTCATATGCTTTGTTTTCTTTCCTTTCTTTAACCGGAAACTGACCTGGACGCTCGAACATTTCCAGTCAAAGTCAGTATGGAATATGGTATGGACTGTGCCCGCACTGATAACCTTCTGCAACTATGCAATGATTCCTGCAGATTACAGAAATGCCACTGTAGGACGTATCTTTTCTCTGTATCTTCTAATTGACATTACGCTCCTTTTACTTTTCCTGCTGTTCCAACAGATGTTTTACCTGATCGCCAAAACTTTAATAGAAAAAAATGAATATGAACAAAAAACACAGCTGCTGCAAATCCAAGCCAGCCAATACCTGAGCCTGCTCCGTTATGTGAAAGAGACGAGCAAGCTGCGCCATGATTTCCGCCATACGGCGCATACGCTCCTTTCCCTCGCCCAGGAAGGGAACATCGATAAAATCCTCTGCTATCTGGAAGAATATAGCCAGGATTTAGACTCCTACCACCCACGCCTTTTCTGCAATCATACCACCGCTAACGCTATCCTTGCCTACTATGCAAACATCGCCGTCTCCCAGGAGATTCAGATGAACTGGCAAATGGATTTACCGGAAAAGCTTCTTATTTCCGATGTGGACTTATGCTCCATATTGGGAAATCTTTTGGAAAATGCCATTGCCGGCTGCACGGACGTTTTGCCCACACAGCGTTTCATCAACCTCTCTGCTGATTTGACAAAGAACAGGGAACTCTACATTATCTGTGTCAACAGCTTCGATGGCAAGCCAAGGAAATCAGGAACGAAATACCTGTCCACCAAAAAAGACGGCAGCGGCATTGGTCTTCTGTCCATCTCTGCTACCGCTGAAAAATATGCCGGCATGACCCGCTTCTACCACTCGGACGGTGAATTCTACTCAGAGATTATGCTGAATCTGCCAGCTGCCTAAAAGAAAATCCGCCAGACTCTTCCTCAAAGAAGAAACTGCCGGATTCTTTTGTAGATATAGAGCGAGGGTATCGCTCAATCACCTATTAAGATGATTGGCGACACCCTCCTCTTTATATCTCTATTCTTATTTCTCTCCGTAAAGAGTAACTAACTTATTGAGGTATTCATAACGCTCTTTGGCAATTTCCTCAGAAGCTGTAAACAACTCTTCTGCCCTCTCTGGGTTGAATCTTGCAAGCGCATTGTAACGAACCTCGCCGTTCAGGAATGCCTTGTAATCTCCAGTCGGAGCCTTGCTGTCTAAGGAGAATGCTGCCTTGCCTTCCTTCTTCAGCTCTGGGTTGAAGCGGAAGTTATGCCAGTAACCAGCTTCTACTGCGTTCTTCTCCTCGGTCTGAGCCTTGCTCATGCCAACCTTGATACCATGGTTGATACAAGGAGCGTAAGCAATAATCAATGACGGTCCCGGATAAGCCTCTGCCTCAGCAAGAGCCTTGATACACTGGTTGTAATCAGCACCCATGGCAATCTGTGCAACATATACATAGCCATAACTCATAGCGATGGAAGCTAAGTCTTTCTTCTTCACTTCTTTACCGCCTGCTGCAAACTGTGCGATTGCGCCTACCGGAGTAGCCTTGGAGGACTGTCCGCCGGTATTGGAATATACCTCGGTATCGAATACCATTACGTTGATATCCTGTCCGCTGGCAAGTACATGGTCAACACCGCCGAATCCGATGTCGTATGCCCAGCCGTCACCACCGAAAATCCACTGGGATTTCTTAGCCAGGAAATCTTTCTCAGCAAGGATTTCTTTAGAAGCATCGCAGCCGCAAGCTTCCAATGCTGCAACTAATTTATCTGTAGCAGTTCCGTTCAGCGCGCCAACTCCATAGGTGTCTAACCACTCTTTTCCTGCTGCCGCAACGTCTGCATTCTTGCCTTCTGCAACAAGGGCTTCCACTTTGCCTTTCAGTTTGCCCCTGATTGCCTTCTGAGCCAGTAACATACCATAACCAAACTCAGCCGCATCCTCAAACAGGGAGTTGGACCATGCAGGACCCTGACCTCTCTCGTTTACGGTGTACGGTGTAGATGGTGAAGAGTTGCCCCAGATGGAGGAACATCCTGTAGCATTTGCAATGTACATCCTGTCACCGAACAGCTGCGTAATCAGTTTTGCATAAGGTGTCTCACCACATCCGCCGCAAGCTCCTGAGAACTCAAGAAGCGGCTGTTTGAACTGGGAACCCTTTACGGTAGTCTCTTTGAACTTCTCAACAACGTCAATCTTCTTCTCAACAGTCAGACCATAATCAAAGTATGCCTGCTCACCCACGTTCGCTTCACAGTTCTGCATGGTGAGCGCTTTCTCGCCCTTCTTGCCTGGGCAGACATTTGCACAGGAACCGCAGCCCGTACAGTCAAGTGCAGAAATTGTCACGCTGAACTTGTAGTTCGGCATTCCGGTCATTGCCAGTGTCTGCATTCCTTCCGGAGCCTTAGCTGCCTCATCCTCAGTCATAGCTACCGGACGGATAACAGCGTGCGGACATACATAAGAGCAGATGTTACACTGGATACAGTTCTCTGGATTCCATACAGGAACGTCAACGGCAATGCCGCGCTTCTCGTATGCAGCAGCGCCGGAAGGCGTCTGACCATGCTCATATGCCTTGACAACAGATACCGGAATCTTGTTACCTTCCTGGGCATTGACAGGAATCTGGATATTATTTACGAAATCTACAACGTCCTGACGGTCGCCGGTTGCAACCTTAGCGAAGCTCTCATCCTGAGCATCTTTCCAGCTTGCAGGTACGTCAATCTTAACCACGCCCTTAGCGCCGGCATCGATTGCATCGTAGTTCATCTGTACAATCTTGTCACCCTTCTTGCCGTAAGTTGCCTTAGCAGCAGCTTTCATGAGCTCAATCGCTCTTTCCTCAGGAATGATTTCAGCAAGTTTGAAGAATGCAGACTGCAGAACGGTGTTGATACGTCCGCCAAGTCCGATTTCCTTACCAATCTTGATACCGTCAATCGTATAGAACTTGATATCATTCTCTGCGATATATCTCTTCACCTGTCCAGGTAAATGATTCTCTAACTCTTCCGGTGACCAGGAGCAGTTCAGGAGGAACGTTCCGCCTGGCACAAGTTCCTGAACCATATTGTACTTGCGCACATAGGAAGGATTGTGGCATGCCACGAAATTCGCCTGCTTAATCAGGTAAGTAGACTTAATTGCTTTCTTACCGAAACGCAGGTGGGACATAGTTACGCCGCCGGATTTCTTGGAGTCATAATCAAAATATGCCTGTGCAAACATATCTGTGTTATCACCGATAATCTTGATGGAGTTCTTGTTTGCACCAACGGTACCGTCAGCTCCAAGTCCCCAGAACTTACAGTTGATGGTTCCTTCGGGAGTGGTTACCGGGTCTTCTTTTACTTCCAGGGAAAGGTTGGTAACATCATCATAGATACCAATTGTGAATTTCTCTTTGTCTGTATTGTTATAGACAGCGATAATCTGTCCAGGAGTTGTATCTTTGGAACCAAGTCCATAACGTCCGCTTGTAATCTGAACGGACTCAAATTTGGTACCCTTCAATGCTGCAACGACATCAAGATACAGCGGCTCGCCAAGAGAGCCTGGCTCTTTCGTTCTGTCTAATACAGCAATCAGCTTTGCAGTCTCAGGAATAGCAGCTACGAAAGCTTCCTTGCTGAACGGTCTGTAAAGACGAACCTTGACAACACCGACTTTCTCGCCTCTTGCCATCAGATAGTCGATAGTCTCGTCAATCGTATCGCATACGGAACCCATAGCAATGATAACCTTCTCTGCGTCTGCTGCTCCATAATAGTTAAACAGTTTGTAATCTGTGCCGAGCTTCTCATTTACCTTGTCCATATATTTCTGGACAATTGCCGGCATAGCGTCATAAGTGGAGTTACATGCCTCCCTGCTCTGGAAGAAGATGTCGGGATTCTGCGCAGAACCATCCTGGCGCGGATGATTCGGATTCAGTGCATTCTTACGGAAGCTGTCAATTGCCTCCATGCTTACCATATCCTTCAAATCTTCATAATCCCAGGTCTCAATCTTCTGAATCTCATGGGAAGTACGGAATCCGTCAAAGAAATTGATGAAAGGAAGATGACCTTCCAAAGCTGCACAGTGCGCAACCGGTGTCAAGTCCATAACTTCCTGTACGGAAGACTCGCAGAGCATTGCAGCGCCAGTCTGACGGCATGCATATACATCAGAATGGTCTCCGAAAATGTTCAGCGCATGGGTTGCCACGCAGCGTGCAGATACATTGAATACGCCCGGAAGCCCTTCACCGGCAATCTTATAAAGGTTAGGGATCATCAGCAGCAATCCCTGGGATGCCGTATAAGTGGTCGTCAAAGCGCCTGCTGCCAGGGAGCCGTGCACCGTACCTGCTGCACCTGCCTCAGACTGCATTTCAGTAACCTGTACAGTCTCTCCGAAAATGTTCTTTCTTCCCTGGGTTGCCCATTCGTCTGTAGCTTCTGCCATAACAGATGATGGTGTGATCGGGTAGATGGCTGCAACATCTGTAAATGCATATGAAGCATGAGCTGCTGCATGGTTTCCATCCATGGTTTTCATAGATCTTTTCATTACATTTTTCCTCCTACTTAATATTAAGCATACTGCTTCCAATCATTGGAAGCAGATATGCAGATTTTTCCTTCTTTTATACTATAATGATTTTGTCCCAAAAAGTCAATACCTCTCAGCTTTCTGAGCGGTATTTTCCTCTCACGGAAGTCTGGATTTTAAATATTTTTCCTGAAATACTTCCACCGGAAGGGGACGGTCAAACAAAAATCCCTGCCCATAGCGGAATCCGCATTTCACAAGAAACTTCCTCTGCTCCTCCGTCTCGATGCCCTCAAAGATGACTTCCTCCTTGACGCTGCGGATTAAGCAGCCCATATTCCGCAGGAATGCCTCTTCATTCTCGCGATTCTCACGGTTGAGGAAACTGCGGTCAATTTTCACGATATCCGCCGGGATGTCAAGCAGCATCCCCAGTGACGAGTAACCTGTGCCAAAATCATCAATCGCTACGCGGAAGCCCGCTGCACGAAGCTGCTGCACCTCCGTCTTCACTAAATCGTAGCCCAGCACAAACAGGCTCTCTGTTATCTCAATCTCAATGAATGGATGCTCTACCTCATATTTGTCTGTCAATTCCATAATCCGTCGGAAAATACCGTCTTTCTCAAAATGGCATCTGGAAAAATTCACAGAGATAATCGGAAGCTTCAGCCCTTCATCTTTCCAACGCCTCATATAAATCAAGACCTGTTCATACATATAGAAATCAAGTTCCACAATATAACCGGATTTTTCGAGTATCGGAATGAACACGCCCGGCGATTCCAGTTTGCCGTCCCTCTTTTTGAGGCGTACCAACGCTTCCCCGCCGGAAATCTCCATCTGGTCCAGCAGGAACTTGGGCTGGATATATACCTGGAACCTGCTCTCTGCAAGGTCGCTCTGGAACTCCGACAAAATCTGCTTCTCCAATTCGCGCTGGCTGCGCATCCTGCTCTCATAGACCCGGCAGAATTCCGTACTGCCCTTGATGCTCTTTCTGGCAATATTGGCATTTTCAATGGCAGTATCCAGATTCTCCTCCACATCATCGATAAAGTAAATACCTGTAGATAACCTGAGGTTACAGGAAGTATAGACTTCCCTCTGCTGCTTGGAAAATTCCACGCTCGCCCTGCTGACAATTTTGATAATCTCCTCCTTATCCGTCCCCCAGATTAAGGTGACAAATAAATCCGAATAAAGACGGCAGGAAATCTTATTATTGCCGCTCCTGATCCTCTTGGCAAACTTCCTGAGGATTTCATTGCCCGCCTCATGCCCAAAATTCTCGTTGATATAGGAGAAATCATTAATATCGGTATACACAATGGCATACTGCAGGTCTGTCTCCCCGCTGGCAAGCTTCTCTTTCACGCTGCTCTTGAACGCTTCCTCTATATAAAGCCCCGTCAGCATATCGCGCCGTTTCAAATGGCGGATTTTCCTCTGGTCTTCCTCACGCTGTACGCGCAGCGCCACAAACACGGAGAGCATCCTTGTCAGTTCCAAAAATGTCTCTTTCTCAAAATTGGTCCATACCCTAGGCTTTTCCAAATCGCAGAAACTGATATACCCTTCTCCAAGTTCAAAATAGGAAAAGCTGCAGTTGACGATAGCGCGCATATTCCTCTCGCGAAATACCGCTTTGTCCTTCTCCGATACAAACTCATCGCCCCAGCAGTCATTGATATATGCCAGCCCCCACTCGTCAAAGCCGCTCATGAACCCATCCCAGTCATCAAACTTGTCCACAAATTGGGGCTCGTAAAGTACGCCCTTCTCCCTGGTCCAGCAATTGGTCTGAATAAGCTCGCGCCTCTCCCTGTCGCATTCCAGCACGGAAACAATGCCCAAATCGTACTGCCGCCCAATGCGTTCCATCAATACATTCAGTGAATCGTTGACGTCCTTAGAGTGGGACAGGAGCGTAAATGCCTCTGAGAGGAAATCCATATCCTGGATTTTCCCCGCTTTATACTGGTCTATGCGCGGCTCAATCCTTGCCGCCTTGCGAATCTTCCACAGCGGGTCCGTTGCCTCCGCAATCCGGTACTGGTTCTTGCCCGACTCTTTGGCCTGGTACATTGCCATATCTGCTTTGCCAAACAAGGAACTGTAACTTTCCTTCACCGTGCCAACGATTGCCACGCCCACGCTGCAGCTTACCTCAATCTCCTCCTGCCCCCCGCCATGGTATGTCTGACGGACATTCCGGCAGATATTATCGGCTTTGAGCTTGGCCTGATAATAATCGGTATGCTTCATGAACACCATGAACTCATCCCCGCCGATTCTGCCGACAATATCCGTTGCGCGGAATAAATCCTGAATCTTTTTGGCAATCGTAATCAGTACGCTGTCGCCAAACATATGCCCTAAAGTATCATTGATGCCTTTAAAATTATCCACATCAATCAGCATCAAGGCATGGGTCCCGCGGACATTCTTCTTAAGGAATGCCTCAATCTCTGACTTTGTCGTGGACTTGTTCAAAAGCCCGGTCAAATCATCCTGTTTCAGCTTAAGTTCCATCTCGTCCTGGAGACGCCGCTCCCTGGTGATATCTTCTGTCCTTCCCAAAATGCGCAGAATCTCGCCGTTCTCTCCCGGAATGCTCCTATATATCGTCCTGTGCCATGCATATTCCGGCTTCTGCCCGATGTCTGCAACATTCACACGGTATTCCAGCATACCATTTTCTTCTTCCTTGGAAGCCCGTCTGATCATGTCAAAAAATTTATCATAGTCCTCGCGGAAAATAATTTCTTCCAATGCTTTGACTGACACGAAAAAGTCTTTGCCGTTACGGTCCGCAATCATGATATTGGAACTGGAGGCAATAAAAATGGTCTTGTTCTCCACGTCATATTCAAAGGGGAATTCCTGGTTAATCTCCTCCACCAGCTTATAACGTTCTGTCTGAAGATAAAGTTCCTCCTCTATCTTCTTACGCATATGGATGTCCCAGCATGACACCAGGAAATAAGGCGTCCTGCCCTGATAGTAGAACATGCGTATGCTCATGGCAATCCAGCGGATTTCCCCCTTCTTGCCGCAGATACGGACCTCACACTCTCCTATCTTATCCGTGTGCACCAGCTTCTCCATCAGCTCATGCAGTTTCTCCCGGTCTTCCCGGTAAACTGCATCTTCAAAATCATTGGGCAATACCTGAATCTCCTCGGCTGTATAGCCGATAAGCTGGTAAAACTGCTCATTTCCCTTTACCAGTTCCCAATGTTCTGCCCCTTGAATCACGGCACAGCCAGCAGGGAGTTTCTGAATCATCCGGCTCAGCCGGTTCACATTCTCTTCCTTCTCCTCTGCCATGCCCTCGTTCTCCCATTTCTTCCGTTCATCCATATAAAAACCCCATTTTCAGAAAATTGACAATTACCATGCCTCCATCATACCAAATCTTGCATATTTTTTCAATAAAACTCTTGAAAAATAGCGGATATAAGGTATAATAGCGGAAGATATTATACGCGCCGCAGTGCGCATAGGCTACCATGTCATTGCGGAGCAATTACAGAAAGGAATTAACAATGATTAGCGCAAATAATATATCCCTGAGAATTGGCAAGAAAGCCTTATTTGAAGATGTAAATATTAAATTCACGGAGGGCAACTGCTACGGTCTCATCGGCGCCAACGGCGCCGGCAAATCAACATTCTTAAAGATTTTGAACGGGCAGTTAGAACCCACCAGCGGAGACATTGTCATCACCCCCGGACAGCGCCTCTCCTTCTTACAGCAGGACCATTTTAAATATGACGAGTTTTCCGTGCTGGACACGGTCATCATGGGGAATCAGCGTCTCTATGACGTCATGAAGGAAAAAGACGCCATCTATATGAAAGAAGACTTTTCAGACGAAGACGGTATCCGCGCCAGTGAGCTGGAAGCGGAATTTGCAGAGATGGACGGCTGGAATGCGGAGGCGGATGCCGCACAGCTTTTAAACGGCCTAGGCATCGATACGGAGCACCACTGCTCCATCATGAAAGACCTCCCCAGCGACATCAAAGTCAAAGTACTCCTCGCACAGGCGCTCTTTGGCAACCCGGACATCCTGCTCTTAGACGAGCCTACCAACCACCTGGATTTGGACGCCATTGCCTGGCTGGAGGAATTTCTGATTAACTTTGACAATACGGTCATCGTGGTCTCCCATGACCGTTATTTCCTGAACAAAGTCTGCACGCACACCGCAGATATTGATTATGCCAAGATTCAGCTCTACGCCGGGAATTACGATTTCTGGTATGAATCCAGCCAGCTTTTGATTAAGCAGATGAAAGAAGCCAACAAGAAAAAGGAAGAAAAGATTAAAGAACTGCAGGAATTTATCTCACGTTTCTCCGCCAACGCTTCCAAATCCAAGCAGGCGACTTCCAGAAAACGTGCTTTAGAGAAAATCCAGCTGGATGAAATCAAACCGTCCAGCCGTAAATACCCCTATATTGATTTCCGCCCCAACCGCGAAATCGGCAACGAAGTCCTGACTGTAGAGAATCTGAGCAAGACCATTGACGGCGTAAAAGTACTGGACAATGTCTCTTTCATTGCCGGACACAATGACAAGATTGCTTTCGTCGGCAGCTGCGAACTTGCCAAGACAACCTTGTTCCAGATTCTTGCCGGGGAGATGGAGCCGGACGAGGGCAACTATAAATGGGGCGTTACGACCAGCCAGTCATACTTCCCCAAGGACAACACCAAGATTTTTGACAACGACTTACAGATTGCCGACTGGCTGACACAGTTCTCCGAAATCAAAGACGCCACCTATGTCCGTGGGTTCCTGGGAAGGATGCTGTTTGCCGGGGAGGACGGCATCAAGCGGATGCGGGTATTGTCTGGTGGGGAGAAAGTTCGTGTCCTGCTCTCCCGCATGATGATTGAGGGCTCCAATATCTTAATCCTTGACGAGCCTACCGACCACCTCGACATGGAAAGCATCACCGCCCTCAACAATGGGCTGATAAAGTTCCCGGGCGTAATCCTTTTCGCCTCCAGGGACCATCAGGTTGTGCAGACCACAGCCAACCGCATCATTGAATTTCTGCCGAACGGCACAATGATTGACAAGATTACCACATACGATGAATACTTGGAAAGCGATGAGATGGCAAGAAAGAGACAGGTATATTCCACGAGCAACGCGCAGGAAGAAGATGATTAATGCTCTGCCCCTTCCATCGCGACATTCCTTAATTTTCATTGCTTGCCCTAAGGCTCAAAAAGGCCCCCAAGTTCCCGCGCTTGCCATGGCTTGCGCGGTGTGAAAACAGCAGTTTCGGATTACAGCAGGTGCACACATCTGTCACGGATAAATGCTCCTGCTTAATTCCTGCCTCCAACAGGACAATCTCATTGGCCCGCCACAAATCAAGCTGGTATTTGCCGTTCCCCTTGTCAATTAAAATCTCCGCTTCGTGCCCGGAAAATTCATGCATAAATTCTTCCGCCACATCCTCGCTGACTTCGTAACAGTCCTGGCAGATGGACGGCCCAATGGCAGAGACAACGTCCTGCGGCCGTGTGCCGAATTCCCGCCGCATGGCTTCTAATGTTGCCCGTCCCATACGCCCCACTGTTCCACGCCAGCCGGAATGCGACAGACCGATGGCGCGTCTCTTTACATCCACAAAATATAAAGGAACGCAGTCCGCATAGAATGTAGACAGTACAAGCCCCGGTTCATCGGTAATCAGACCATCCACATCGGCATAGCCGCGTTCTCTGGTAAGCCCCTTTCCGGCATCCACTTTGCCCACGCGCCTGACATTCGTGGTGTGGGTCTGATCGCTGAGCACAAAATCCTCATATCTGCACCCCAGCGCCTTTGACACCCGGCGGAAATTCTCTTCCACTGCCAGCCTGTCATCCCCTCTGGTAAAGCTGAGATTCAAACTTTCATAAATCCCTCTGCTGATACCGCCAAGCCGCGTAGTGAAACAATGCTCCACAATCCCCGTCCGCTCCAGAATCGGAAAGGACAGATAGGGAAATTCAACGCTTGCAAGCAGCCGGGAACGCATAACCGGCGTAGGCTGCCTCCCCTCCCTCTCTTTTCGTACCAACGTATACTCCGCCATATTCAATACCTTCCCTTTCTATACTTAATATGTACACCTTGGCAGATTACCAACAGTTACAATGCCTACCGTTCAAATGCATTGCGCAGATGAATCACCTCATCCCCCAAAATGCCTACCACGTCAAAACGGCAGGGCGTGGTTTCCCCATATCCATAGCGCAGAAGATAGAAATCCGCCGTCTTGCCGATACGCTGCTGCTTGCGCGCATCGACTGCTTCCAGAGGATGCCCACCGCCATTCTGCGCACGGTATTTGACCTCCACAAATACCAGGTATCTGCCCTCTCTGGCAATTACATCAATCTCGCCAAACCTGCTGCAGAAATTGCGCTGCAATATCTGAAACCCCTGTTTCTGCAGATAATCTGCTGCCAGCTCCTCGTACCTGGCGCCTCTCTTGCGGCTGTTGTTTCTCTTGTTCGCCAAACTCCCTCTCCTTATCTTAATTTAGCAAAAATTATTCAATGCCATCATCTCAGTTTTGACTTTAATTTCTCCATATCATCTACGAATACGAGAATCTCCGCCACCACCTCATAGAGTTCCGGAGGGATCATCTCCCCGATTTCCAGCTTTGACAAGGTCTTTGCCAGCTTATCATCCCGGTAAAACGGAATGTTCTCCTCCTTTGCCTTCTCGATGATGCGCTCCGCCGTATAGCCTTTTCCGGTGGCGATAATTTTGGGCGCCCGCTCTCCCGGCTCATACGCCACAGCCACCGCCGTCTTCTGCCGAAATCCCTCTTCGCTCTCAGCCGTAACTGGCTCCCCGGTGTTCTTATACCGTACCTCGTCCACCAAACGCTTCCCCCTTCCTCGATAATTCTTCTATTATAAATCTTCCTGCTCATTCACATCAAAAGTATTCCGCTTCAATTTCTTTACGCCTTCACATCAAAAGAATATCGCTGCAGCTTCCCCGGAGGATTCTCCCTTTCCAGGAAATCCTGCACAAAATCCTGTTTCTTCCTGCGGTTTTCCACCTTGACATCACAGGAATAGCCTTTTTCTTCCAGACGTTGTACAAGCTCCTGCGAGCACTGGGAAATCAGGCGGCAGGAGTTCTCATCCTCAAAATAGAATTCCGTCTGCACGGCGCTGCCCATAAGCTTGACAAATATGTCGGTTGCGCCCAAATGGTCCATATCCAGGTGAAGCAATGCCGTCAATTCCCCCTCCTTCTGACGAAGGTTCTTCTTATTCGTATATACATAAAGGTCGCTGTGCGCGTCCTGATTCTGCAATTTTAAGGGAAGCTGTACATACGTGTAGAGCTGATTTACCTGATTCATGAATTCCAGGTTGCTCTGCACGGACTGCGCGCTCTTTGCCAGAACCGAACCGTCTTTTCCTGCCTGCGCAAGCGTCTGCTGCAGCTCTGACATCTGGCTTGACAGCCGCTGGTAAAATTCCTTGACTGCCCCCTCCTCTTTTAATTTCTCCGGCGTCAGCAACCACTGTTCCGTCATCGCCTGTTTCAGCAGTCCCTTATATTCCTCGGAATGGAACAGCTTCTGAACGGACTCGCTGCTGGCATCCTTGCTCTGCGCCAAAGCATCCATCATCTGCTGCAGGAGTTCACCAGCCCCCAGGCTGGTATTTAACCGCCCATTCGGCAAAAGCTGTTCATTCCCTTTCGCTCCGGAAAACTCCTGCAGCAAGGCAGTAAGCTTTCCCTGTTGTTCCCTGGAAAGAAGCTGCGCCACGGTAGCTGGCGCTGCGCTGCCGTTTTCACCTGCCAAAGCCTGCGCTGCCTCTCCTGCCTGATTTGCGGCAACCGCATTTCCCTGAGAAACGTTCTCCCCGGCTATCTCTCCGGCGACCCCATTAGCAAGCTGCGCTTCTCCAGTGATTCCTCCCGGCAATTGTGTCTCCCCGGCGATTCCTCCGGCAAGCTGCCCTTCCCCGGCGGCTCCTCCTGGCATCTGCAGCTCTCCGGCAATACTTCCGGCAAGCTGTCCTTCTCCAGCTATCCCCCCAGCGGCTCCTCCTGGCATCTGCGGCTCTCCGGCAATTCCCCCGGTAAGCTGCCCTTCCCCGGCGGCTCCCGCAATGCCCTCTCCCGGAATACTCCCATTTAAAATGATCTCACCTGGCATTCCCGCCTGTTCTCCCGGGATTGGCTGCCCCTGCATATTTCCAAGCTGTCCCTCGGAAACTGGCTGCTGCCCACCGCCAAGAATTATTCCTAGAATCTGCTGCTGCAGTCCCAGCAGAAATCCCGGATTCTGTGCCGCAGCCCCATTTCCCGCTGAACCAGAAATCTGTCCCGGTAATTCCATAATCCCTTGCATAAGGCGGTTCATATCCGGCAGAATTGCCTGTTGCCCATTTCTATAATTCTGAAACTGATTCAGGGAATCCTCTGTAATTACAAACCCCAGCTTCTGCATCTGCACCAACGTCTGCATATCCGCCTTGGGAAAAGCAGCAGAAGCGCGCATCATCTGCAGCAAGCTTTCTTTATTGATTGGCATTTTCTCTGCCATCATCTGGTTGACCATAGAAAGGTTACGCTCATTGACTTTCAGTCCTGCCGCCTCCAAAGCTTTCAGCAGCGTAGGGTTCTGTGCGCTCTCCAAAGTTACCGGGCGGATTGCGATTTGCTCCCCATTGTTCGATTTCACCTCAAAAAGCATGGGCTGCCCTTTTTCCAGACTGACCCCGGCATCCATCCTGGCTGAGATGGCGCTCCCATCATTCAGCCCGATAGTCACCTGACCGTTTTTAATGTCCGTAACCGTCCCCTCAAACACCTTGCCCGGCATTAACTGCTGCGCCTGTGTCGTAACTTTTTGCACTGCCCCTGTTTCTTTGGCCTGATTCATGGCATGGGCATTGGATGCCGGACTGTTTTGGTATTGGTAAACACTATCCACTAATGACATTGGTTTTCCTGCCTTTCCGTTCTATGTTCCTGTCCCTTCTATACTCCTGAATAGGAATTGTCAAACTCCCAATTTATAATAATTTCATATATCATCATTACATCTTACTTACAGATTACTGCTAAATTTTACAGGCCACCGATAAACGATTGCCGGTGAATCGGGGAAGCGCCATGCGCACGGATGGCTGCAATATGCTCCGCCGAGCCATAGCCTTTATTTCTGGCAAATCCATATTCCGGCAGCGATTTGTCATATTCCTTCATCAGCCGGTCCCTGGTGACTTTGGCAATGATACTCGCCGCTCCGATGGAAATGCTCTTAGCGTCCCCTTTGATAATCGGCACCTGGGGAATCTCCACCCCCGGAATCGTCACCGCATCGTTTAATAATATATCGGGCGTTACGGACAGATTCTGAATCGCCTCGCGCATCGCCTCATAAGTCGCCTGCAGGATGTTGATTTCATCAATCCTTGCCGGACCCACCATGCCGATGCCTGTGGCAACCGCCTGTTCCATAATGATGTCGTACAATTCCTCGCGCTTCTTCTCACTGAGTTTCTTGGAATCATTGATATACAGTATCCTGCAGTCCCTGGGCAAAATAACTGCGCCGGCGACCACCGGACCCGCCAGCGGACCCCTGCCCACTTCGTCAATGCCGCAGACATATCCCCGGTCCTCATACTGTCTCTCATAAACTTTCAGTCCCTCTATGCGCGCCTGTTCATCCTCCAAAGCTTTCAGCCTCTTCCTCGCCTGCTCTGCCAGCTTCCGCACGCCTGCCCGTGCATCTGTCCCATACTTTAAAATAAAAGAAGGCAGCATATCTTCCTCTGCTGCCTGTAATTCCGCTTTTATTTCCGCAATTGTCCTTAATCCGCTCACCAAAATCCTCCTCTGAATGTACTTAATATGTTATGTGCATGATTTGTCTCAATTTCTTTCGGCTGGCTGAACTGTTACTATATCATTGGTGTTTGATAAATCCTATCTTGTTAAACGGATATATCCTGACCCATGCCCTGCCGACAATGTCGTCACCTAAAATATTGCCCACACTGGGGTCGCGGCTGTCGGAACTGGCATTGCGGTTGTCTCCCAGCACAAAATATTCATCCTCACCCAGCGCAATTGGCTCTTCGGCTTCTCCAGGGTCCAAGATAACCTCTCGTCCATAAGACTCTTCCAACACTTCCCCATCAATATAAATCGTGCCATCTTCATCAATCTGCACAACTTCACCCGGAAGACCGATAATCCGTTTGATATAGTAGGTGTTCTTTTCGTATTTATAAGGGAAAACAATGATATCGTACCGTTCCGGGTCATGGAACCGATAAGATATCTTGTCTACAATCAGATTGTCGCCATCGCTCAGCGTAGCTTCCATCGAACTGCCGCTGACCTGCGTACGCTGACCTATGTAATGGATGACCAGATAAGTCAGCAAAAATACGATTCCGATGTAAACGATAAAACTGATTGTCTCCTTTAACACATTTGTCTCTTTCTCTGTAGATTCCATCTGCTCTTTTTGTTGATTGTCCATACCTTATGCGTCCTTACTTCTTTCTTCGGATATTCTACTCCCTATCCTTATTCTATCGCTACTCCTGGGGAAATTCAAGTGTTATTTTGCCCAGCCTGCCGCTGCGGAATTCGTCAATTACCAAAGACGCAGCCTTGACATAATCCGGTTCGTTGCCCTTCTTCACACATTTCCGGTTGACTGCAACTTCCATTAAAACTTCTGCCGGCGTCTGCCCCTCCGTCACCCCATATCTCTGGGCAAGCAGCCCGGGATACTTTGCCTGCAGGATAGCAATCAATTCCAAAGACAGCTCATCAATATTTAAAATCTCATCTTTGATGGAGCCGACCAGCGCCAGATAAAGCCCGACCTTCTGGTCTTCAAACTTCGGCCATAAGATGCCAGGGGTATCCAATAATTCCACATTCTTATTCAGGCGAATCCACTGCTTTCCCTTGGTGACGCCTGGTTTATTGCCGGTCTTGGCACAGGCTTTTCCCGCATAAGTGTTGATAAATGTAGACTTCCCGACATTGGGAATCCCCACTACCATCGCGCGTACCGGACGGTTCTTAATCCCACGTCTCCTGTCACGCTCAATCTTCTCCTTACATGCATCAAGAATCACGTCATTAATGGTCTTCATTCCCGCCCTGGTCCTGGCATCCAGCTTTACAACAAAAAATCCTTTGTCTTTGAAATAAGCCGCCCACGCCTTATTCTGTTCCTCGTTGGCAAGGTCCGCCTTATTCATCAGTATCAGCCTTGCTTTGTTCTTTCCCAAATCATCAATATCTGGATTCCGGCTGCTTAAGGGAATACGGGCATCCACCAATTCAATCACTAAATCTATCAGTTTTATATCTTCCTGCATCTGACGCTTTGCTTTCGTCATATGTCCCGGATACCATTGAAAATGCATACTTTTCCTCCTATTTCAGCAGCCCTATCCTGTCCCAGGGGAACACAACCATCCATGCTTCGCCCGTGATATGTTCTTTCTTGACATTGCCAATACTGGCATAACGGCTGTCTTCACTGTTGTTGCGGTTATCGCCCAGCACAAAATATTCATCTTCGCCCACAAGGATTTCATTCTCCGCCATCATGGCGTTTTCAATCGCTTCCTCCTGGGCTTTCTCCTCAAAAAGCTCCCCATTGACGTAGACCGCCCCATCTTTTATCTGCACCGTATCTCCCGGCACTGCAATCACACGTTTCACATAGTAATGGGATTTCTCATTGCCGTTGGGCTGGAACACGATTAAATCATTCTGTTTAGGGTCGAACAGCTTGTACACAAACCGGTTCACCAGCACTTTCTCCCCGCTTTCCAATGTCGGGGACATGGAGGAACCGATTACCGACACTCGAAAGCCAAAAAAGGACACCATAATGACTGCCGCTGCAATCGTCAGCAAAATCTCCCCAGTCCATACGGCAATCTCTTTCAGCAGCCCTATATTGATTTTCTTTTTTTCATGATAAAAACTCAGCCCAGATGTTCTTCTTCTCATATTCTGCTGCTCCTGCTTATTCACCGTCCTGTATCCATAACAGTGACTTTTTCTAGCACAATTGCGTAGCAATATATACCTCTTGTGCGAGTGCGCATATTATTTTTTCTCTTAATTAGGAAAGACACTTTCACGCTTTAGCGTGACAAGGTCTTTCCTAATTAAGAGATACAAAAGAAGGAACAAATACCATCGTAGTTGTCCCTTCCCATGTTTCATTTCTTCCTAAACCTTACTTTACTAACTGTTTTACCTTAGCTCTCTTACCAACGCGACCTCTCAGGTAATTCAGTTTCGCACGTCTTACTTTACCGTAACGAACCACCTCAATCTTCTCTACGTTCGGGGAATGTAAGGGCCATGTCTTCTCCACTCCGATGCCATTGGAAAACTTTCTTACTGTGAAAGTCTCTCGGTTACTGCCGCCCTGCCTCTTCAGCACAATCCCTTCAAATACCTGGATTCTCTCGCGGTTTCCCTCTTTGATCTTACCATATACCTTCACGGTATCGCCTACACTGAACTGGTCGACCTCGGGTTTCATCTGTTCTTTCTCAATGTTTCTGATAATTTCTGTTGCGTTCATTCTGCGACCTCCTAATTCATTAGATGTTCTTAATACGCTTGGTAACAGAGGACCATCATTTTCTTGTCTCACGAGTTATTATTTTACCATAACCTGCTCCAAATAGCAAGAGATTTTTTACGGCTGCACTTCCTGTTTCAGCAACATTATCTGCTCACTGTTCAGAGATGTATTATAAATGCTTACCTCATCAATATTGCCGACAAGATATTCAAAATCAACCCAAGGACCCGCACCGAGAACCATCCTGTCAATCCCTTTTGCCACGGCAAGGCTGCTCTTCTCCGCAGCGGTCAGTTCCTGCTCCACGCCGTCAATATAGAAACTCATGGTCTCCCCTTGGTTGACATAGGTCATCATCATCCATTTATCAGCAGCCATGGCAAAATCCTTCTGCGTGCCGCCCTTTGCCTGCAGCGCCACTTTCTCAGCGGCATTGTTGGGATTTGCATACAGGATAAGCCCTTTTTGAGAGCCTTCACTGTTAAGTCCCGCGAAAATCGTGCCAAAATTTGTAGTTCCCGCTATCTTCTTCACCCAGAGGTTAATCGTGAAATTCTTTTGGCTCTCACTGATACTCTCTGGAATTTCCACTGCATTGGCCTGGTTGATTTTCAGGCATTGGCCTTTTATGCCATCATCCTCGTACAAATCGGTGACCGTACTCTCCGTCAGCTCTTTAAGCTTCACCGTTTTTCCTACTGTATCCTCTTTGACAGAATCCTGCAGGCTGCCGTCAAAATTATAGTATGCCGTCCTTGCCGCAAGCATTGCTTCCCCGGCAGTCTGAACGGTAATGGGGACCGCAGCAGTCTGCTGCCCCTTGCCTTCCGCATATTTTACAGTAACAGAAGTGTCTTCTTTCGTCAGGGCTTTCTCTGCTTCTGCAATCTCGACAAGTTCCGTCACGTCTGCCTCCGAATTATCGGAGTACTTCGCTTTCACGACCATGCCGGACTTATCAAATTTCTCGCCCACCATGTAGATGGTCTTTGTCGGCATCGTCGTCACTTCAAGCGAATCCAGGGTGGCATTCTTCACCGTAATCTGTACCGACAATGTAGGACTTACCCCCGCAGGCAGCACATACCCTTGCGGGAACTTCAATTCCTTTGTCACCGTAAACGTGCCCTCCAAGGTCTGCGGAAGTTCCCAATCTGCAGCCATTGTCTCTGCAAAATCAGGCTCTGCGCCGTTCTTCATGGAGACATTCAGTTTTAACGCCTTTAAGGCTGCCTGAATATCCTCCGCTGTTGCATCCTCCTGCAAAAATGTCAGTTCCGTCTTGCTCAGGGATATGTCTGACACAGTCGGCGAAACGCGGTCATACAAATCCTCTACTTCTTCCTGCGACAGCGTAAAATCATAGATGCTCAATTCATCATAAGCGCCTAAAAATGTCATATCCAACGGCGTAATCCCCAGATATAACGCTGGTGATTTTCCTTCAAACAGATTCTTCATTTTCTTCTGCGCCACCAGGACACTATCCACATAGAATTTGGCTGTCTCGCCCTCAGTCGTCAGGGTGAGCATCTTCCATTTGCCGATTTCCAGTACATCCTTCATATCGTCAAATTCAGATTTTGTATTCCAATCGCCCGTCGTCATGCGGACATTAAACAATTCCGGGCTTCCATAAGAGGAGAACCAAGGTTCTTCCAAAGCTCCATCCTTCGCATAAAATACGCCGGCAATCTTATCAAGGTTATCCGCTTTCACCCACATGGAAATACTGTAGTTGGCGGTATTGACTGTGCCATCCAGGCGAATGCCCTCGCCTGTCAGCTTGCCAAGCTTTAAGGCATTTCCCTGAACTCCTTCTATATAAGAGGTCGTATCTGTGTCGCTTGCTGCATTATTCAGCTTCGCCTTCACCGCATCTTTTCCTGTAGACTCATTGGCCAGGGTATTGTCAAATTTATAATACGCAGCTGCGCCCTCTTCCAGATTTACCACAGTAATCGGGCACATGGTCTGAAACTCCCGCGCGCCCTCTCCTTCACCATCGGTATAACTTATTTCTACCGACTGTTCGCCGAGGGTTGTCAGCTTCGCATTTTCGTCTGCCACAATGTGCTCTGTCACATCAAGCTCACCGCCATTGGAATATACTGCCTTGACTATCATTCCTGTTTTGTCAAATGTGTGGTTAACGACATATTTGGTCTTATCCGGCGGCGTTGTAATTTTGATGGATGTAAGCGTACCTTTCTCTTTCACGGATACAGATACGTTTATGGTCTTCCACATGGACATTTGTCCATCTGTCTCAAATACATAGCCTTCCGGTACTGGAATATTTGCCACTGCCGTAACCGTTCCCTCTGTTGTCTCTGTATGGTCCGCCAATGTCCAGATATTTTCCGTATTCTCCAAAGCCACCTGCGACTCTCCTGACTGACCGGTAAACGTTACCTGATCTTTCAGCGCCTTGATGACATCTGCGGTAGTCGTTCCGTAATCTACACTGATTTCCGTCTTATCCGCCGTTACCTCCGTAATCTTATTCGCCTCTGCCGCAAAATGTTCCAGATAATATCCTTCCACTTCTTCCTGCGTCAGAACTTCATTTGTAAATATAAGTTCATCCACGAGACCGGCATAATATCCGTCACCTCTCCAGCCGGTAACACCAAGATATGTTTTCATATCTGCACTCTTCTCATTGCGGACATTCCCAGAGCCGGCTTTCCGTCCGTTCACATACAAGGTTCCCAGAGCTGTGCCCGCCGGCATATTATTTCCATCAACTACCAGCACAATATGGCTCCACGCAGCAGCGGTCCCCAGCGGAATTTGTGACTGCACGGCTGTTGAATGCCCATTATTATAGGACCAGAGCTTAATGCCGCCTGTCGCATTGCTTCCGGCTACCGCACACCAGGTCTGCGGCAGTCCGTTCTGCAGCCCAAACTGATTCGCCGTAGAAATAAGCAGCGCCTGGTTGTCTTTCAGGGAATCCGGCTTCACCCACATAGAAATGCTGTAACTCTTAGAGGACGTACCAGCAATCTTGTCAAGCCGCAAGCCATAAGTTCCGTCCATCTTAAGCGCATTGCCGGCAAGCCCTTTTGCAAACTGCAGCTCTGTCCCTCCGGCATTATCTTCTGTGGGCACGCCGTCTGCATTTTCATTGGCACGTTTAACAATTGTCCCCACGGTATCTGCATTTTCAAATGTGTATCTCTCACGGTACGGTTTCACCGTAAACCCTTCTACTTTGACAATCTTGCGGATGTTCCCATAAGTATAGGAAACTGTCGCCGCTGTCGTTGCCAGGGTAAATACCTGTGGATTCACCTTGCAGTCTGCTATGGGAACAGTCTCTGTCTTGCCGCTTTTAAAGGTCGCCATTACCTTGATATCATCATCTGTAAAACAAGAACCCTCCCGTTCCAAAGCCGTCTTCTTCAGCTCATAGCTGAGTGACACAAGCTGATCGTTTGCTGTCACGGTGATATCAACTTCTGTTTTTCTGGTTACCCCCTTCTCCGTATAGGACACCTCCACGCTCTGATATCTTGGACCTAATTCTCCATCAAAACATACATAATCTGTGACCAGCTTCGTTGTCCCATCGCTATAAGTCGCCGTCACTGCCATCCCGGCAGGATTAAATTTCTCCCCTTCCTGATATGTCAGCTTAGTCGGAAGTGTTGTAACCTCAATCTTCTTCAACGTAACCACAACCGGTGTTGGCTTATCTGGATTGTCCGGGTTATCCGGGTTATCTGGATTGTCCGGCTTATCCGGGTTATCCGGGTTATCTGGATTGTCCGGCTTATCCGGGTTATCCGGGTTGTCTGGATTGTCCGGCTTATCTGGGTTATCTGGATTGTCCGGGTTATCCGGGTTGTCTGGATTGTCTGGATTGTCCGGCTTATCTGGGTTATCTGGATTGTCCGGCTTATCCGGGTTATCCGGGTTATCTGGATTGTCCGGCTTATCTGGGTTATCTGGATTGTCCGGCTTATCTGGATTGTCCGGCTTATCCGGGTTATCTGGATTATCCGGCTTATTCGGATCTGTTCCCGGATTCTGACCTGAATCTGAGGCGCTCTTTACCGTCACGCTGCAGCTTGCTGTTTTCTTGCTTCCGTCCGCTGCTGCCGCCGTAATCTTTGCCTCTCCCGCTGCAATGCCTTTCACAACGCCCTGGTTCGTCACCACGGCGACTTTGCTGTCAGAGGAAGTCCAGTTTACCTTCTTATTGGAAGCTCCTGAAGGCATAATGGTCGCTTGCAAGGCAGCGCTTTCCCCTACCTTAATTACCGCAGATGACAGGTTCAGCTTCACACTGCTTACAGGCGTCACAACCTTCACCTTAAGCGTGGCTTTCTTCCTGCTCCCATCCTTAGCCGTCACAGTAACTCTGGCAGTTCCGTTCTTCATGCCTTTTATCCTGCCCCCTGACAGAATCTTAACAATTTTCTTATTGCTGCTCTTATAAGTTACTTTCTTGTTCTTGGCGTTCTTCGGCGTAACCTTCACTTTCAATTTTAAAGTCTTGCCTTTGTTCAAGGTTATGCTGCGCTTTTTCGGGCTAGTAATCTGAACCTTTCTGACTTTGACCGTCTTCGCAGCCTCCGCCGTCGCTGACGGTATGCCGAATGACGTAACTGCCAATGCCAGCGCCAGAATCCATGCGTACAAACGTATGCAATTGCCTTTCCTCTTTCTCATCCTATTTCATCCCTTTCTGAAATATTTTCGCTACAAATGCCTATATATTTTATTATAATATCTTTTACTCCCTAAAACAAATCTATTTCCGAGCAAAAAATACGCAATTTCGAGCATTTTAACGGAGATTGAAATAAATTAGAGAAATAAACAATTCTACAAAGTATTCCAACTAAGAACAAAGTGGGCAAGCCCACAGGGGCTCCCCTACCCCTCAATCTTGAGGGTGCTGGACATCCGGTGGATAATGTCATTAAGTTTAACGGAAGAAGACAACAAAAACAGTATATATGTTGT
>CAJTYM010000027.1 GCA_910583835.1 uncultured Lachnospiraceae bacterium | reverse complement strand
ACGCGCCGTAGTGCGCATCGGTTACCATACCATATCACGAAGTGATTATGGTATAGCAACTAGTATACCATATAATACTGGGGAAGAATAGTTATTTTCCCATTGTTCAGGAATCTTTTTCATCTCTTCACCTTCACTGTAATCGTCTTGGAATATGGTCCGAAAATCTTACCTTTCTTTCCTTTTTCCTTATAAAATGCCCTTACCTTTACATACATTTTTTTCGCCTTGCCGGAAGCCTTAATGGCAGTCTTTCCCGCGGCAGGTTTGTTTATCGTCTTTACCGCTTTATAGCCCTTCGTCTTCTTTGCAGATGTATACACCACATATCCTTGGGCAAGCGATACCTTATTCCAGCGGACTGAAATCTTTTCGTTCCTTACCGCACTTGCCTTAACCGATGGGCGCGCCAGCACTTTTACCTTGGCAAAGCTTGTGCTTAGAGGGCTGTTGTATTTTGCCTCCTCTGCAGTTGCTTTGACTTTATAATAATAAACCTTTCCTTTACGCACCTTCTTATCTGTATATTTCAATGCCTTGACGCTGGCAATCTTCTTATAGGCGCCATCTTCCTTAAGTGAACGGTAAACCTCATACCCTTTCGCGCCATTCACTTCGCTGAAAGTTACCTTTACATTCTGGCTGGCGCTCAGTTGTGCTGCATTTATTGTGGCTGGCGCTTCCAGCGGAGACTTAACCTCTGGATTACCGGAATTGCCGGAATTGCCAGAATTATCTGGGTTATTGGGGTTGCCGGAACTGCCAGAATTATCTGGATTATTGGGGTTGCCGGAACTGCCAGGGTCATCTGGATTATTGGGGTTGCCGGAGTTGCCAGGATTATCTGGGTTATTGGGGTTGCCGGAGTTGCCAGGGTCATCTGGATTATCCGGACCTGCCGGTTTCTCTGCATAAAATTTTTCAAAATCCGTAACTTTCTTCCCACCGGAGGCTACTACGCCGCTGCCCGCATCCAGGCCAAACACCTGAACTGTGTTGTAAAAACCGGTAGGTACCAGCACGCTCCCGGGCACTTGCATTTCTGCCTTTTGCCCTGTGACATCGGCTGTGCCAAGCTTTACGCCATTCACCAAAAATTCCACAGATTTCACATTGCCATTCGTCACATTCGCTGTAAGCAATATTGAGGCAGAGCCATCATCTTTCCCAGTCTTTTTTATCTCCACATCAATGCCGCCTGCACTTTTATATCCCAATGAGGCCGCCAGCGTCTCCGGCGAGGCAAACTGTGTATCCATCCAGTTCAGGCGATTCTTAAGATATGTCTTTAAGGTTGTAACCTGTGTAGCAAATTTCTTATTATTTTCCCACTTATACCAGAGATTGGCATTCGCATCGGCGGACTCTGCAAGCAATGCCTGACAGGTATCCATAGTTCCGCCGCTTGCCACTATGGTCCCCATTTTCTCGCGCATCTGTGTATACAGTTCATATGCCTTCACCGCAAAGTAGGGATCCTCAATAATGGTTTTGTACCATTGATTTGCCTGGGCTTCATCCGAAAATTTCCTGGTCTGCCATTCATTGTATGTTCCAGAACCCTGATAATTACTCACAAGGCTGCCGGAAGACCAGTCCATATCCCAGATAGGACCCATTTTGAAAAGGCCATTGACATCCTTATACATGTAAGTGCTCTTTTTCATGGCATCCACATTCATAAACAGTTCATTTACCAGCCAGAACTGCACGAGGGAATCCATATCGAACAACTGGCTATAACTAACCGTCTTGCCATTATAATCTGTGGTAAAATCAGCTTCGTTCGCTGCGCGCTCAAATGCATTGATATAATTTTTCACATAACTTATCGCCGTATCATTGGTGGCAATAAACTCCGGGCTTTTAAACTGCAAGGGCTGCCCTTTTTCGGTCTTAAATTTGGAGAACTCGTCATAATAAGAATCCATCTCCACCAGAAATCCCCCGGTACAATCCGGCATATCAGCAATATAATCTGCTATTTTGTATTCCTTATTGTTGTAGGTGAACTTCCCAGACGTCATCCAGCCCATATCTTCCTCGGCAAGCAGCGTCTCTATGCTGTCCTGGTCATCCTTCGTCAGTCCTTTCTCTTTCTCTGCGGCATAGACAGCCTTTGCCACCTCCCCGGCATAGTCCTCCCAATCGTGGATATCAACCCGGCTGCCAGCTATCTTCACCTGTTCACAGAATTGATAGGTTCCCATGTATTCCCCATTTAATACCAGGTCCACATGGACAGACTGCATATAGGGCATCCCCATCTCGCCGGACAGATTGTAGGAAAGCATATTTCTCATATGGGATTCATCGGTATAATTTGCCAGAAGCACCCAATGCTTATTCTTTCCGAAGCCAAATAAATCTGTTTTGGCATCCAATTTTATCTTATACGGCTTCTTGTCATATCCCCAGGTTGTGTTGCCCCGACCGCGAATCTTCATTGCTCCATCATACAAAGTCGAATTCGCCTGGTTGTACTGCACATTTCCCTGTATCTTAAGTTGACCATTGATATAATCTTCCTTGCTGGTAATCGCCTGGTTTCCTTCTGTATTTACATAAACGACAGGAAGTTTGCTAATATACATGCTGGTCTGATAAGTGCCGGCATTGCTCCCGGACGGTGTTGCCGTAACGGTCAGCATTTTCTCCAGGTCACTGCTCGCGGGCGTATAAGACTCGCCGGTTGCCTTCACCATTCCGCCGACTTTCCATTCATAGGTACACTGCATATCCTGCGGTGCGTTGACCATGCTTACCGTGAGGGGAACCCCCACCGCTGCATATTCCTGATTGATTGCCAACGTAATTTCTTCCGCTGCTGATGTGGAAATACCCTCCTGTGCATAAGCAACCCTGCCTGAGCCGAAATTTCCCGCACCGCTCGTAACGGTCAGTACCAACGCCAGCGCCACGCTGACTGCAGAGATTAACCTGCTTCTTAAATTTTTCATGCCCTTCTCCTTTCATGACGGATATTTTAGATAATTGATATCCATATGATATAATCTAAAGTTTATAGTGAACGGCAAAAAATTTTGTTTTTGTCGTTCGCTTGCGCCGATTTTGGCTGCGTGAAACGCAGTATTTTCCTTACAAAATCGTGCGCATCCCCCAGGAGGGGTTATAGTAAGGGACAAATTATTTTGTCGCTTACTATAACTATACCTAAAAAAAGCTCCATACGCAATAACGTATGAAGCTTTTTATGATTCTTTATTTCTGTTCCGCTTCCACCAATTCCTCTACAGCTTCTTCGGGAATTTCCTCCAACATATCTTCTGGAAATTCTTCCTCAAAATCTTCTTCCTGAGCCACGCTTTCCTCAGCCACGCTTTCCTCAGCCTCATAGCTGAAATCCAGCGATTCTTCCTCAAAATAAATATCGTCCATGGAATTGATATCTGTGGACAGCTTGATGTTGTGGTAGCGTTTCATGCCCGTTCCGGCAGGAATCAGCTTACCAATCAGCACATTTTCTTTCAGTCCAATCAGGGGGTCTACCTTGCCCTTAATAGCAGCCTCAGTCAGTACCTTTGTCGTCTCCTGAAACGATGCCGCAGAGAGGAAAGAATTGGTTGCAAGGGATGCCTTGGTAATTCCCAGCATGACCTGTTTGCCCTCAGCCGGCTCTTTACCTTCCTCCTTGAGCCGTTCATTGGTATCCTCGTATTCCAGAATGTCTACTAATGTGCCTGGCAGGAAATCAGAGTCTCCGTTACTTTCAATACGAATTTTCTTTAACATCTGACGCACAATCACTTCAATATGCTTGTCATTGATTTCCACACCCTGCAGACGGTAAACTCGCTGCACTTCCTGAATCATATAATCCTGCACGGCACGTACGCCCTTGATTTTCAAAATATCATGGGGGTTCACGCTGCCTTCGGTCAGTTCATCGCCCGCCTCTAAGATAGCGCCGTCTGAAATCTTAATCCGCGAACCGTAGGGAATCAGGTAAGCTTTCATCTCCCCTGTCTCCTCATTGGTGACAATGATTTCACGTTTCTTCTTGGTATCCTTAAGGGTAGCGACACCCGCAAATTCTGTGATGATTGCAAGACCCTTCGGCTTACGTGCCTCAAAAAGCTCCTCCACACGCGGAAGACCTTGCGTGATATCGTTTCCGGCAACGCCGCCGGTATGGAAGGTACGCATCGTAAGCTGTGTGCCAGGCTCTCCGATTGACTGTGCAGCGATAATCCCTACCGATTCTCCGACCTGCACCGCCTGCCCGGTCGCCATGTTCGCACCATAGCATTTCGCACAGATTCCATTGTGGGAGCGGCAGGTCAGTACTGTACGAATCTTAACCTTGGTAAGAGGCTCGCCCTTCTCATTTACTCCTTTGCTCATAACCAATGCGGCACGTCTGGGCGTAATCATGTGGTTTGCCTTCACCAGGACATTCCCCTCCGCGTCACAGATGGTATCGCAGGAGAAACGTCCGGTAATGCGTTCCTGCAAGCTCTCAATCTCTTCCTTGCCGTCCATGAATGCTTTCACATACATGCCCGGGATGGATTTCCCTTCACAGCAGTCAATATCGCGGATAATCAATTCCTGCGATACATCGACAAGACGCCTGGTCAGGTATCCTGAGTCGGCAGTTCGCAGCGCCGTATCGGAAAGGCCTTTGCGGGCTCCATGCGCGGACATGAAATACTCCAATACGTCCAGCCCCTCACGGAAATTAGACTTAATCGGCAGCTCAATCGTACGTCCCGTCGTATCCGCCATCAACCCACGCATACCCGCCAGCTGCTTAATCTGTTTATCGGAACCACGCGCCCCGGAATCCGCCATCATATAGATGTTATTATATTTATCCAGGCCGTCCAGAAGTTCCTTTGTCAAAATGTCGTCCGTCTGTTTCCAGGTCTCAACGACTTCCTTATATCTCTCTTCCTCCGTAATCAGACCACGCTTATAGTTCTTGGTAATCTTATCTACCGTATCCTGCGCATTCTGAATCAATTCCGGCTTCTTCGCCGGTACTGTCATGTCGGAAATGGAAACTGTCATGGCCGCCCGCGTGGAATATTTATATCCCATCGACTTAATGTCATCCAGTACTTCAGCCGTCTTGGTCGCGCCGTGGATATTGATGACTTTTTCAAGAATCTGCTTCAGGCCCTTCTTGCCTACGTGGAAATCAACCTCCAGTTTCAGCAAATCTTCCGGTTTGCTGCGGTCAACAAAGCCCAAGTCTTGCGGCAGGATTTCATTAAAAATGAAACGTCCCAATGTCGACTCTACATTCCCGCTTACCAGTTCGCCGTCCGCCGTCGTGCGCTCCACACGCGCCGTAATCCTCGAATGCAGCGTCAGCGCCTCATTCTCATAAGCCAGGATTGCCTCATTCACGTTCTTGAAGAACTTGCCTTCGCCTAAAGCGCCCGGTCTCTCCTGTGTCAGGTAATAAATTCCCAGCACCATGTCCTGTGAGGGAACTGCAACCGGACCGCCATCGGAAGGTTTCAGCAAATTATTCGGTGATAACAGCAAAAATCTGCACTCAGACTGTGCTTCCACGGACAACGGCAGATGCACCGCCATCTGGTCTCCATCGAAATCCGCGTTAAACGCCGTACATACCAACGGATGAAGCTTAATCGCCTTACCCTCTACGAGGATAGGCTCAAATGCCTGAATTCCCAATCTGTGCAGCGTGGGGGCACGGTTGAGCATAACCGGATGTTCCTTGATAACTTCCTCCAGAACATCCCACACCTCCGGCTGGAGGCGCTCTACCATCTTCTTGGCGCTCTTGATATTATGCGCCGCCCCATTATATACAAGTTCTTTCATAACAAAAGGCTTAAACAGCTCAATTGCCATCTCTTTGGGCAGGCCGCACTGGTAAATCTTTAACTCCGGTCCAACTACGATAACGGAACGACCGGAATAGTCGACGCGTTTTCCAAGCAGATTCTGGCGGAACCGACCAGATTTACCCTTCAGCATGTCAGACAAAGATTTAAGTGCGCGGTTTCCAGGTCCGGTAACCGGACGTCCCCTACGCCCATTGTCTATCAGCGCATCCACTGCTTCCTGCAGCATACGCTTCTCATTTCTTACGATAATGTCCGGCGCACCCAACTCCAGCAGCCTGCGCAGACGATTGTTGCGGTTGATAATCCTGCGGTACAAATCGTTCAGGTCAGAGGTCGCAAAACGTCCGCCGTCCAACTGTACCATCGGACGCAGGTCAGGCGGAATGACCGGAATTACATCCATAATCATCCACTCCGGCTTGTTTCCAGAACCACGGAATGCCTCCACCACTTCCAGACGTTTGATGATACGGGCACGCTTCTGTCCGGTGGCATCTTTCAGAGCCGTCTTCAATTCTACCGCGTCTTTCTCCAAATCAATGGCTTCCAACAGTTCTTTGATAGATTCAGCGCCCATTCCCACGCGGAAATCCGCACCGAATTTCTCCCTTGCCTCCTGGTATTCCGCTTCCGTCAATACCTGTTTATACTGCAAGTCGCTGCTTCCCTTATCCAACACAATATAGGAAGCAAAATACAGCACTTTCTCCAACGTCCTGGGGGATAAATCCAGAACCAGTCCCATACGGCTGGGAATCCCCTTGAAATACCAGATATGGGATACCGGGGCAGCAAGCTCAATATGCCCCATCCGCTCCCTGCGTACGCTTGCCTTGGTGATTTCCACACCGCAGCGGTCGCAGACAACGCCTTTGTAACGGATTTTCTTATACTTGCCGCAATGGCATTCCCAGTCCTTGCTGGGCCCGAAAATCTTCTCGCAGAACAAGCCGTCCTTTTCCGGTTTCAGGGTTCTATAGTTGATGGTCTCCGGCTTTTTTACCTCTCCTCTGGACCACTCACGGATTTTCTCAGGTGACGCCAGACCAATCTTAATCGCATCAAAGGTAATTGGCTGGTATTTCTCTTTATTCATTACTTCTGGCATAGTGACTCTCCCTTCTCCTATTCTCTATTCAAGAACATCCTCAAAGTCGGCGAAATCGTCCTCTAGTTCCAAAGCTTCTTCTTCCTCATCATCCTCTTCTATATCAACCAGTTCTTCGCTCTCGTCATTGAACTCCTGCTTGCTAAAGCCCATTTCCCCGAACGATTCTTCCTCCTCAAAGGCAAAATTGCGGTCTCCTGCAATAATGGAATTCAAATCCGTGTTGCCATATTCGCTGGTTTCCATCAGTTCTATCTCTTCCCTGTTCTCATCTAAGACTTTCACGTCCAGCCCCAAGGACTGAAGTTCTTTCAAAAGCACCTTGAAGGATTCGGGAATACCCGGTTTGGGAATATTGTCACCTTTAATGATTGCTTCATATGTCTTCACACGCCCGATGACGTCATCCGATTTCACAGTCAGAATCTCCTGCAGTGTATAAGAAGCGCCATAAGCCTCCAGCGCCCAAACCTCCATCTCTCCGAAACGCTGTCCGCCGAACTGGGCTTTACCGCCCAACGGCTGCTGCGTTACCAGTGAGTACGGTCCGGTGGAACGCGCATGAATCTTGTCATCTACCAGATGGTGGAGTTTCAGGTAATGCATGTGCCCAATCGTAACCGGGCTGTCAAAATACTCTCCGGTCCTGCCATCGCGCAGCCTTACCTTACCGTCACGAGACAACGGAACGCCCTTCCATACCTCTCTGTGGTCTCTGTTGTCATACAGATATTCCATCACTTCCGGCAGCAGTTCTTCCTTATGCTTTGCTTCAAATTCCTCCCAGGAAAGGTTCACGTAATCGTTCGCCAAATCCAGGGTATCCATAATATCATTCTCGTTTGCACCGTCAAAGACCGGCGTGGCAATATTAAATCCAAGCGCTTTCGCAGCCAGGCTCAAGTGAATTTCCAGCACCTGCCCGATGTTCATACGCGACGGCACACCCAAGGGGTTCAATACGATATCCAAGGGGCGTCCGTTCGGCAAGAACGGCATATCCTCAACCGGAAGCACACGCGAAACCACACCCTTGTTGCCATGACGGCCCGCCATCTTATCGCCTACAGAAATCTTCCTCTTCTGGGCAATATAAATGCGCACTGCCTGATTTACCCCTGGCGACAGCTCATCGCCGTTGTCCCTGGTAAATACCTTGGCATCGACAACGATACCATACTCGCCATGCGGAACCTTGAGGGAAGTGTCGCGGACTTCGCGGGCTTTCTCACCGAAAATCGCGCGCAGCAGACGCTCTTCTGCCGTCAGCTCCGTCTCTCCCTTGGGGGTTACCTTACCTACCAGGATATCTCCGGCACGTACCTCCGCACCGATACGGATAATTCCGCGTTCATCCAAATCTTTAAGCGCATCATCGCCGACACCCGGAACATCCCTGGTAATCTCTTCCGGTCCCAGCTTGGTGTCACGCGCCTCAGCCTCATATTCCTCTATATGAACGGATGTATAGACATCCTCCTGCACTAACCTCTCGCTTAAGAGGACAGCGTCCTCATAATTATATCCTTCCCAGGTCATAAACCCAATCAGCGGATTCTTGCCTAATGCAAGCTCTCCGTTGGAGGTGGAAGGACCATCTGCAATCACCTGCCCGGCTTCCACCTTATCGCCCTTGTAGACAATCGGCCTCTGGTTGTAGCAGTTGGACTGGTTGCTTCGCAGAAACTTCGTCAATTTATAGACGTCGCGGTTGCCGTCTTCCGTCTTAATCGTAATCTCATTGGAAACAGCGCGTTCCACCACGCCCGCGCGTTTTGCCAGCACACAGACGCCGGAGTCCTCAGCCGCTTTCGTCTCCATACCGGTTCCGACCGCCGGAGCCTCTGTTGTCAGCAGCGGCACCGCCTGACGCTGCATGTTGGAACCCATCAGCGCACGGTTCGCATCGTCATTCTCCAGGAAAGGAATCAATGCCGTAGCCACGGAGAACACCATCTTCGGCGATACATCCATGTAATCGAACATTGCTTTCTCATACTCCTGCGTCTCCTCACGGTAACGGCCGGACACGGAATTACGCACAAAATGCCCTTCGTCATCAAGCGCCTCATTCGCCTGTGCCACATGGTAATTATCTTCTTCATCTGCCGTCATATAGACTACTTCATCCGTTACCCGCGGATTCTTGGGGTCGGTTTTATCTATCTTACGGTAAGGCGCTTCCACGAAACCATATTCATTAATTCTCGCATAAGTTGCCAGCGAGTTAATCAGACCGATGTTCGGTCCTTCAGGCGTCTCAATCGGGCACATTCTTCCATAATGGGAATAATGCACGTCACGCACCTCAAATCCGGCACGGTCTCTGGACAGACCACCAGGTCCCAATGCGGACAGACGCCTCTTGTGCGTCAATTCGCCCAGAGGGTTGTTCTGGTCCATGAACTGGGACAGCTGGGAGGAACCAAAGAACTCCTTAACCGCCGCTGTCACTGGCTTAATGTTAATTAAGCTCTGTGGGGAAATCCCTTGCAAATCCTGGGTCGTCATACGTTCACGCACGACACGCTCCATCCTCGACAAGCCAATCCTGTACTGGTTCTGCAGCAGTTCTCCGACTGCACGGATCCGGCGGTTGCCCAAATGGTCGATATCATCGTCATTTCCCAGGCCATATTCCAGATGCATATTATAGTTAATGGAAGCCAAAATATCTTCCCTGGTGATATGCTTGGGAATCAAATCCGCCGCATTCCTGTGAAGCGCTTCCTTCAAATCTTCCAGAGTTTCATTTTCTCCTAAAATCGTCTCCAGAACCGGGTAATATACTAACTCAGTAATGCCCAAGCTCCTGGCTTCTTCGCGCGTGATATCAACGTAATTCGTCACATCCACCATTAAGTTGGACAATACCTTGATATTGCGTTCCTCGCCCTGAATCCACACATGGGAAACCGCCGTATTCTGAATGGCATCCGCAAGCTCACGGCTCACAGTAACCCCTTTTTCAGCGACGATCTCACCTGTCGTCTCGTCAATAACGTCCTCGGCAAGAACCTGTCCGTAAATACGGTTGCGCAAAGACAGTTTTTTATTGAATTTATATCTTCCCACCTTCGCCAAATCATAGCGTCTGGGGTCGAAAAACATGGCATTAATCAAACTTTCCGCACTCTCTACCGTCAGCGGCTCTCCGGGACGTATCTTCTTATACAGTTCCAGCAGGCCTTCCTGATAGTTGGTGGCAACATCTTTGCCAAAGCTTGCAATAATCTTCGGCTCTTCCCCAAACAGGTCAATAATCTCCTGGTTGGTGCCGATTCCAAGCGCACGGATTAAGACAGTAACCGGAACCTTCCTTGTCCTGTCCACACGCACATAAAATACATCATTGGAGTCTGTCTCATACTCCAACCATGCGCCTCGGTTTGGAATTACAGTGCAGGAATATAAGGTCTTGCCCACCTTATCGTGTGCAATTCCATAATAAATGCCGGGAGAACGCACCAACTGGCTGACGATAACACGTTCTGCACCGTTGATGACGAAAGTTCCCGTCTCCGTCATAAGTGGTAAATCGCCCATGAAGATTTCATAGTCTTTGACTTCTTCTACTGCTTCTTTGTTGTAAAACCTGACTTTTACTTTCAAGGGAGCAGCATAGGTCGCATCTCGCTCTTTACACTCTGCGATAGAATACTTTACATCATTCTCGCACAATGTAAATCCAACAAATTCCAGACTCAACTGTCCGCTGTAGTCTGCGATGGGAGAGATATCGGCAAATACTTCTTTCAACCCTTCACTGATGAACCAGTTGTAAGAATTCTTCTGAACCTCAATCAGGTTCGGCATTTCCAATACTTCCTTTTGTCGCGAGTAACTCATACGAACGCTTTTTCCTGCTTTAATCGGACGTATTCTGTTTTTCTCCATTGACGTTTCACCTCTCGTTTTTATATTCTGCCTACTGCCTGGCAATGAGTACACGTTACCACAATAGCGCATTTTATATGATACCACAGTCAATATTTCTATGTCAAGAACTATTTCAAGAAACTTACAGCAAACGGCAAAAGGCGCAGGCTAAGCCCGCACCTTTTCCGCACCTTTTGTGTCCTGTACCTTTTCTGCTCCTCCTTACGGAACCTGGAACCCAATGCTTGCAAAGGTAACTGGTTCCTCATCCTTCGATACCACCTCAAAGGTCAAATCTTTCTCCCCATCATAGAGCACCATAATCTGCATGGTAGACGTGCCGTCCTCATGCATATCCGCTTTCTGGTTCATCCACTGAAGCCAATTTCCCTCGCTGTCCTTGATTCCCATATCCGGGTCGTTGTATGGGTCATTATACGGAGCCCTTGTGAAATCGGGAAGTTCCACCTCAACAACAAGCCCTGCTTTTGTCTTAACTGCACTCTTGACCATGATTCCATTTTCTTCTTTATTAATATCGAAGCTTTCATTGCCTGATTTGTCAATGGTTACCGGGAACCTCAAGTGCCAATCGCCCTCAACCTTGCCCGTGCTTGCATACTCCCCAGACTCATCCCACTGATCCCAGAGATAACCAACAAACTGTTTCACTTCCCAATCCACGACCATGGTATCCTTTTCACCGACCTTCAGGTCCATCGGCTTCTCCTGGGCATCGGTGGGAGCTATCAAATCAATCTGGTTGATGGTCACAAAAGAGCCGTCCTTGGACTTCTCAAATGCCTTGGAGGCATAGCCTGACAGCTGGGCCCCGTCTACGGATATGGTCGGGCTCTGTCCCTCCTTCGTCTCCACAACCATGCCGTCCGCCTTGTTCAGCCCCTCGTTATCTGTCTTAACCGTTGCGGTGTAATAGAGGACATATCCGTCACAGTAGACATCGGACACGGAAACCGTCACGCCATTGTTCTCCATGGTCGTCACATAACTGCCTTGCTCTGGCTGCTTAGCCACTTCATCCTCAACGGACGTTGAACTCTTGCCAATCTTGGTGTACCTTTCCGTATCCTCCTGCTCATATTTCTCACCCTGTGCATTTTCAACGAGGTTGCCGAATACGCTGCTGAAAAGCTCCTCTGCCAAAACCGGGTTTGCAATGCTCGCTGCCCCAACCGTCACTGCACATGCCGCTGCCACTCCTGCTGCCACTTTCCATACTTTTCTATTTTTCTTCACTTTATTTTCCATCCTTCTTACCTCCATCAAAACCTTCTGTTTATGGTAATCTTTCTCCCGGGAGGACAATTCTGTCTGCTCATATTCCCTGAAATCCGTTTCCACTTCATTCAGCAGCTGATATATGTTTTTTCTCATCATCACACACCTCTTTCTAATCGGAATTGCCTGCGGAGTTTCCGTTTGCTCCTGGACAGTCGGTTATAGATAACTTCTTTTTTCATCCCGGTCTCCCGGCTGACCTGTTCCAGGGACTGCTCCTCCACATATAGCCTCATAAACAATTCCCGATCGACAGGCTTTAACGCATCCAGCATTTTTTCCACTTCCTCTGAAATTTCCTGTTCTATCATAGCCGCGATTCTGTGGTCTTCCCTGGCAATCACGGTATCTTCAATATCCACGGTCGTAAGTTCCCGCTGATACTGGCGCAGATAATCAATTGCCCGGTACCTCGCAATGGCGGCTGCCCAATTTTTAAACGAATTTTTGCTTTCATCAAAGTCGGAAATATTCTGCCAGATTTTCAAAAGCACATCATCCAGACATTCCTCCTGCCGTTCCGGCAAACTGAAAAGCTGTTTGCGTATGACGGACTTCAACAGGCCGCCATATGCATCAATTACATACAATAACGCTTTCTCATTATGCAATTGTAACTGCCGAATATAATTGTGCTCTCCTATCTTCATAAATCATCCTCTTTTCCAGACCTGCGCGCGGTTGGTTTTGTAATTACACTTATTATTACGGATTCACAGAAGGAAATCTATCACTTTTTTGTGTTTTCTTAAAATTGGAAATTCTGCGAAACGGAAAAGGGTCAAAGCGGACAAGGTTTCTCCTATAGAAAATAAAATGCGCCGCTTCCTGTAATCCAGACTACCATATATAATGTCATCTGAATCATAGAATGCAGCGCTATTATCATTACATATCAGTTACGCATATTTTTTTAATGACGGTATATATGGGAAAGAATCGCCTGCGCCTGTTCCTCAGGTGATATCTGCCCATCATTCTGCAGCGTCAGATCCGGCTGCAACGGCTCTTCATATCCCAGTTGATTTGCCAACGGCGATTTATCTGAATAACTTAAATTACCATAAATCCCCTTGGTATCGCGTTTCTGCAAAGTCTCCCAAGACACCTTTATATAGATTTCCCTGTAATTATGAATATTTGCGCGGTTCCACTGCCTGACGCTATGGAACATGGAGATTGTACAGCACACAACATTGATACCCTGTTCCGCCAGCATGGCGCACAACCGGGAATAATGCATGGCGCACTGTCTCCGGTCCTCTTTCTCATACCCCAGGTCCTCATCAAATACCTGGCGCAGGATATCTCCATCCAGAAACACTGTGTTGGGATACCTCTCCTTCAGCTTACCGTAGACTATCTTGCCAATAGTTGTTTTTCCTGCTCCCGAAAGACCGGTAATCCAGTATACTGCTCCCACTATATCCCCTCTTTCTTTTTCCAACTATATTTTAATAAAATCGTTAACCATCCACCCCCAAGCCGCAGACATTCCAGCTGCGCTGTCAAATGCCTTTATCGAAATCTACAAATCACAAATCATCACCGGTTTATGGGAAACCTGAAATTTATTCCCCAAAGCGGAGGGTACGCCATAATACCCGTCACACAGGACAGCTAACTCCGCGTCTTCTATATGTTCTGCACATATTATGGTATGTTCAGCGATAATTTTCTCCCGCAAAAGCTGGTATTCTGCGTACATAGCATTTCCAACGGCCTTCTCAACGGCTTTGCCATTCAAATTTATCAGCGGATCTTCTTTCCAGACAAACACCACTTCCTCTTCGCTCTCGCAAGCGACAGCAAACACATCATTTATTTTCTCAATCATTTTCTGCTGATACTGAACCAACGCACTCATGCTCACGTAAAACAGGAGCAGCTTCTTCCTCTCCCCATTTGGTTTTTGGATCAATTGCTCCCAGTCCTGCAGAACCCTGACATCCAATGCGCTTGCTTGTTTTCGGTTATCGAAAAGCGGAGAACCTATCCCCATGATTTTCTTCTGCCATATTTCCCGGGTCTTTTCACCCGCAAACTCTGTCAGCTTATCTACATACACTTTCTGCATATTCTGAGACTGGACAAACACGTAATCCGCGTTGACTACGCCAGGAACCGTGCAATAATAATTCATGTTCCAGTATTCGCGTTCATTTTCTTTCTCAAATTCTTCAAGTTCAAAATAAGGTATATAAACCAGCTGCTCCGTATAATTTCTGATTACAGATGAATAATACTCCCTGGGAATGCTTGTTGCACCATCCCACTCATCATATGGATTCTGAATAAAAATCACATCCGGGTGGTGCAGCGCCAAATCAAACTTCTCATAATCTTCCAGAGAAATATCCTGCGGATACTCCGACAAATCATACACCATATCGAGAAAGCTTCCATCATACTCTTTGTAGTAATACGGCAAGGGAACAACATAGACATCCCAGCCCGGTTCTGCCGCCACTGCTTCCCATACGCTGTGCAGGGCCTCCCAATATTTACCGCTAAACGGCAGGAACACTGCTTCCTTGCGCTTTAAGATAAGCTCCTCCGTATCTGATTCTATTTGGCTCTTTTGGCATTGCAGCTGTGCCATCTTTTGCTCAGAAATATTCCCATTCTCATGGGCAGCCTGCTGATACAATGCAAATACCGTTTCACAGTATTGTTCCAACTCACGTATCACAGGATGATTCTCACCTTGAACCCGTTCAATCAGATTCCCCATTTCTATCGCATTCTCCTGCGCTTTGACGAGATTCTCCAAGACATGGTTCCCGCTGCGGATACTCTCATGAAGTTCATCAAATTTCCGAAGGCGTCCCCTTACCTGATATTTGCAGGAAAGCTCTAAGGTATTCTGCCTGGGACAGATGCCCGGATATTGATACTTGGGCAGCTGATACCCAAGGATTTGTTCAAACTGTTCTTTCTGTGACTGAAAAAACGGATAATTATGTCCTGCCTTATTGCGTACCAGCCGCATGTAATTTCCATACTTTTTCTGAAGCATAGCTTCATACCTGACCGGAAGCATAATCTCAATATTCTCAAAAGGAATCCGTATCCCATCCTGGTAATAATCTTGCGGAAATCCAGTATTTCCACGGTATACTGCATGAGGTATCAACTGTGCATAATTGCCTTCCCGGTCATCCTCAAAAAGAACCATCAGCTTTCGTACCAACTGATAAAGCTGCATCTTCAATTCTAATTCCGGCTGCGAACGTACAATATTCACCTGGCAGATATGCTCAATCCTGCAAAGGGCAGATTCCTTTTTGTCCGGCGGCAGCTTTTCCGTCCCCAGCGAATCCGCTAACGCAAGAATATATTCTATCACTGTATCCCGCTGTTTCTCCTTCTGCAAATCGGCTGACAGCGTATCCAGTATAAAAATATCAATGCCCACGATATAGGGAAAGCCGTGAAACTGTTTTAAATGTTCTTCCTCAAAGCATATTTGGGGTCTCAGCACAACCCTGGACAGGAAATACCAGAAATTTTCGGTATTATCCATATTCAATATGGCAAACCCTTCCGGCAGTTCTTCTGCTGCCACCCTCAAAAAATGCTCGTAATCCTTGCGCCGCATCATAATGTCAAAATCGTCATCCCAGGGAATAAATCCTCCATGCCGCACTGCGCCGAGCATAGTTCCCCAATCTGCAAAATAAGTAATGTTATGCTTCCTGCAGATTTTATCCACCTCATACATCACCGTCAGTTCTGCAGCCCACGCTTTTTTTATCATCGCCGGCACAAAAAATCCATCTCTGACCTCATTTTCAAAAAAGGAATCTTCAAATTGCAGCATTCTCTTCTCCTATTACATCTCCTCTTGCAGTCTCGCTTCCACAACCTTTAAATCATCACAGTCATCAACCTCAAACCATCCGCGGTTAATGTGCACTGCCTTTAATTGGTATCCTTCATCAATCATTCCCTGCAGCAAATCCGTCATATACATCTTCTGGTATGTGCGGGACGTCCGCCACAGAGCAACACCATTGCTGCTCCTATCTTCCGCCATTTTTGCCAGCCCCAGCATTGCCCGGAGCCCCGCTGCCCGAAAGCGCATCAATCCTATATACTGCGCTTGCACCCTGTTCAAATCTGTCGTCTTCTGACCGATTTCTGTAAGAATATCATGTTCATCGAACATCAGCGTCTCCGCATCATCCAAGGGATTTTCACAGCGCTCAGACCAATAGGAATACCAGCCATCGTCCACGATTACGGAGGACTCTGACTGCGCATTGATGATTTTGCGCAGCACATCTTCCTTATAAATAATGTCCCCATAGGAAATCAGAATATCCTCCTGCCCCTCCATGAACTCTCTCGCACACATCAGGGAATATACCATGTTCGTACTCTCATATTCTTTGTTGCTAACGAAATGCAAAGAAGCATCTGCAAACTTATTCCTCAATACGTCTCCCCGATAGCCTGTAATAATCGTGATATCCTCCTGTTTTATGCCACAGGCATACATGACAGCAAGCTGCCGTTCAATAATGCTCATTCCATTCACTTCCACCATACATTTCGGCCTGTCGTCTGTCAAGGGCCTAAGCCTTGTTCCCTGTCCTGCTGCTAAAATAATTACTTTCACCGTTCCCTATTCCTCCTTCTGAAATCCATGCCTAATATTTTCCCACTTCTTACGGAAAGCAGAATTGTTTCAATATCATCCAAAAAATTCCTGCACCCTTCGCATATCTTTGTCCGCAAAAGGGTTCTCCCTCTCCGGATGCCACATGGTAGCCATTATCTGGTATTCCCCGGACACAACTGCTTCTATCACGCCATCCGCAGTCTGTGCCGCAATCTGAAGCCTCTCGCTGATTTCCATACATGCCTGGTTATGGTAACTGTTTACCTCAAAATTCCCCCACATTCCATGTACCTGATGGCGCACTGCCACATGGTTTGGCACATTCTCCAGCCTACAGCCAAAATAATCCAGTATAGACTGCATTCCCCGGCAAAATCCATAAATTGGAATCTCATTTTCCAAGGCGGCTTCTATCAGACAATGGTCTGTGAAATCCCGCTCAGGCGCATTCCCTCCGTATTTCTGAAGGCTGTTTCCTCCGGTGAGGACAATGCCCGATGGCTGCAGTCGTTCTGCAAGTTCCGCCGGATTCCTCAGCACATTGGACACCGGAATGGGCAGATAGCCGCAAGCTTCCAGGAAACGCGGAATATTCTGGTCCGCACAGTCCCTCCGTTCCTGATAGCTTTTGACTTCCTCCACCCTCTGGGTATAAATAATTACTTTTCGTTCCATCTCGTTCCCCCATTTATCAGATATCGCTGTTTGTGCACCCGGATCAATCTGCTCAACACATTAATCTCCACGCTATTTAAGTACCCGGATTAATCTGCTCAGTGCATCAATCTCCAATACTTTCGCTTTCCGATAGCGTTCAAAGTCCTTCGCTCCAACGCCGACTGCTGCTGGGATCCCCAGCTCTCCGGCACGGATTGCCATATGGGAATTCGCACCCCCATACATGGTAACAAAGCCTTGTATCCCATGCGAGAATATCCAATCATAGCCCGGGTCTGCGCTTGGTATTAAAACAATTTTATCAGATATCTCCAGCGTGTGCAATGCATTCTCCATATAACATACTTCCGCAGCGACTTTACCGGAAGTAATGAAATTAGGTTCTGAATCTGGATAGAAAAAGCCAAATACCTCTTCTGCCCGTGCAAGGAATGGCGGCAAAGTAATTATCTGCGTCATCTCATAATCTGCTCTTCCATGTTCAATTGTTTCTTTAAGATTTATCCGAATATCACGCGTAGACGCATACAGTCCCCGGATAGTCTGTATATTGATAAAGGCACACTCTTCCTTGGTAAATCCTTCTTCCTCGCCAATCTCACCAATCAGCTGAAGCGCCTTGCTCAGGCTCTTCGTGAATACAAATTTGCCAAATTCCCTGCCCTCTATGACGCTCTTAATAAAATCCATCAATTCCAGGACATCATTCCTTAGGCCATTCTCTACCAACTTATCCTTAAGCCGGTTTAACTGCTTGAGGGATAGACGGAACACTTCAGGTTCCGTTACTTCCCCTTCCCTTTCCCGCCAATTGAAATATAAATCCGGCGCCTCATCGTAACGCGCGGAACTGATATCATAAGTCCCCGGGCGCAAATGCCCATATTTTTTGAGAAATGCATTCTTGGACAGTTCCTTAAAATCTACATTCATCCCGGAACTGACACTGTTAACCCCATTCATAAACAATTCATAATCGCGCTCACTGAGAATGCCGCAGGCAACTAAGGACTGCAGAATCTGTACCGCAATAAAAGCAGCCCTTGCCAATCCCGCAAAGGGCAAGGTTCCGTATCGTTTACAATCCTCCAACAGCCAATAGATTTTTTCTATTTTTCCCATATCGCTCGCCAGGATATCTTCGTAACGCTGCTCCAATATCTTTATTTTCTCCGCATCTTTGCGCCACAATCCGCCTTTATAGTCGATAATCTGATTGGTAACGTTTCTCAGGGAATCGAGGATTTTATTTATCTCTCCTTCCGTAAATCCATATTTCTCAAGAATCTGGATACGCTCAGGCAAATCCAGCGTATAGCAGGAAAAGACAATCTCAAATTCCGCTTTATCATGTTTTTCCGGGTTTTCAAGCAGGCGGTCCAAATAATAATCCACCAATTTCCTGCTTATTTGCTCGTCCAGCTCCGCCGGCACAAATGAATTGAAGCTTACACGCACGTCAATGTAAGGCAGCCCGCAGAAATCTACCATCAATGGAAAACTGCGCAGATTCCGGTAGCCATAATTGTCGCGCTGGTATGCCCATACGCTGTCCGTGATAATCTCCTGGTATAGGGACATGGCCAAGGGTTTGGGACGAATCCCAATCATTTCCGCAGGATTCCAGTCCGTCATCACGCTATATACCGTATAATCGCCGCACAAAAACGGTTTTGGCGACTGGTCACGCTGAATTTTATTACAGATACATCCCAGTTCCTTCTGCTGCCTTGCAAAATCCATCCTCTCTGTGCCAATACAAAGCGCGCGCACCTGTAAAATGTACAATGCACCGCTTCCGTCAACGGCAAACTCCACATCCAGATTATCCTGCCCAAATAAATCTTCCAGCTCCTGCAAGGCGCAAATCAGCTGTTTCAGTTCCTCTGGGGCCATCTCAATATCCGCACCCTTAAACCAATAATACAGCCGGCTGTCTTTTCCCTGCCCTGAAGTTACCGCATCCGTGGAACCTGTAATGTCATAATTTATCACATAATAATTGCCCCTGGTATTCGGCTCCAAGGTAAACGCCACTCCGCAAAGGCTCACCCCCTGCAGCATCGGCTGCACTAATACCTGATTATCCTCATTTCCGTCATCGTAGGAGGCAATCACATCCTCCACCGCCTTCCTGAACTCTGCCAGACCGCGCACATTCGCCACAGAGTCATATTTCCCCGCTTGGGACGCCCCCACCGTATCCTCACTGAGGGAACTGCTGCGCACAATAACGTTATCCTTCCAATCCGCCTGTTCATAACGCTCCAGTATCTTTTCCTGCCCAATGTTCCACTCGCCCACTGTAAATGAAATCTGCGGCAGCACCCTGCCATTATGTATTCGTCCAAAAATAGCCTGCAGCGTCTTGGCCTTCGTACCCAACCTCATTTTACCCCCTTTATCTTTGAGCCGCGCCATCCAGACTCTTGTGGTATATGGGACCTTAATATATGTCTGTTTTTTTGCCTCTACCACCTTACGAATCTCCTGATTGATAGATTCAAACCTCTCCTTTGACTGACGCTGCAGCGTTCCATGTGATTTCCAGCCCTCAATGAAATCTTCTGCTAACATTTCATGCACAACGCTGCCTTCTATGTAAATAACCTCCCCAAACAGCCTGCTCTTGTTGATTACCTCCGTTTGGTCTTCCCGCCTGGTGCCGTAGCTATAATCTGGTATCTGTTTTTTCAGTATCCCTTCTATCTCCTTCTGCAAGGGATCCTCTAAGTCCCGGTGATTCCACATACACGCAAACCAGCCGCCATCTTTGAGAATTCGCCCTGTTTCCTGCAGCGCCTGCTGACGGTTGCATACATTAAAAGAAGAGCCGAAAGTTACCAGCTCAAACTTATTGCTTCCCATGCCAGTATGCTCGCCGACTCCTTCAAACCATTTGACATCGGAATAGTTTTCCGTCCTCTTAATTCCATTTGCCCGCATCGCATCATTCGGCTCCACTGCACTGACACACAGCCCATACTCTGCCAGTTTCAAAGTCAGATGTGCTGCCCCCGCCCCAACATCACAGACAGCATCTCCTTTTGTCACGCCCGCAGTCTGCAGCATCTTGTCAATCGCGGTCTGCGCATAATCCGGTCTTTTCAGGTATGCTTCCGCTAAATCTGTATAATCCCACTCCGTTTTCATCTCAGGAACCCCCTTGGTTATTTGAGTGCATATATTATATTTTTCGACAGATAATACAATTATATTAGCCTTAGTGGGAAAATACATAAATTTGGCACGCGGGCTTTCGCCCTATAAGCAAAAAGAAACAGATTTTCTAACCATTCAGCGGATTGCTCTGGAAGCCCTTGCTTCCAGAGCCACGCGTTGCGCTTTCAAATAAAAGAACAGGGAGACTGTTTCTCATGCAAGCATGGAAAAGTCTCCCTGTTCTTTTATTCTCAATCCGCTGAATCGCGATTATTTCAAAGTTACCTTTGCGCCTTCTGCCTCTAATTTAGCCTTAATGTCTTCTGCTTCTGCCTTCTCAGCGCCTTCCTTAACAACCTTAGGAGCTCCGTCAACTACTTCCTTAGCTTCTTTCAAGCCTAAGCCAGTTACTTCACGGACAACTTTGATAACCTTAACCTTGTTCGGTCCAACTTCTGTCAGCTCAACATCAAACTCGGTCTTCTCTTCTGCTGCGCCTGCTGCCTCTCCGCCTGCTGCTGCAACTACAACGCCTGCTGCTGCAGATACGCCAAACTCCTCTTCACAAGCTTTTACTAATTCATTTAACTCTAATACGCTTAACTCTTTAATAGCTTCAATAAATTCTTCAGTTGTTAACTTTGCCATTATATTTACCTCCGTTTTGTTATTAATATTATTTCATTTTAATACATCTTTGGCTCGCCAATCGCTAGCTGCTCTCAGTCTATTCAGCCGCTGGAGCTTCCTCCGCTGCTGGTGCAGCTTCTGCCGCTGCTTCTCCACCGCCCTGTTCAGCAATCTGGTTAAGAACACGTGCCAGGTTGGTAATCGGAGACTGGATGCTTCCAAGGAATTTGGAAAGCAATTCCTCTCTGGACGGAACGGCTGCAATCGCCTTAATGCCATCTGCATCATAGAAAGTTCCTTCTACAACACCTGCTTTTAACTCCAACTTATCTGCACCCTTTGCAAATTTTGCAAGGATTCTTGCCGGAGCAGTCGCATCATCTTTGGAAATAGCAATCGCATTAGGACCTTCCAATAAAGAAGACATGCTCTCAAAGTCTGTTCCCTTGAATGCAAAATTCATCAAGGTATTCTTGTATACTTTATAAGTAACGCCAGCTTCTCTTAACTGCTTACGCAGCTGCGTATCTTCTTCTACAGTCAATCCACAATAATCTACCAACACAACGCATTGTGCATCTTTGATATTTTCAGAAATTTCCTGTACAATAGGCTGCTTTAACTCTACTTTTGCCACGAATTGTGCACCTCCTTATTTTTCTTTTATTGATTGGGAACAAAGCGGACAAGTCCGCATCAACTCCCTAAATCTCTCATTCTTGAAAGACTTGGACGCTTTGCTGCGCCGAGTGCGGATTTGTCCTAAGGGGTACCAGGCTTGCCTGGGGGATTCCTTAGGACGGCATGTTGCGACATCTTCCTCTCGCACGAGTGCGCATAATTATTTTTTATCTTATAGGGAATAGTCGCTCTGCGGCTACTTTCCTATAAGATAAAAAATCCTCCTTGCCCAAGGGACAAGGAGGATTAAAAACCTCGCTTAATTACCAGACAGATGTCCGGCAAATTCCCTCGGCAGGCCAAACGTTACGCCTTACGGCACCTGCTGTCTTCGGCAAAATACTTATATAGTATAACATTGTGTATTTTAGATGTCAACATCCATTTTAGACAAGTTTGGTAGTGTTTACTTTCACGCCAGGACCCATAGTAGGCGCAAGAGTCACGCTTCTTAAATACTGCCCTTTCAATGCGGAAGGCCTTGCCTTGATGATGGCATCCATAAGGGTCTGGAAGTTGTCCGCTAATTGTTGTTCTGTAAAAGATGCTTTTCCAATTGGCACATGGATAATATTCGTCTTATCTAATCTGTACTCAATCTTACCAGCCTTGATATCATTTACAGCCTTGGTAACATCCATCGTTACGGTTCCTGCTTTGGGGTTCGGCATCAAGCCCTTCGGTCCAAGTACGCGTCCCAGACGTCCGACAACGCCCATCATGTCAGGAGTAGCAACTACCACGTCAAAATCCAGCCATCCATCATTCTGAATCTTCGGTATCAGTTCTTCTCCGCCAACATGGTCAGCGCCTGCTGCCGTTGCCTCGTCTATCTTGTCACCCTTTGCAAAAACCAGAACGCGGACAGCCTTACCTGTTCCGTGCGGCAATACTACTGCTCCACGGATCTGCTGTTCTGCATGACGTCCATCACAGCCGGTTCTGATATGAGCTTCGATTGTCTCATCAAATTTAGCAACTGCAGCCTTCTTTACCAGGCTGATTGCTTCTTCTGTATCATACTGCATAGTTCTGTCGATTGCTTTTGCAGCCTCTGCATATTTCTTTCCTCGTTTCATTCTAATAACCTCCTAGTGGTAATATCGGGAGCCGTCCCTCCCACGGTTTCAGTAAACTCCGGATGCCTATTCTCCGACTTCAACGCCCATACTTCTTGCTGTTCCTGCTATCATGCTCATCGCTGCTTCCAGAGAACCAGCATTCAAATCTTTCATTTTCAGTTCTGCAATTTCCTGAACCTTCGCTTTCGGAATCGTAGCTACCTTCGTCTTATTCGGTACGCCGGAACCGGATTTGATGTTGCAGGCTTTCTTAATCAATACAGCGGCAGGCGGGGTCTTTGTAATGAAGCTGAAGCTTCTGTCTGCATATACGGTAATTACTACCGGGATGATTAAATCTCCCTGGTCAGCTGTCTTTGCATTGAACTGCTTGGTAAATTCGACAATATTTACACCATGCTGTCCAAGCGCCGGTCCAACTGGTGGTGCCGGTGTAGCCTTCCCGGCAGGAATCTGTAATTTGATATATCCTTCTACTTTCTTTGCCATTTGGAAAATCCTCCTTAAATAGTTCTCGTCCAGGTGTTTCTCAGAAATCCTGTGACAAATGCATCTTATAACCTTCTAATATCTGTGAAACTTATTTCTACCGGCGTTTCACGACCGAACAAGTCAACATTGATTGTCACCATCTGTTTGCCATGATTCATCGACTGGATAATCCCGACCGTATCTTTCCAGACACCTCCGATTACCCGGATGGAATCACCTTCTGCAAAATCGACAACCACATTGTCAACCTGAATACCCAATGGTCTCATTTCAGCTTCAGTGAGTGGTACAGGTTTGGAACCCGGACCTACAAACCCGGTAACACCTCTGGTATTTCTAACCACATACCATATATCATCATTCATAACCATGTTAATGAGGACATAGCCAGGAAACATTTTCTTCTCAACGGTTTTCCTTACACCGTTTTTCATTTCCACAACGCTCTGCATCGGAACCCGCACTTCCAAAATCTGGTCTTCCAGATGACGGTTCTCGATGGTCTTTTCAATGTTCTCCTTAACTTTCTTTTCATAACCGGAATAGGTATGAACTACATACCAGTTTGCCTCTGCCATAAATCACCTACGCCTCCTATAAATTTACCAGGGCGTCTACGCCGTACTTAATGAACACATCCACTACGGCAATGATAAGACCCAAGACAACTGAAACAGCTACTACCGCTACCGTCTGTCTGGTAAGTGATTTTTTGTCTGGCCAAATTATCTTGTCAAATTCAGCCTTCAGACCGGTGAACCAGCTGGTTTTTGAAGCTTTTTCTGTTTTCGTTTCTGCCATTTTTACCTCCTATGGCGCACTCGCGCGCCTGAATACAGGGGCGGGTGAACTATCCGTCCAACCTTTCACTTCCTACGCTCTGCCTTGTTACTTTGTTTCCTTGTGTAACGTATGTTTCCTGCAGAATCGGCAGTACTTCTTTGTCTCCATTCTGTCGGGATGAGCCTTCTTATCCTTGGTCATGTTGTAATTCCGTTGCTTACATTCCGTACATGCCAATGTAATTTTTGTGCGCACAACTTCCACCTCCATATTATTCTAAATTTAGGCATAAAAAAAAGACCTACTTCCATCGCTAGTTTACTATAGCACAATCGCGGCTTTGCGTCAACTATTTTTTCTATCAGGACACGGAAATCCATTTCCGTACTATAAGGACTTTTTGCCGCTAACCTACATATTATATAGTAGAATCTCAAACTTTACCCAATTTTTTTTCTTGATTTTGCCATACACCCCTTAAGAAAACCGCTAAACTAGCCGATAAACACAGCAAATACATGGAGTGTATTATATTACCTCCCGTGCACAGCACGATTTCAAGGATGAAAGGAGGGAACTATCGTGGCTGCGATTGATACTGCTTATCACTATTATTTAGACACATATGCCAACCAATCGACTTCCCGATATGATTCACATAAGAAGAGCGAGTTACGCAATATCTATAACAAGATAGTAAAGATTAATAAAGATGCTCCTCTGTACAAGATAAAGCGTTCGCCAGATGTACAGAAGTTTGCGATAGATATTAAAGAAAGCACTCGCCTTATCCAAAATGTTGTTGCATCCCTTTCCGATGCAGAAGAAGGAATTGGCAATGCATTTCAGAAGAAACTCGCATATTCTTCTCAGGAAGATGTGGTATCGGCAGATTATGTTGGCAACGGCAACTCGTCAAGCAATCCTGATGGCTTTACCATCGAAGTGAAAAGTCTTGCCACTTCGCAAATCAACCAGGGAAATTTTCTGGATAAGAACCGTCTGAATCTCAAACCGGGTTCTTACTCATTTGATTTGGAGAACAATGTCTCAGCCTATGAGTTCCAGTTTACTGTCAATGCAGACGACACCAATTTCTCTATCCAGAGGAAACTTGCAGGCCTGGTCACAAATGCTGACATAGGTTTGAATGCAGCGATTGCGGAAAACGCAGACGGTTTAAGCGCTTTACAGATTGAATCGGCTGCCACAGGCATCGGCGCCGATGAGACGTTTTTGTTTTCAATTTCCCCACAGGGGAATCATGATTCCATGGCTGCAATCGATGCTTTGGGCATTGACCATGTAGCACAGGAAGCGCAGAATGCGGTTTTCCTGCTGGATGGAACCGAACATATGGCTTATTCCAATACTTTCCTATTGGATAATAATTTTGAATTGACTCTGCACGGCACAAGCCCAGAGGGACGTCCCGCAACAGTCGGCTTCAAGACCAACGCGGATGCCATGACAGATAACATTCAGACATTGGTAGATTCTTACAACTCCGTTCTGCAGACTGCCAGCAAATATTCAAAGAGCCAGCCCCAGAGCGTACAGCTCTATAAGGATATGAGCAGCACCGCATTTGCATACCGGAACAGTCTGGAAGATATTGGATTGATGGTGGAAGATGATGGTTCTATCAGTATTGACGAAGACGCACTGAGGGAGACTGTTTCTGCCAGCAATTACGAGGAAAATCTTTCCGTACTGAACGACTTTAAGAATTTGCTGAGCGCAAAAGCAAACAATGCTTCCCTGGATCCCATGCGCTATGTAGATAAAGTTCTTGTGACTTACAAGAATCCTGGGAAAAATTTTGCAACACCATATATAACGTCCATTTACTCTGGAATGATGATGGATGCGTATTGTTAGAAGAACAACATAGAGGCTGTCGCAGAGAGGATTTATTCATCCCAAAGCGGCAGCCCTTTTTTCTCTTATAGGAAAGACCTTGTCACGCTAAAGCGCGAAAGTATCTTTCCTATAAGAGAAAACATTTATGCGCACTCACACAAGAGGTAAATATTGCTTCGCAATTGTGCTCGGCGTGTCAAAGTGTGCAAGGTCTGCGCTTCGCTTCGGTCCGTGCCAAACGGACATTCACCGGATGTCCAGCACCCTCAAGATTGAGGGGTAGGGGAGCTCCTGTGGGCTTGCCCACTTTGTTCTTGTACAGGATTAAGATGTCAAACAGCAGGAAATAAAGGAAAGCCTATCCAATACCGTCTTCACAGTATGGATAGGCTCTATGTCTGCGATATTAAATAAACCTCTCGCGCGATTCTATAAAAGCACTGTCTCACTAAGAATTAAATCTCAGCAAATTAACCACCATGTTATCCTGCTCTTCGCGCTTCTTCTGCATCATCAACCTGTATTCCTCCAACAGGCTGTTCTTCTTCATATCGGAAATCGCCTTCGGGAAATCAAGGTCCTCAATACGGCTGCGGGCTGCAGTAGTATTCAGCGATGCATAGGAATTGAAATTCATGGTGTAATCCAAGCGGTTAGATGTTGCTCCCATCTCACCCCTGTAAGATGATACCTTATCTATCGCATCGTCAATCACAGAAAGGTCAAAATCTCCTGTCACATCAAAATCTGCAATGCCCAATGCCTGCAATGTTGCATCCGGCATATTGATCTCCATGCCGTTGCCATCTGGACCGGAAGCTACATGGCTGCTTCCCATCTTGCCGTCCAACAGGCTCATGGTATTGAAGCGGGTGTTCTTTGCCGCATCGGAAATGCTGTCCTTGAGCTGATTAATCTCCTGCTGCATCATCTTGCGCTCAGAATCACCATAGATAGCTGTATTCGACGCCTGTACGCCTAACTCCCGGATACGCTGCAGGGAATCTGTAATTGTGGACAGACCACCTTCGGCAACATTCACCATGTCCTGGGATGTCGCTGCATTCCTCCGTCCTACATCATAACCATTGCTCTGTGTCAGCATCTTCTGGGCAATGGCTAAGCCCGCCGCATCGTCTGCTGCTGAGTTAATCCGCTTTCCGCTGGCAAGCTGCCGATAGTTCTGATATAAACCTTGACTACTTATACTGGAAATACTCATAGGTCATCCTCCCTTCTTCCACATTATATTTTATCATATTCTCAGTCTCTGCTAATTGCTGTAAAGCCTTTAAAACTTCTGCTTTAAGACCTTCTTCTGCTTTTATTATATTATAGCAAGGGATTCTGGAAAATTCAAGAAATTTTTAATATATTTTATATGTATTTCCCTATGCCCCTTTCACTGGTTGACCATCTCCAACATCTGCCCCACCCTCACCTCATAAGAAAACAATTCCCGAACCTTGCGTAGACCGGCGGCGGCTATCTGCCGGCGTTCCTCCTCATGGGCGAGGTAATACGCGGCTTTCTCCATCATCTCCTGGGCGCTTCCAAACAGCGCAAGCTCTTTCCCATCTTCAAAATACTCTGCAAGTTCCGGCTGATAATTGGACAGCAGGAATCCTCCCGCCCCCATGATGTCCAGCGCACGCAAGGGAATGCCGCTTTGGATGGAGCGCAGGCTCATGTTGAGATTGATTTTGGAGTTATGAAACACGACGGGCATCTGTGAGACATAGTCCACAATGCCGCCCTTTATTGCCTGTGGCAGCGTTGCTGTATCCGAGGCCGTATAGAGGGTCAGGCAGAACCTTTTTGAGGCTTCTGCAAGCAAATGCAGCCGCTCATTGGCTGTAATCTTACCATTGAGCATCTCCGCATACAATTCACGCTTCGTTGCATAATAGCCCCGGGGCAGATCCATGGAAATAAATTGATTCATCTCGCCAATGATTTCGTCTGTGAGAAGCTCCCCCACAAAATTATAACCGTAAATCTTCTCCTGGGCTCCTATAATACCGGACAGATAGCCTCTGATATAATCTGGAAGGTAATTGAGGCGGTCATACAGGTTATTCTCATAAAGGCTGCCCACAAAGGAGACATCGGCACGTCTGCTTTCTTCCTGTTCTTCTGCCAGCAGACGGCTAAGACGCGCGGTGTTCACTGCCAGCGGAAAATGGTAACAATGCTCTGCGCCCAAAGCCTGAAGCTGCTGATACTGCAATCTGTCAAAGACAAAAATATAATTGTACGCACTCCGTACCGCCGGTGAAAACAATGTCCAATGCGGGCAGTCATAAATCCAGGATATGTATTTTATCCTGCACTGCCCTGCAGCTTTGGCGATAACTGGCAAAAAATTAAATGAGAAAATGATATCAAATGACTGTTCTCCTATGATTTTTTCCAGATACGCTGACAAAGCTTTATCCTGCTCATAGTCCTGGCATGGCATATCGCAGACTTTAACTTCATGCCCCAGGAACTGCAAGGTCTGCAGCATATCGTCCCGCGAATTCTCATTCCAGGTATAATACAATATCTTCATAATGCTCTTCCATTTCTACTATTATGGCATCCTGCCGAATCATTATAAACCTATCGCAACATCGTGTGCCGGAAATCTTATCTGTCATAACATCGTATGCCGCCGAATCACCTGTTCTGCCACAGCGGATACATGCGGGCACAGTCCCACATCATCCGGCGCATATTTTACCCGCCGCAGGTAGAATTTGACCTGCAGGTATTTGCGCTGCGCCTGTGCAAATGAACCGCAGCCATGCAGGAAACGGTCTGCCAAAGGAACGCCCTCCTGCTCTTCTGCCTGCAGGATTTGCAGGATGTTTTTGAGAATTGCCATCTCCGTGTCGGCAAACCGTTCGTCCCAAACCTGTTCCAAAACCTTGCGGACCTCGCGCACTTTCCCCAGAAAGAGCAAAGACTTCCATTGTTCCTTCAGCTCCATCATCAAGGCAAAATGTTTCCGGTATTGCTGCGCATAGACTTCAGGCTGCCCGCCATAATCCGGCAAATTGTCCTGATATATTTTCACAAATGCTTCCTGGGCTTCATCGTACCCTGTAAGGTTAAGATAGCCGCAGTCATGGATACACCAGGGCTGCTTCCCGGCGTTCACCCACAGTTCATAACCCTGGCGCGCAAATTCCAAAGACTGCGAAATATCATAAAAATCCCAGCCCGAGAGTACATCTTCCCTCCAGGCAATGTCCTTCGCCGTCATCAGAAACATGCCATCCAAGGCCGCAGCCGGGGCAGGTTCCTCCGACAGGAAGTTATGGAACGCTTTCTTCTCGCTGCAGCCAATCACATTTCCCAGATTCCAGCTGCGGTAAAATCTCCTGTCTGCCGAAAGTCTGTCCGCACCTAACACGCCGGCAAGTCCTGCCTGAGGATGCTGCGCAAACAGTTCCAGAAATCTCATCACGACGTCCGCTTCTATCAGAAATACATCCTGATGCAGATAGACTTTATACTCGGCAGCGGACTGCTGCATTGCCAGGTTATATCCCTGAAAAATGCTTTTTGCCTGCCGCACCGGATAAACGTCCGCCACATAGCCATCCGGCAGATGCAGACGGTTGATGTAAAACAGGCATTCCTGCAAATATGTATCATCGTTGGTACAGATGATAAATGCAATAGATTTTGACATACAGCTTCCTCCTGCAAAAAGAGATATCATTGATTATAACATACGGCATTCTCCTGCAAAAAGAAATGCACTTTGCTTTTTACAATTTCTTGTCATAATTGATAATGCAAAAGCCATTCATACCGCTGCAGACGTTCTGGATATTCCTCATTTGTCCGTTTATAGACAGGCTCCAGTACCCGCATAACCTGCTGGCATTTGTGAAGCATACCGCTGTCCTTCTGCTCGATTGCCTGTTCTGCCACTAACGATGCCCGGTATCCCTGAAACCGCTGCAGCCATGGAATCATCTGTATTTCAATCTGCATTTCCCCCAGGTAGTCAATCATCCGCTGGTACGCTATAACGATGTCAAAGGCAATCTGCAGATTCTTCGTATGGGCAGTAGAGTTTTCCCGCTGGAAATAATGGTAAAACGGAGTCTGCAGATAACAAATCCGCCTTGCATTTGCGGCAGCCTTGATAAAAAATACCAGGTCCGCGCCAAACCGCAGGTTCTCATCAAATTCCAGCAGTTCCCCATCCTCATGCAAAATCTTTCTGTGAAACAGCTTACACCAAATCCATGATGTCACTCCGCGGTAACGGTCCCTGATATACACATATTCAAACAATTCTTTCCTTCCGAAGACCTCTTTCGACACCGGATAGCTGTTTCCTACCGGTTTGCCGCCATCCTCCGTCTCCCAGAAATAGCCGCACGCTGCCATATCCAGCGTGTTCTGTTTCATGGCAGATATCATTGCCTCGTACATGTCAGGCTCCAGCCAGTCATCGCAGTCCACAAACGCCACATATTCGCCGGTACTGCTTAGCAGCCCTACATTCCTTGCGCTGCTTTCGCCGCCATTTGCTTTATGGATTACCCGCACCCGCGAGTCCTTCCTGGCATAATGCTCGGCAATATCACCCGAGCCGTCCGTGGAACCGTCATCCACGCATATAATCTCCAGATTCCCATACTTCTGCCCGCATATGCTGTCCAGGCATCTGGGCAGATAATCCGCTGTATTATAGATTGGGATTATTACTGATATTTTTTCACGCATGTGCACTTCCACTTCCTCCGTGACGCAGCAAATATTTGTATGTCTCTTCCGGCAGAAAACGCCTGCACATATCCAGCCTGCCCTGATGCATATATTTTCTGACAACCGAAGCACTGACAATGGTTCTGTCTATTGCCAGCCTTGGTATCTCCACCAAACGTATCCCATATGCCGGAAGCAAGGCTTTCATTGCTTCATTATACTGGAATGTAATCTTATCATTGGGTTCTTCCCCCACAAAACGTACATTGATTCCCAGCTTAGGAGCTATCTGACTCCCAAAAATCTTTAAATCCTGTGTGGCATCCAATATCTCTTCCTGCCTTTGGGCCTTTTCAAAATAAATGGGCATTGTCTCATAAGACAAAATAAATTTTCCCGATGGAACAACCTTTACATTCTCATATTTCCCAGTCACGGACTCCACAAGCGCCAGCCTGTCCGCAAATGGAAATTCTGACTTATCTTCTTCCACCAGGAAAACATACAGGAAATCCACCTGCGCCATGGCTTGCTTTATCAGATATTCATGCCCCAGCGTCATGGGATTGCAGTTCATGACAATCGCCCCTATACTTCCCTTTTGAACGCCGTCCGCCCTTACTTTATCTATATATTTTTCCAGCCCGCGTTCCATGCTATCCGGCAAAAAGCACTTTCCTGGCTGAAGCAAGGCCAAGCCCTGGCTACCTGCCATGCCCTGTATATATTCCGATAAATACTTTTCTGTTAACGCCTTCGCAATTTCCCTGTTCCCTCTTTGGTTTGTATGAACTGGTGCATCCCAGAACCAATCCTCCTTCCGCTGAACCAATATCTCTTCCATATCTATATCACTCGGATAACCAGATATCTTGTCGTTTGAGCTTCTCACGAACGCCTGATCATTCCCTACCAGTATGATTACGTCCCCCTCATACAACGTCAAAGATTCTGCTATACGTTTGGTCCCCTCAATATTAAAACCAGTTGTCGCCAAACACTTTACCGCATACCCCCCCCCCGGTATTTTCTCTATTTCCCGACAGACACAAGCCCCTAAACTGTCCTCCCTGTCCACCCCAATCCCCTCCACGACACAAGGACCGATTAGATACAAACTATGACGCCCTTTTCCATAACATTCGTAAAAAACACTTTCATTTCCTACCATAATGCCTCGTTTCTTCCATCTTTTTCCCACAGCCATGGCATCTTGAAACTTATTTTCTCCCTCTTTATCCCAGCATTTATCAACCTGCCGTACTACCATCGGATCGCTCCCATTCAAATCGCCCCTTTCCAGGAGCAAACCAATCTTGTTCCTATAGAATTCATCTGCTGTACGGAATCCAATTCTTCTTATATCCGGAAATATCATGGTTAAAACCATGGCCCTCTTTTTCCGCAAATCTTTCTTCAATCTGTCATATTCAGATAAAAGCATTGCTTCAGCAATATCAAACACCATTCCCCAGGCATCACATATATTCAGTTTATATCCAGAATCAGGATAGCTTTCATCTAATAAAGCATTCTTCCCCTCCGCATAAATATTCATAATCCGCTCTGCCAACACTTCCCCAAATTTTATCCTGTCTTCCTGATATACTTTCGGAAAGAGTGTTGCCCATTTTTCTCCAAATACTTCCACTTGAAAATTCCGCGCCTTCAGTATTTTATAAAAACGATAGGCCCATTCATTAAAATCATATATACATATTTTTTCAATCCCTGGATACAAATCCCTGATAGGCAATGCCTTACCGGCCTCTAACAATGGCAAAACATTCCTTTCCATCGCCTCGATGGATAGTTCTTCATACTCATATGCAAAATACAGTAATTGTCCATTTTTATCAAAAACAGGAATATACTCCATTTCCCCTTCTTTCTCCCGGAAGATATGGTTCAACCCGCAAAACAAATCCTCACTATGCAGCATTACATATTTCCCAATGAGAATTCCATTTTCGCCTTTTCGGTTCAATACGCTGCTATAGGTAGCAAGACCCACATATTCTTCCCCATCATATATCAGGGCAATCTCTCCCATTCCCTTTCTGCCGCAGTTTTTTATATTAAGAAAATACCGAAACATTTTATCTCTGTCATAAGACTCTAATTGCAAACAAATTACTTCTTTATCCATAAAACGTATCATATGCCTGATTTTAACCTCCTCAACCTCCGCCAATCTTATTCCCACAAACACAATACATTACTGATTCTATCACGTTTTACATATCCGCATCCAGATTTTTTCTCCATATGTTTCGGAATCAATCGCCCTTCCCTGGCCTCCATTCCTCTCCAACTCTAACAAGCGGCTATCTTCTAAAGCCTTGCAAAACCATTCCCGAGCTCCATAATATCTCCTCTGCAGCCGCCTGTATGTTTTCTCATAATCCCTTTCCAGCAACTTGGCATCAATTTTAGAAATTATCTTTTTCTTATCCATATCAATAATCAGATGCTGCACGCTTCCACATGCTGGCAAGATGAGTTGGCTCCCTTTCACCGCATACGCACAGCACTTAGGAAGAAAACTCCCGGCTCCTGTTCTACAGAAATCTTCCGGCAGTTCAATCGCCTCAAATCTGTCCGCATCTAAATCCAAAACCACGATTGCGTCTGCAACCCGCGGCAGGAACCATACAGAATCTCTCCTGCATACAATCCTTGCAAAAGCATACTCCTCCAAGAATCTCTGTTCCGAAGAAAAATCGCTATATTCTTTTATAATTCCTTTTTCGGGAGACCAGAGGATAACATAATTGCCCATTCCAAAAGGTACAATCCAAAACGAATCACCTTGTTTTTGCATGATATCTATAAAGTAGCCATCTTTCGGAATATCATAACATTCTACACGCATTTCTGCCAAAATCGTACATACCACACGGTTTGTCCCATGTAATGGCATCCACGCTTTTCCATCATCGTAAATCACGCTTTCCGTCACAAAACCAGAACTGCGTCCAGCAAGCTTCTGCATAGCTTCTATCCAGCCTGCACACTCCAGGACCCCTTTCCCATCAAACCGCAGCAATGGATTAGAAAAATATGCCGGAAAAATATAGTAAACGTCAGCAAACTCTATGACATCCTGCGTATAATAGTATTCACAATCCCATTTTTCACACAACAGGTCCATGTTTTGCACCGCCCCCGTCTCACAATTGATAACCCGCAAATACTTTCCCATGCCCGGAAAGAGGAACAACTCGTTTCCCCTCTTTCTTATATAATGATAGACTTCAGCCCGAGAATCATCTTCATATTTAGATATCACATACTCGGGAACAATATCCTGAAAGGAATAATCCGCTGAATATACAACCTGAGGTCCCATCCCCACCATCCATAACCTTCCATCTGAGGCAACGACCTCCAGACAATCCAACAATACCGTACCAATTTTGTTCATTTCATAAATACACATATCATCTAACTCCCAAAACTACAACTATCCAACAACGAAACTCCAAAAGTTCAAATAAACCTAAGATTCCTGATTATCGTTTCAATATCCTGCCAATCGTTTTGGCAGACAAATTCAAATACTTTATCTGTCCTATTCATCTCTTTCGTTAACGCAAGCCCTGCCTCAATCATTTCTTGGCTCCTGTCTGTTTGCGACAGGCTGCCCCTCTCTGCAAAATTTTTCCAAGTATCCGTATTGAAATATATGCTGTCATCTTCCGGCCAAAAACATTGGATTGCCACATCTGTGAAAACGGCAATAAAATTCAGTAATCCACTCCTTATGCCGACAACGTTTCCACACATCTCAATAAACCTCGGAAGTTCTGCGAGTTCCAAAAAGACATACGGTATGCCAGACACCACTGCTTCTTTTGAATAAAAAACAGCATCGTAGCCTTCCTCAGCCAAAGCCTCACTCAAGCGTGTCCAAAATGCTATGCTTTTCAATTCTTTTCCCAGAGGGCCGAACAAATCCGTATCTGGCGCGATAAATATGGTCTTGCCCTCCCTTAGCCCTAAGGACTGAAACAGCTTTTCCACTTTTTCCATATCTGATGAAATTCCTGGCGTGATTCTGTCATACCTTATTCCTTCCGGTAATTGCAATATCCTCTTAACTACCTTTAAAAAATCCAATTTATCTTCATCGGCAAGCAAAGTTCTCATATCCAGTAGATTGTTTTTTCCTTCCCGCACGGTATCTTCCAAATATTCCATACATTCAATCGGAATCTTCTCTACACGTTCAATATATGGACACAATTCCAATACTTCCTTCCCATGTTCGCCAAGCGCATAAAACACCAATGATTTTCCCATCTTCTCCTTATATGCTTTCAAAAAACCTATGATTGCACACATATCGCCAAGCGGCAGCTCCGGCATTATTACCGTTGCAATACATTCATTGTTTAGGTCAGAAAAAAGTTTATTTTTATAAATTTTAGAGGAAAACTTGCAAAATTCATCATAACCAATATAATCATCGCCATGCTGGAGCCCTTTTTCTTCCAGAATACGAAATATTTCATCTTCAAATTTTTTAGGCGTCACTATGACATAGCACTTCTTCCAATCCTCGATGACATCAGGGAGAATCGTCTTGATTGCACCCAAACTTTTTTTTTCTCTATCAATAATACATTCTATGGGAAAATTAATGAGACCATTTTTCATAATTTTCTCCGTCCTTATCCCTGCTCCCCAGACAGCGATAGGTTTGTCCCACGGATTAAATACCATATCTTTTGTTAATGGTTTCTTTTCCTGTTTAGGCTTAGAATCACTAAGCAAAGATTCTGACTGGCCAATGTTTACATTTCCCGCCATTTCATAAATCATATTATTGGTTATCCCATAATAATTTTTGCAATAATATCGAAAACGTTCATCCTGATAATGGCGATAATAATAAAATACTGCCGAAAGAGACGGGCAAACCTCTGATTTTTCTATCATTAAAAATTTTTCGCATTCCAGACAAAACCCTTCTTCTTCTGGAGAAAAACACAACAAATCGGAAAATGCCTTTATAAAAAAACCTTCTCCTACACCCTCCATAACTTCAAGCAATATATATGCCCTTTCCACTTCATCACGACATATTACCTCCGATGTTGGTGTACTAAAATTTGCATTTTCCCCTTCCCAATGAATCCTATACCTTGCTAACCTATCCGGAAGCACATAAATCTCTGCTACCTGCAAAAAACGAAGCCAATAATCATAATCATGTACCTGTTTATACTGAAAACGTAATTCTCCAACTTGCTCATATATATTTTTCCTAATGCAAAGGGTAGATGAGCAAAGGTAATTTCCTTCTATAAAAATTTTCCGAAACCACTTTTCCTTCTCCATATTTTTCAGGTTTTCTTCGGAAAAAATAGAACAAAATAAATGTTCCGTCAATATGCACCCAGAACCATCTATAATTATTGGCCTGCAAAAGCATGCTCCACATTCTTTATGTCCCTGAAAAAATTCCATATACCTTTCCAACAGGGTAGGCTCCCAAATATCGTCAGAATCCAGCCAACAAACAAACTCTCCTCTCGCTTGCCGAAACATATATTCTGCCGCCCCAAACCCTGTATTTTCTTCAATAACTTTAACACGTATCCTGGAATCTTCAAAACTATGTATCACTTCTGCTGAATTATCTGCAGAAGCATCATCCACTATAATTAACTCAAAATTAGAATACGTCTGGCTCAAAACGCTTTGAATTGCCTGCCCCACAAATTCCTCATGATTGTAACACGGCATGCAAACTGACACCAATGGTTCTTTTTTCAACATAATGCCTCTCCCTTTATATATCTTTTATGCATTTCCACTTCCTAATTCCAGAGCATAAATCAAGAATTCTCCTTCTCATTTTCCATCAATGTCTTCTCAACGAAAGCTTATTGATATTTTCCACCACATATTCCTGTTCTTCTTCCGTCATGCCATTGTAAAATGGCAAAGACAATACTTCCCGCGCATACTGGCTCGCCAGTGGATATCTTGTCTCAGGAATATTTAAATACCGCATGGATTCTGCCAGATAGGGCGGAATCGGATAGTGGATCATCGTGTCTATGCCGCTGGATTTTAACTTCTGCTGGACCTCATCCCTGGACTTCACCCTCACCACATACTGATGCCAGACTGTTTCTGCACCCTCCCGCACCTTGGGCAGCAGAAAGGCTGGGTTTTTAATATTCTCTTCATAATATGCCGCCAATTGTTTACGCTCTTCCAGAAATTCGCTGTAATGGTAAAGCTTTACCCTCAGCAAGCCTGCCTGCAGCTCATCTAAGCGGGAATTGACGCCCATAATCTCATTATGGTACTTCTTTTTGCTGCCATAATTGCGGAACATCCTCGCCTGTTCCGCCAAATCCGCATCATCTGTTACCAGCGCGCCGCCATCGCCAAATGCACCAAGATTTTTCGTGGGATAAAAAGAAAAGCATCCAACATCGCCAAATGTTCCGGTCTGCCGACCCTTGAAAGCCGCGCCATGGGACTGGGCACAGTCTTCCACCACTCTGAGGTTATATCTTCCAGCTATGTCCATAATCTTCGCCATATTGGCAGCCTGTCCGTATAAATGCACTGCCAGTATGGCTTTCGTCCTCTTGGTAATTGCTTCCTCAATCAAATCGGCATCGATATTATAATACGCATCCGGTTCCACAAAAACCGGCGTTGCACCATTCAATGTCACGCTCAGTACGCTGGCAATATATGTATTGGCAGGAACAATCACCTCGTCCTCTTTTCCGATTCCTAACAGATAGATTGCCATATTGAGCGCCGACAGGCCGTTGCCCACGCCTATGCAATGGCGCGCTCCCACAAACTGCGCAAACTCCTGCTCGAATAACTGTAACTCTTTCCCTAACACATAAAAGCCGCTGCGGAGCACCTGCACGGCTTTCTCTTCAAATTCCTGCTGGTAGGCTGCAAAAGCCCTGTCTAACCGATTACATAAAACATGCATGTCCTATCCTTCCCATTCTCTGCCGTATCCTTCCGCCTGCAGACTATCTGCAGATTCCCTGCAGCAATTCCACCGTGTCTCTTATGCCACGTTCCAGAGAACCCTCGGGGACAAATCCCAATGCTTTTATCTTCTCACATGACACATCGTAAGACAGGGTATTCATAATTTTCGACTTCACGAACCCTACCTGAACATCTGGCAGGTGTTTCTCTATCTCCGCCACAATGTCTTTTACGGCGGCATTCACTGTCACAATATTATAAATCTCATTATAGAAATGATGATTCTTGATAATAAAACATATCGCAGAAACGGCATCTTCAATGTCCAGATAAGGACGCCGCTGTTCCCATGCCGTCTCCCACACGCTCAGCGGCTGTCCCGTACATGCCTGCCAGGTAAATTTGTTGACTGCCGTATGGAAACGCATCCCCGGAGATATGCCGAAAATAGTGCCAAACCGGCAGACCGTGAAACGGAAATTGCCTTCGCTGCCAAGTTTGCTCAGATATTGCTCCGACTTTACTTTCGTCTGTGCATAGGGACTCTGTGCCGCTTCCACGCTTACGGCTGTATCCTCATCCACATTCGCTGCCGCCGCCCCATAGACGCTGGTGCTGGAGGGAAAGAACATCGGCACATCCCACTTTGCACAGCAGTCCGCAACTTTCATAGTGCCGATATAATTAACCTCTTCCACTTCCTGCTCTTTTTCCACGCTCAGTTCCGGTTCCGTATTGGCTGCAAGGTTCACGACCGCATCCGCGCCCTGGATAACGCGCGTAAGCTGACCGTCATCCAAAATATCCCCCTGCACAAACTGATACCTGCCCTCTTTCGGTAAGTGAAACAGGGAACAATACCTCTGTACTTTGAGGTTGTCTAAAATAATAATTTCTGCTCCCGGAATCACTTCCGGCAGCTTGCGGATTAACCTGGAGCCGATATGCCCGAGACCGCCTGTGACAACTATTTTCATAATTTCCCTTCTTTCCTCATCCACTCCAGAGCCATCTTTACGCCGCTTTGCAAAGAATGCCCACACACAAAGCCCAACGTTTCTAATTTCGCATTGTCTCCCACAATCAAAGGGAAATCTTTGCTCTTTTCAGAATGCTCAAATGCAACCAAATCTTCTTTGCCCAATTCCTCTGCCACCTGCATGATAATCTGCCCAATGCTCACCGGCTTGCCGGACGATATATTATATATACCCGCAGCCTTCTGTTCTATCAGCATAAGGATTGCCTTTACCGCATCTTCAATATAAATATAGTCCCGCAGCAAATCCCCGCAGCGATTGACAATCTTCTCATTGCGGGACAGCCGCCATGCCGTCAGGGGAACCAGGCGTTCCAGCTTCTCATATCTGCCATAAATTGCAAAAAGCCTCGCTTCACTATAGAGGGCATGATATTCTGCCGCCAGCTTTGCCAACACCTGGGACGTGTACAGCTTCGTGATGCCATACATGGAGGAGGGGTGTTCGTATTCCGGCAGTTCTTTGAGCCAGCCTTTTCCATAGTCATAACTCGCCGATGTGCCGGCAAAAAGAATCTGCCGCCCTCCGTTCTCCAGAAAAGCTTTCGCCGTCTGAATACAGATATCTGCCCACAGACAGTTGTCCAGGGATTCCCAATAACTCTGCGTACTGACGTCCCAGGCAAACAATACAAGAATATCCGGGCGTATTTCCTTCATATAGACAGAAATTGCTGAAAGATTTTTCAAATCATGGACAAAAAAATGCTCCTCATCCATAAAGCCCGGGCAATTCCTGCCCACCGCATATATTTCATATTTACTTCGGTCCAGGCATTCCATAAAATTCCTGCCCAGAAAACCGCTGACCCCGGTAAGAAGCATCCTCTCCATAGCCTTCTCCTATTCCCCTACCCTTACCTGGTCCACATAGAGGATAAATTTACCCCCGGCGTCTTTAAACGCATTCTCATTGGCGATAATTTCCTCCCCATGATTCCAGGCAAACAGCAAGGCATACTCTGGATAATCCGAGACAAAAGCCTCATAAGGCTTGACGGGAATATGCATACCCGGCGTGTATTTTCCCTGTTTAATCGGCGTGGTATCGCTGATAAATTCAATGTATTCCGGTCCGATGCCGCAATAATTGAGCACGGTCGTGCTCTTGGAGGTAGCCCCATATCCGACAATCCGTTTGCCCTCCGACTTAAGCCTCTTTAACAATGCCAACAAATCTTCCTTGTTCTGGGCAACATTTGCCGCAAAAGCCTGATATGTGGAGAATTGCTTCAAGCCTTGCTTCTCCTCATTTGCCATGATTTCCCTGACGCGGTCTGACACGGTTCTTGCGCCTTTCCTTGCCAGTATGTAGCGCATGGAACCGCCATGCACATTCTGTGGCAAGGCGTCAATGACTTCCAGACCGTGCATTCCTGCCAGATAAGATACCGATGACACGGAGAAATAAAATGCATGTTCATCATATATCTGGTCATAGGAAGTCCTTCTGACAATGTCCCCCACATAGGGGTCTTCAAATATCAATACGCCTTGGGGTTTCAGCAAACTTGTCACGCCGTCAAACACCGAATGGATATAGGGCAGGTGGCACATGACATTCGTGCCGGCAATCACATCCGCTTCCCCATATTCTGCTTTGATTTTCTGTGCATTTTCTTTGTCGAAAAAACAGGACAGTGTATTGATGCCCTTCTCCCTCGCTGCCTGCGCAACATTCTCGGATGGTTCAACGCCCACATGCTTAATATTCTCCCTGGCATAATTCTGCAGCATAATGCCATCGTTGCTGCCTATTTCCACGACAAATGGGTCCTCCGACAGATAATTTTCCATCACCCAGTAGGCGAATTTCTTAAAATGCTCTACCATCCTCCGGGAAGTTGAAGCGAAGTAGGCATAATTCTCATTGAACATATCTTCTTTATCAACCAGCTTGGTCAGCTGAACCATACTGCATGTCGGGCAGAACCCCACCTCCAATGGATAAAACTTCTCCTGAGCAAACATATCCTCCGGCAAGAAACCGTTGGCAATCGGCATATCGCCAAAAGAAATGACATGCTCCACCTTATTTCCACACACTAAACAATTACACATAAGCTATTCTCCTTTATCTCTTCACTAATTTGCTTCCTCTTCGCGTCCCTCGCGCATGATTGCCTGATACTGGGCAAAATCACTGATATACTCTTCTGCACGGTAATGCTCGGATGACACCACCAACAGCACAGCATCGCTTGAAAATTCATACATCTCCTTCCAGCACATGGGCGCAATATACAGCCCTTTTCTGGAATCATGCAGCTCCACGATTTCCTCTTCAAAACCGTCCGAGACCCTGACTTTACACTTGCCGCTGGCACATACCAATACCAGTTCGCTGTCCCTGTTCGCATGTTTGCCCCTCACTTCGGTTACATCATTGACATAGATAAAGAAAACACGCTTAATCTCAAACGGTATGTCTATATGGTCCCCTTCCAGAACCACCAGGCTTCCCCGTTCATCCCCATATTTGGGAAACTGTATAATCCGGTACATCTCTTTTAAAGATTTCAAACATTCATTCCCTCCTTAGCTGCAGAATACATAATCTATTCCATCCTATACCAAGAATAAAAACCCCTCAATTATACACATGTTATCTAACTCCAAAAACTATAGCTGTTCAGCAACGGGAACACATTTTTTGTTCCTGCTTCCCCAGCCATTACAATGTCTGCACATCTCAATATACCCCTTTTCCTGAAATCCCAGGAAAAGTTCTATAATTTCTTCCTTAGTCACTTCCTGCGATTTTAAATTAAGCATTTCCCGTCTCTGGTCTATATCAGGGTAAAATGCCATTTGGGCGTCATAGGAATCCGCACAGTATGCCAAATTTCCATTATCATACATTCGGCAATTTTGAGGACATAAATCAAAGTATTCTGTTAATTCCTTTGGACTTAAAGCCAAGTTTATTTCTTCATCAAAACCAAAATCCATCCACTTCTCATCTAACGTTCTAGAAAGCGAAATGCCTCTTGCAGAAAATTTATTCATAAAACAATCAAATTTATCTTGCCATCCTGGTAAGTGAGGATAATTGCTTGCATATATTACAATCCTGTCCTGGTTTTTGTAAATAAAATCTAAAATCTCCTGATCGGGCATAACTGTCGCATTCGTAACGCACTCAATCTTCCCAAAACAATCGCTGTAATTACCTAATAAATATTTCATCCTCTCCAGCAGAAGATTCTGTACTAAGAACGCTTCTCCCCCAGTGAAGTCATATCTCTGAACAAAATCAACTTTTTCAAACAATAAGTCTGTCTCAGCATTCAAAACAGAAAGTTCCGCATTTTCATGATTAACATATGGAATGCAGGCAGCGCACTTTTTACACTTTAATGTACATTTCCAGTTTATGGGATGGTTTAAATATTCTATATAACATTTCCCATGGGCACATAAAATATAAATTGGCAAATAGATGCTTAAAAAAACAGACGAATCAAAAAAGTCAACATTTTCCTGATATCCGCTTAAAACCATCCTTTTTTTCACTTCATTCCTCTCATATGGGTTGGTCAATGCTATAATTAGGAGATAATTCCTATCTTTCATAAGCGATACCGCATCCATAAATCCCCCTATAATACCCCCCCCCGGTACGCTTTTTAATTCCTCTCCATAATATTTATCCTGAGAAAAAGCAAAATCTATCTGCAAAAATGACAGCCTTTCATATATCATCTGCATTTCCCACGATAAGCCATAGAAAACAATATTCCTCTTCCCTTTAAATCTTTCTTCAAACAGTGCAAGTTCCTGTCCCCTATTCTTCCAAAGCATCTCTTGCCTCCTTATTGTGTATATTATTAGGCAATTGTTAAATTGCCAAACCCATTGATTTTACAGGGTTTTCTTGTTCCTTATATATAAATTTTCTCTCCGCAAGTAATATAATGAAAGTACCACCAAACACCACACGCACCTACGGAGGAGATAATTTATGGCTCTTAAATACCATCAGATTTCCTTGAAAGATACCTTTTCTGACTGTCAGGACATGTTCATCGATGATACCCCTTCCTTTTTCCAGCTCCTTGAAGAACATTTGGATATCTCTGAATTTATCCCTTCTGTCTTTTATAACGCTTCTCACCAGCATCTTGGTCGCAAAAGGGATTATCCCCTTACCGGTTTCCTTTCCGCACTCATCCTCCAGAAGATCTTTTCAATCCCTACTGATTCCCTTCTTATCCTTCTGCTTCATATCTGTAAGGAACTAAGGGATTTCTGCGGCTTTTCAAAAATGTACATTCGTCCACCTTTATTCCTTTTTCTCTAAATTCCCTATAATAAATTCTATATCCCTCTCGTCTTCCTCATAGATAAATTCCATCAGTTTGTGCTCCCTTCCCGTCTCACCCCGGATGGAAAGACCATGCTCCATAAAGTATTCGCTTCTCTTTGACAAATCAATCCCGCCAAAACCACACCAAGCTTTCCAGTAGTCCGTGCAAAACAGCGGATTATCGTCCCTTGGCCATATCGCCTGAATCATCACATCTGTAAAAAATGCAATATAATTAATCAGTCCGGTGCGCGCTCCCACAACATTTCCACACATTTCAGCAAATAACGGGATATCCAAGACATTTAAAAATAGACTGGGCACACCAGGAATTATCTCTTTTTCTGCATTAAAAACAACTGCATATCCCTCCTGCCGCAGTCTGCTGCAAAGTTTCTCCCAAAATTCACCTGAAACAACTTGGCTTCCCAGCCAATCTCCATAGGGCACTAAAAACACTGTTTTCCCTTTTGTCAGCTTATATTGCTCAAACGCAGCTTCTACATGCTCCCTGCTGCCAAAGTTACAGACGCCAATGCGATTACACTGCGTGTCTTGCGGCAGACCGAAAAATTCCTTCACCTCTCCTGGACTGTCACAGTATTTGTCGCCTTTATAAAGTGCGAAGATACCTGTCAACTCCAATATATCATTACGTTTAAAGAAACCATCCTTTCCTGCATTTGGCATGAACTCCCAGTGAAACCATTCCACCTTGTCCGCCTCTGTGCACAGTTGCAGCAAATCCCTGTTCTTTATATTGCCGGCATATAACGCTAACGGCTGATTCACTTTCTCCCGATACGCTTTTAAAAAAGACAGAATTGTACAGATATCCCCGATTGGAAATACCGGCAGTGCCATTACTTTATAACCAGCAGAGATATCCGCCAACATCTGCATTTCATAACTCTCCCTGTATAATTCTGTCAGTTCTGAAAATCCGATATAATTTTCGCCATACTGCAGCCCTTTCTCGCAAAGGATGGAAAAAATCTCTTCCTGATAATTCTTAGGTATTACCACTATATAATAGTCTGCCCATCGTTCTACAACAGCCGGGGAGACAATTTTTATCCCATATAGTATCTCTTTCCCTGCGCTGGAATCAACAATAAATTCGATTGGAAAATCCAAACAATTATTGCCCAAAAGCCACTGTGTCTTTCTTCCGCAGCCCCATAAGACAATCGGCTTGCCATGAGGGTTAAAATGTACTTCCTGCATATTTCCACCATCTTTCATAATATTTCTTCCCTGCGCCGATAATTAGCATAAAAATTTCATCGTATATTCTTTTTCACCTATAACGCAAAAATGGCTCACAGAAGAATCTGACATTCTTAACTATGAACCACTCTCAATCACTTATTCTCTACATCCTTGTAGTTCATCAATCATCCGTGACATGCAACTCTGTTATATATATCGTAAGTTATAAGCGATTTCTTAACCTATACCTATAACCTTTAAATCACGGATGATTCACTTACCCAAGCACATATACATTCGTCGTCCTTGTAATCGCAAACAGGCTTTTCACCTCGTAAGCGAGCTTAAACATCTGATTCTCAACCACCTGCCTATGGAATCTCGGAGCCATATATATCAGTATAATCTTTCTATTCTTCCGTCTATAGCTGTTCTCAATATTTGTAATCACATTTTGCAGGCATTCCCCTTCAAATGGGTCGAACATATAGAAATAGTTATAGGAATCAATATCCGTAAATTTCGCGGCGTCACCACATACTACAGAATAACGATGTCCTGTCTCACGCTCCAATATATCTGCATTTTCGGCTGCCAGTCTGTACAGCTGCCGGTCAAATTCAATGCCCCCTCCTCGTTTCATGCCAGCCCTCTCAAAAATGAAGAAACTTGTCCCTTTGCCGCAGCCGAAATCAAACACGGCATCATCTTCATGAAACTTAAAGTTATTTAACACTGACTCCAGCACGATACCTTTTCCCGGCCAGTAATCGTGAAACTCTGTAACATTACAATCGGGCTCTCCATGTTCCGCTTCCGCAATGGTTTTTCCGTGCACCAAATCCATGCCATATTCATATTCCAACCATGGATAGTAATCCAATTCTCTGGAGGGCTCATCCTCGTAAAACATGTGCCGAATTAAAATTACGTCACGGAAACCATATTGATGGCAGATTTCTTCTATCTCTTCCGTGCCCTTATATACCGTGACCAATATCGTTGTTGTCTCTGGCTCATAGTAATCTAACACATGATGCGATTTTATGCCGATTATATCCATCTCATTGTTAAACCCATCGTCTATCACACATGCAATCCTGCGGTTGGATTTCTTAAAATGCAGATAAAGAAATTTCCCTGACATGCCCCATCCCCATAGGATAACATTCTTCCCATTTGTAACTTGATATAAATCATCCATCTTCTCATTAAATTTGTTAAACATTCTTCCTTCCCTCCACAAATTGTTCAAACTTTTTCCTTCCGTATTCTAAGTCAATATAATCTTTTCTATCTATGATTAGAGAACACTCCATTATATTTCTTTATTATATAGCAACCTGCAGTACAGTTCAAGCCGGAAAATCAAATACGCCTTTTTATACGCAAAACCATTGGTATGCGTATAAAAAGGCGTATAACATGATACGAAATTCATATTTGCTAGCAACTGATTTTCAGCAGCGTAGCCTGCCCATGGATCCTGATATCCGCAGAATTTGCCGGAACAAACACACAGTCCCCATGAAAGAAATTTAACGTCTCCCCCTTATCCCAGAACAACACCCCGCAGCCCTCCGTGCAAAGAAGGATCTGAAACGAATTCTCCACAGGGGAAAGTTCCGCTGTCTCCCCACGCTGCTTCATGCTTATCATCATGCGCTCCACCTGAAAGTAACGGCAACGGCACAACAATTCTGTGGCATATCCTCTTTTAAATTTGAGTACGCGCATCGGCTGCCGCAAATCTTGGCTGGATTTGAGGAAAGCTACTTCCAAAGCTTTCTCAATATGCAGTTCCCGCCGGTTTCCCTTTTTATCCGTCCTGCCATAATCATACAGACGGTAAGTGATATTGGAATTCTCCTGAATCTCCGCCACCAGGCTTCCTGCACCCAGAGAATGCACCTGTCCAGGCGGGATAAAAAACACGTCATCCTTTTGGATCCTGACTTTCTGCAGATATTTCTCAATATCACCCGCCAGAATGCTGTTCCTTACCTGCTCTTTCTCCATATCATGGCAGAAACCATAGACTAATTGGGCATCTTCAGCCGCCTCCAGGACATACCACATCTCCGTTTTTCCCAATGAGCCATTTTCATGCACTCTGGCATATTCATCGTCTGGATGGACCTGTACGGAAAGATTCTGCCGGGCGTCAATAAACTTAATCAGACAGGGCAATTCTCCACGCGGATTGGCATATTTGCCCATATACTCCGGTTGTTCCATCAAGATTTGCGTCAGGTTCTGTCCGGCATGTTCGCCGGAAGCCGCCATGCTGATTCCGTCAGGATGGGTGGAGCATTCCCAGGTCTCAGCTAACGGCTTTACCGTAAGATTCTTGCGAAAATCAAGGTTCAGCCGGCTGCCGCCCCAGAGATAGTCTTTGCCCACAGGCTTCAGCAGAAATGGCGCTGCCGTTTTATTTCCATTCAAATTTCTGTTTGTCATGGACACTGATCTCCTTACCCAGCTGTACCTCCAGGATTTTTAAGACCGTCCTGGCGATGACGGTATGGCGGCAGCCTGCCTGCATGGTGATGACATCACCGGCGGTTACTGTCTGTTCCATATCGTCTACAATTACCTTGCCCTCGCCGGAAATAATGCTCCACACCTCATCCCGCCGCTCATGGCTATGGTAATTCATCTTCTCGCCCGGATTGAGCGTCACCTTAATCGTCAGGCTGTTTTCCTCTGCATCGAGAATGCGAAAGCTCCCCCAGGACTTCTCCGCATAGCGGATAGGCCTGTCCAACTTGTCCACATAAGGCTTCATGAAACTGGACTGCGCTTTGTCCGAGACCAGGATGCCGTCTGGACCGGCAGAAACGACAACGTCTTTGAGCCCCATGCACAGCACCGGGATATCTAGTTCGTTGATGACATGGACATTTTCGCAAGTTTCATCCAATAATGCATCCCCAACGGCAGATTTATCCATCGTATCCGTCAGCGTATTCCATGTGCCCAAATCTTTCCATGCCCCACGATAACGGACTACCTGAATCTTGGGCTCATGTTCTGCCACAGCATAATCAAAACTGATTTTATCCAAGCTCTCATATTTATCATATAAATCTGCATAATCCTTAAACTCAATCAGCTCATGCGCTTTTTCCAGGACATATTTTAACTTATAGGCAAATACGCCGCCATTCCATAACGCGCCCCTGGCTATATACTTTTTGGCAGTTTCCGTATCCGGCTTTTCTTTAAAGGTCTGAACGGAAGAAATTTCCCCCTTATCCTGTGGGATGATATAGCCATATTTCTCACTGGGGTAGGTGGGCTCGATTCCCATCAGCACCAAATTAGCCTCTCCTTTTGCCGCCTGCTGCCCCAGTTGCTCTAAAGTCTCAAAATAACTGTCCTCCACGTAGGGGTCTATCGGGCAGACGATTACGGCTTCCTCCTCCTTCACCTCCCTGACATCGTGAAGATACGAGGTTGCCAAGGCAATTGCCGGAAACGTATCTCTCCGGCATGGTTCTACGCTAATCCCCACCTGTTCTCCCAATTGGCTGCGGATTATTGAGGTCTGCGATTTGGACGTCGCTACCGTCACCGTGGAATTGGGCGCAGCTTTCTGAATCTGCCTGTACACCCGCTGCAGCATGGATTCCGCTTCCCCCTCTTCCCCCTCAAAGAATTTAATAAACTGTTTGGAACGGACGTCATTGGACAGGGGCCATAAACGCTTCCCCGAACCGCCTGACAGCAATATGATATTCATCTCTTCACACTCTTTCCTTCCTGTGCTTTCCCATTTTGTTCACCCAGGAAACGCTGCTTAGAGCGCCTTCCTGGAACGCCACCACTGATATGTATTGCGCACTGCCTCCTCAAAAGAAGTCCCGGCACGCCAGCCAAGGTCATGGATACGCTGTGAATCCAGGCACATGTGCTGTCTGCCCTCCGGCTTGCCCGCATCAAACACCACTTCCCCCGGATAGTTCACCACTTCTTTGATTGTCATTGCCGCCTCACGAATCGTAATCTCCCCGCCGCTGCCGACATTATACAGAAACTCATCTTTGGCATGATTCATGACAAAGATACATGCTTTTGCCAAATCCTGGGAATACAGAAACTCCCGGCAGGCATTGCCCGTCCCCCACACAACGACTTGCGGATCATGACGCTCCTTTGCCAGATGAAAACGCTCTATCAGCGCAGGAATCACCCCCGCTTTGTTGCTTCCCATGGGCGCATGTTCCCCAAAAAAGTTACAGGGTATCACGGTAATTGCCGGAAATCCATACTGCTGCCTGTAATATTCACATAATTTTGCACCTGTCAGTTTCGCCAGCGTATAGGGGGCATCGATGCCCTGCAAATCGATTCTGCCGATATCCTCCTCACGATAAATCTCACAATCGCTTTGGGGATAAAGCAGGATACTGCCTATGTTCAGAAATCCCTTGACGTGGCAGCCACAGGCTGCCTCCAACGCGTTCAAAGTCATCCTCAGGTTGCAGTTAAGCATATCCAAAGGATGTTCACGTTTGAACTCAATGCCTCCAACCAGACCGGCTGCAAAAAATACATACTCCGGCTGCTCATGCTCAAAAAAGGACAGGGTGGCCGCTCGGTCTTGCAAATCCAGTTCTGCATGGGAACGGACAACGATGTTCCCATACCCTTCCTCTTTCAGCTGCTTTAAAATAGCTGAGCCCGCCATTCCGCTGTGCCCGGCTACATATATTTTTTCATGCTTCTCCATCCACTAAACAAGCCCTTTCATAATCTTTTCCATGGTCTCTGTAAAATAATCTATCTTGTCGTTGATAATAGTCGGATGGTTGCCTATATAAAATCCGCTGTCATGTATCACGTCCGCATTCGTCAAGGGCTGCGGTATGCTGTAATCCATAAATGCAATCGCCTTATTTCTCGTAAAATTACCTGCAAGGATTGGCCTGGTCTCGATACCCGCCTTTTCCAGTTCCCCGACCACCTGGTTGCGTTTGTCGGCAAATCCGTCTTCCAGTATCATGCCAAAGCCATACCATGAGGATTTGCCCACTTCTGTCTGCAGCCGTATTCCCGGAAGACCCTTTATCTTTTCAGACAGATAGGCGGCGTTGTTCCTCCTGTTGGCAATAATCCGGTCCAGCTTCTTTATCTGGCAGCAGCCAATCGCCCCCTCCATGTCCAAGGGACGTACATTAAATCCGGGAACGATGAAGTTAAATTTCTCATAAAATGGATTGTCACTGGTCTCATTAATCAAGCTGTCCTGAGGGAGATTCCGCGTCCAGCCGTGCGCCCTGATGCAAAGCATATACTCATACAATTCGCGGTCATTTGTCACTGCCATGCCGCCTTCCATCGTACACAGATGATGGGCAAAAAAAGTAGAGAATGTCCCCAGCGTCCCTATCGTCCCCAACTGCCTGCCCTCATACTCCGCGCCCATCGCCTCGCAGTTGTCCTCCATTAGGATAATATGTTCCCTCTCACAGATTTGGGTCAGCTCTGCAAATTTATTGGCATTGCCCAAAAGATTCACTGCCACAATCAGCCTTGTATTGTCCGTGACAGCCGCCTGGACCTGGGAAACATCCATGTTGAAGGTATCTGCCTCAACGTCCACAAACACCAGTTTCAGCCCAAACTGCGCCAAAGGAAAATACGTGGTGCTCCAGGAGACGGCCGGCACGATTACCTCATCCCCTGCATTGAGTTTTCCTGAATAGACAAGGGCGGCAACTGCCACCAGATTGGCGCTGGATCCTGAATTGACCATCACCGCATATTTACTGCCAAACTTTAAGGCAAACTCTTTTTCATATTCCGTAACATGTCTGCCCATCGTATACATGTCGCTTATTACCACCGCATTGATTGCTGCCAATTCTTCTTCATCCCAGGATGACTGGCAAAGTCCGTATTTCACTGTTGTCCCTCCATTTCTTGATATGTTCTCATGTACCATTCATAAATTTCCGGCAGACCCTGGTCGAGGGAAATCTCCGCCCGATATCCCGTCAGCCGATAGAGTTTATCGGTACAGGGACAGCGGCGCAGCACACAGCCTTCGGGCGCCGGTTCCACCTTTATCTGTGGATTCCTGCCAGCAATATTTAACAGCTTTTTCAATAAATCAATAATCCTGATTTCCTCATCGCTCTTGCCGATATGTACGATTTCGCCCTCACATCGTTCCGACAGCATCACCGCCTCCGTTGCGCGGACGCCGTCTCTCACATCACAGAATGCCCGCGTCTCTTCCCCTCCATAAATCGTAAAGGGATTTTCGCCGTCATAAATTCTTTTTATAAACTCCGGCAGCACATGGTCAAATCCCATCCTCGGTCCGTATATGTTGTGGTAGCGGATAATTTTTACAGGCAGATGGTTGACCCGCCCATAGTTGGCGGCAATAATCTCGCCAATCAATTTGCTTCCGCCATAAGACCAACGCGGATTGAGCACGTTATCTATCGTCAGGGGAATATCCTCCCTGGTTGGGATATACCCTGCATGGTCCTCCAGAAAACAATTGATTGTGCCCGCATACGTCTCCGACGAGGAAGAATACAGGAAGCTCCCGCAATTATCCGGCGTACACCACTCCAACATATTCATCAGGGTCAGGATATTTGCCCGCAAGACGTCATAGGGCCTTTCATAAAAATTTTTCGTGCCATTGATGGCGGCCAGATGGTACACATAATCATATTTCCCTGACAGCTGGCGGTAAAACCCTTTCTCTGTCATGTCCGCCTGGATAAAAATAACATTTGCTTTCCCAATCAGTGATTGGAACATCCTATCGGAACACCCACGCGCAAAATTATCAATCACCGTAACTTCCATCCCCTCCTGCCCTGACAGGTAATCTGCCAGATGGTAACCGATGAAACCGCTTCCTCCTGTAACTATCGCTCTTTTCATATCTTCTCCTCTATCAACATATTGCCAATCGTGTCTCTCTCTTCTCTTTCCCTTAATTCATCGCAGCAGTCCCAGACGTCCAATATTCTGACGCCCTCCATTGCCTGTGTAAAATGAAATGCATGATATCTGCTGCAGTTATTCAAAACCAGCATTCCTGCAATTCCCTCGCAGGCTTTGTTTAAATCCTCGTACACTTCCCCCAGATTTAACGCCTGCAGTTCCTCATGTCTGGCAACAAAATCATGTAACCTCAATTTATAACCTTTTTCTTTTAGTTTCCTTGCGATATATACGGAACTGGAGCCGCGCAAATCAGAAGTCTCCGGTACGCCTTTGAATGCCATCCCGGTCAGCAGCAGCTCTTTCTCCTGCGCGGGAGCGCCAATTTTATGCTCTGCCCAATCGACAACATCATCTTCCAGCGATTCGTTAAAATGCCTAGCCGCAAATATGAAATCTTTGCTCTTCCCCTCCTGCATATTGTTCATGAGGATATAGGCATCTTTCTCCAGGCAGGGTCCCGCCACAAATCCCGGGCTGGCAATGTTGCTCCTTGCGTAACCTTCGTTGGCATTTCTGATAACGCTGATGCCATCAAGCCCAAATGTCTGTGCAGCCACATTGAGCACATTGCCCAGGGCAAAATTCATATCCCGGTAAATGTTGCAGTAGAGCTTGATTAATTCGGCTTCTTCCAAACTCTGCGCTTCTACCAACTGGGAGGTAATCCTGGCAAAAAGCTGCTTTGCCAGTGATACTGCCTGCAGCGTATTCCCGCTGACAACCTGCGGCAGGGTCGTAAGTTCCACAAGCGCTTTTCCCTCAACCGTGCGCTCCGGGCACATGGCAATCATTGGCGTACAGTCCGCATTTCCTGCCATATCCTTAAGCCTTGGCAGTACCACGTTCCTGCTGGTGCCCACGGAAACAGTGCTGCGCAGGATAACCAGCTCGCGTCCGCTGTACACGTTGCTGATTGCCTCTAAGGAAGATACAATATAGTCAAAATTTGGCTCTTTTGTCTGCTCAAAGAGCGGCGTCCCTACCGTAATCATAAAGGCGTCAAATTGCACGTCCCTGGGAAACTCCTGCACGCAGAAGAATTTTTTCCCCATGCATTCTTTAATTTTATCGTCTAAGCCAGGTTCAAAAAAATGCGCATGCCCATCTGCCAAAGACAGTTTAATCCGCTGCTCCTTTTCCACGCCATACACGGTAATGCCTTTATCCGCTGCGGCAATGGCAAATGTCAGGCCCACATAGCCAAGCCCAATGATTCCTATCGTCATTTCCTACGCCTCACTTCCTTGATTTTATCTGTTAGGGAAACGCTGATTTAATCAGTATTCCCTTATAAAAGTTTCTTCGATAATGCAATCACACGGTTCACCACGGTATCGGAATTGAAATGTTCCCACTCTCCCCAGCGTCCAACACCAAAAATATGATGTTTTTCCATCTCCTGCAGAATTGCGCTAATCATAATTTTCTTCTTTACGGTATTGCAGGGGTATGCATACTGGTTCACATACTTCCACCCCTCTGCCGGCACAACCCTTTCCATGTTCGTCTCATAGAATCCGCCGTGCCCGCCCTCGATAAAGTTATTGCGGTAAAAACGTCTGTGATAGGGCAGCTCGTGGTTCGGATAAAACACCCAATGGGCATTATCTTCCCTGTCCTCTGCAAAATATCTTACTTCCAACGAGGTATATGGCAGCTCTTTGCAATATCCTGCAATCTGTGAATCGCAGCCCGTTATCTCATCAAATTCCGTCCAGGGAATCGTATTGATGATATATTCCGCCTTATAGGTATCGTTGACGGTATTCGCCTGGCAGTCTAACTTGACAGCTTGCACATGGTACTCGATTTTATCTTTCACGCGTTCTGACATGCGGTGCCAGACCTCGCCGTAACCGGCAGTCTTGGGATAGTAAAATGCGCCGTGGGACGGATATTTGCCGTGCATTTTTCTTTCCAGGCAGCTTAAGAGCGTATCTTCAAAATTGACCGTTGGCAATTTATCCAGCCAATAAGTGCCCAGCTCGTCAAAATACCTGCCGAACATCTTCTTGTTGTAGGGAACCAAATACTCCCCGGCAATCTTATCTCCCAATTTCCAATGCGCCCATTCTTCAAACTTTTCCGGCATAGGCGTATTCAGGTTAGCTCCGGCATAGGCAATTGATTTCAGATACTCCACCTGATCTTCCAACGGCAGCTGGTATATCTGGGCTTCCATCGGGTAATCAATCACAGCCCTGCCCAAATCAATCTTCCGAATACAGGGATAATAATTCCATTCCTCCAGGGGCATAAACGACAATATGTATTCCTGGCCTTCGCTCTTTCTGGCATCTAAGAAATGCCCTCCGCCAAAATCAAGCGGAAAACCCCCAACTTCCTCACTGCGGCATAAGCCCCCGGCATTCTCTTCCTTCTCCAGCACCAGGAAATTCTCTTCCCCCTGGTCTTTCAGGCAATTTGCCATCGTCACGCCGGCTGGACCGGCTCCTAAAATTAAATATTTCAGCATTTTTTCTCCTTTGAATAATATTTATTATATTAGTTTTTTCGACAAAAAATAATGGTATTACAAAATTTATGTATTCCCATCTTTTTGGCGTTTTACTTTGTATTAAAAACAAAAAATGCAAACACACTTTTAAAAGTTACAATTAAATTACCACAAAACAAACAAAAAAAGTGTCTCTGCGCAATTATTATAACAGATTAGAATATAAAATTAAAAGAAATTTTTCAAATATTAATAGTAAAAGTGCAGGATTATCTTTGAAAACCTCTAAAACGCTGAATTTATGGGCATTCTAATTAAAATAAATTATGTCTTGCATAAACTTTTATACTTATATATACTATTATATAAGTTTTATTTTTTTAGTATGGAAATTTTAACGGAAGGCAGACAATACGAATGAAAGTAGTACTATTTGGCGCTGGCATAATCGGAGAAAGATGTATAAATGAAGGTATTTATGATGTGATAGCTGTGATTGACAATAACCAGGCTATGCACGGCAAATTATTTTGCGGCAAACCTGTAATTTCTTTAAATGAATACCTTAAAAACTACAGCGCTTACAAAATCATCATCTCAACCTACAAATATCATGAGATTTCTCAGCAGCTTATTGAAAATAATATAATTAATTTTTCTCTAGCCGCAAAGATATATGAAGATAGAAATGTACCCAGAGACAAAGATATCGCCCACGGCAATTGGATTAAATATCTTGCAGAACGCTTTGACAAACCTGGAATAAAAATATTAGAAGTAGGTTCACGCAACGTAACTGGCAATATATTTCGTGACATGTTTTCCCATGCCGCTTATACAGGATTTGATTATTATAAAGGGGAAAATGTTGACGTAGTAGGCGATGCACATGAACTGAGCAGTTATTTTGACGAAAAGTTTGACCTTATATTTTCCAGCTCTGTGTTTGAACATCTTGCCATGCCCTGGAAAGCAGCAGCCGAAATAATTAAGCTTCTAAAAAAAGATGGATACATTTTTATTGAGACACACTATTCTTTTTCCAGCCATGAGAGACCTTGGCATTTTTTCCAGTTCAGCGATAATGCTTTAGACGTACTTTTTCCAGAGAAATTTGGTATGCGTTGTATCAAAAAGGGATGCAGCAACTTAATCGCTGGAGAATTTTCTGAAGATTCCAGTGAATACCTGCAGGGACAGATTGTCACCGGTTTATACTGCCATTCCGAATACCTGGGACAAAAGTTTAAAGACATTGAAAACTCAGAACTTGACTGGTCAAAGGTTTCACTTGAAGATGTGAGCAAAGGAACCACATACCCAAAAAACTAAAAACAACGCCTTTGTATGCGCTGGATAACAATTATAAGGTAGTGTAAATAAGTTTGTGTTTTTGGAAATAAATGGCTCCTTTTTGGTAAG
>CAJTYM010000026.1 GCA_910583835.1 uncultured Lachnospiraceae bacterium | reverse complement strand
CGGTCGCCCCTCGTGTGTGGGCGAGAATTGAAATGAGGAGGAGTTGAGAATAAGGCATACAAACCCATCGTCGCCCCTCGTGTGGGGGCGAGAATTGAAATCACAGAACGCAGGCTATCCCTCCCTGTATACCTTTGTCGCCCCTCGTGTGGGGGCGAGAATTGAAACTGCCATAAGCAGCTACTTTGAACAGCTTGTAAACGTCGCCCCTCGAGTAGGGGCGAGAATTGAAATAGGCAGTTCCAGGAAATCAAAGAAAGCGGGAAAGGCGTTGCCCCTCGAGTAGGGGCGAGAATTGAAATTGAAAGCGCCCTTTGCAATATCCGCCTGGATACTGTCGCCCCTCGAGTAGGGGCGAGAATTGAAATGTGTATCCGTGTTTTTTCAGCGCATTTTTTACGCGTCGCCCCTCGAGTAGGGGCGAGAATTGAAATTGCTGTAGACACTATATCATCATAATTAACTTCAGTCGCCCCTGATGTAGGGACGAGAATTGAAATAGTTTTATTCCTTTAAGGGTAAATACCGTTGGGGTCGCCCCTCGAGTAGGGGTGAGAATAGAAATTAAATTGTTGCGCTCATTGCATCTGTTACTTTTGTGTTGCACCATGAGAAGAGGATTCTAATGAGCACGGCAGTATCCATCAACAGGAGTGCTGGAACGTGCAAGTCTTGTATTCACTTCTGCCTCCTTAATTGTCATAACCTTCTTTCTCCATTCCGTTTTATTTTTTATTGATAGCAACACTGCTTTTATTTCTCCGATTTGTGTGATTTCACCAGTGTTCCCATCACGTATTTCGGAGAGCGCCTCAAGCTTTCTGCTTGCAGGCTTTGCGATATCTGAATTATCAATGACAATAACCGCATAGTCTTCTTTGGCCTGCTGTTTCACAAGGGAGAGATAATCCTGCATGACAGATTCCTTTTCATCAAAGGCATTTAAGTTTCTGGACAGCTGGTCAATGGTCTTTTTCAGCGTGATGTCTTCTTTCAGGAAGTGGGCGATTTCGCTCAGATGCAGTTTGTTTTCTGCAAGTATGCCATAGGAGGAGGGCAAATGCAAAGCATTTCTGGAATGCCTTGCAACGAACTGGCAGGTATCGCAAAGCGATGCGTGCCGATACCCGAAAGGAATGCGCTCCGATGAGCTGGCAGGTGGCGCGAAGCGATGCGTGCCGATACCTTAAACCATCTGATGGGTAAACTTCTGCTGTGGGTGTTTTAACTTCTGTGAAATTTTTGACATAAAATTTGTAAAATCCCTTTTAATTTCATAGCCTAATTTGTTATAATTAATCATGCAAAAACACTCCTTTGTTTGGTTATTTTGTGGTGATTTAATTATAACTATTCGGAAGTGTTTTTGCATTTCTTATTTTTGTGCTGAAATCAGTTGCCAGAAAAAAAGGGGAAACTCGAAGAAAAAAGAGATTGACAAATGCCAAAAAGGGGCATATAATTTCAAACACATGAAGAACCACATGGGTGAGGAATCAGTCTGGGTGGTTCTTTTTTTACCCTACAGAAAATAATGGAGGAGGTAGCTGCTATGGCAAAGAGTGTGACAAAAGATATGACGGTGGGGTCCCCAATCCGCCTGATTCTGCAGTTCTGCATACCGCTGTTTTTTGGAATGCTGTTCCAGCAGTTTTACAACATGATGGATACGCTGATTGTCGGTCAGTTTCTGGGCGTTTCCGCCTTGGCATCCGTAGGGGCTACCGGTTCCATCAATTTTATGATTATCGGTTTTTGCATGGGAGTGTGCAATGGGTTTGCCATTCCGGTGGCGCAGCGGTTTGGGGCAGGTGATTACCACAGCCTTAGGAAATATGTGGCAAACAGCGTGTGGCTTTCCATTGCATTTGCCGGAGTCATGACAGTGGCAGTCTGTGTGCTTTGCCGCCAGATTCTGCTGTGGATGAATACGCCCCTGGATATCATAGATGGTTCTTACAGCTATATATTTGTGATTTTTATGGGGATTCCGGCAGTGTATCTGTATAATCTGCTGTCCGGGATTATACGTTCCCTGGGAGACAGCAAAAGCCCCTTGCTTTTTTTGGTATTTTCTTCTATATTGAATATAATTTTGGATGTTACGCTGATATTGGCATTTCACATGGGGGTGGCAGGCGCAGCCTGGGCAACGGTGATTTCCCAATTGATTTCAGGAATCGCCTGTCTGTTCTATATGGTAAGGCGGTTTGATATTTTAAAAATTACCAGGGACGAATGGCGCATTGACAGCAGTTGTGTGGGAATTCTCTGCAACATGGGCATTCCTATGGGGCTGCAGTATTCGATTACGGCGATTGGCAGCGTTATCCTGCAGGCAGCGGTAAACAGCCTGGGTTCCATATCGGTTGCCGCGGTTGCCGCGGGCAGCAAAATCAGTATGTTCTTTGCTTGTCCGTTTGATGCCATGGGCTCTACGATGGCAACGTATGCAGGGCAGAATGTAGGCGCGGGGAAGCTGGAGCGTATTTCCCAGGGGATTAAGTCTACCAGTCTGCTGGGGCTGGGGTATTCTGTTTTGGCATGCGTAGTGTTGGTATGTTTTGGCGGAACGATTGCGTTGCTGTTTGTGAATCCTTCGGAGACGCTGATAATCCAACAGGTTTCCTGGTTCCTTGCCGCAAACTCCGCTTTCTTTTTCCCGCTGGCGCTGGTGAATATTGTGCGATTTACTATCCAAGGGTTGGGATTCAGCCGGTTTGCCATACTGGCTGGGGTCTGCGAGATGGCGGCGCGCAGCCTTGTGGCGGTGATGCTTGTGCCCTTGTTCGGGTATGCGGCAATCTGCTTTGCAAGCCCGGCGGCATGGATATTGGCGGATTTGTTTTTGGTTCCGGCGTATCTGTATGTGATGAAAAAGCTGCGGCAGCAGGGGATTGCTGAATCGTAGTTATTCGGAATGGTTGTGCAGAATATTAATAAATATTAATAAATTTTTTATCAGGAAAGGTTGTTTTTTCTATAGGTGCATCATATGATGAAAGAGTAGACAGTTATAGCGGACGGCAGGATAATTTGTCGTTTGCTATACCCCTCCAGGAGGATGCCTGTGATATACTTTTGATGTAAGGAGAGATAAGATGGAAAAGCATCAGGATACTTATGAGAGAAAGACCACTAAGGAACAGAGCAGGAAATATAGGCAGAAAAAAAGAGATATGCAAAGAAGGCTGATTAAGACATTTTTCATGCTTTTGGTAATGACCGGAATAGGGATTGCGGCAGTAGTTCTCATTCCCAAAGGGGAGAAAGGCAAGGTTTCCAGCCAGGGGGAGTCGCTGCAGACCAGCGCCAAGCCAGTGGATAAGGAAGAGGAATCTAAAGATTTCGGGCAGAAAGAGCCGGATGCAGAGAAATCAGAGGAGAAGCCGGACAATGGGGACGATGTGCGTACGGCGGTAATTACACAGGCAGATTTGCTGGCGGCAGGATATGATTATGACAGCGCCATTGAAACTGTGAAGAGTTTTGACGGATATGAGAGAGATTCAGAGCTGACAGCCAAAGTTACAGATTATGAGAACCGGAAAGCAGCTTGTGTTCCGGTGGATATTGATAAAGTTACCCATGTGTTTTATCATTCTCTGGTGGTAGACCCTGAGCTTTGCTTTGCCAACCAGGACACAGACCCACAGGCAGTGGGGAATAACCAGTGGATGACGACCATTGAGGAATTCAACAAGATTACCCAGACCATGTATGATGAGGGTTATGTATTGGTGGACTTGCATGATATGGTTAAAGAGACGACAGATGAGAATGGGAATGTCCGTTTTGAAAAAGGGGAGATTATGCTTCCTCCAGATAAAAAAGCTTTCGTGCTCTCTGTGGATGACCTCTCCTATTATCACAGCTATGATGGTTATGGCTATGCCTCCAAGATGGTTTTGGATGAGAATGGAAAGCCCAAATGTGAGTACATACAAAGGGATGGCACGACTGTTGTAGGGGATTATGATGTTGTACCTTTAATGAACAAATTTATTGAGGAACATCCGGATGCGTCCTACCATGGAGCGCGTGGGACGATTGCCCTTACTGGGTACAATGGCATTTTAGGCTATCGGACAGATATCAGTTACCAGACAAGGCCAGCGGATATGAATGCAGATAAGCTGAAGTGGCTGGAAGAGCACCCGGATTTCAGTTTGGATACAGAGCGTGCCGAGGCGAAGAAGGTAGCAGATGCCATCAAGGCGGAAGGCTGGAATTTTGCCAGCCATACCTGGGGGCATTTGAAAGTGGGCGAAGCCTCCATGGAACGTCTGCGGGCAGACACTGAGAAATGGAAAGAGAATGTAGAGCCGCTGGTGGGAAGCACCGACACGATTATTTTTGCCCATGGGCAGGATTTGGCGGAGTGGACCACCGGATATACGCCGGATAATGAGAAATATAACTATCTCAAGGCACAGGGATTTAATTATTTCTGTAACGTGGATTCCCAGCAGTATGCCGTGCAGATTACGGACACGTATTTCAGGCAGGGAAGAAGGAATTTAGATGGATACCGTATCTATTATAATTCCATTGGCGAGATGGATAGCCTGTCTGATTTATTTAATGCTTCAGACGTTATAGACCCGAAGCGTCCGCCAGTGCCGAGATTGAACTAAAAAATTGATTTAACATTATCATCAGGAGGAATGAGAGAAATCTCATTCCTTTTTTGAGTAAAAAGGCAGATTTCGGGCAAAATAACAACAGGAAAATGCAAACAGGAGGAGAAATTATGTCACAGACAATCGGGACGCAGAGCATCCAATTTGACCAGGCTCCGTATATTCTGGGAAGCGCCAGCATCGTGGGAACGAAAGAGGGCGAAGGACCGCTTGGCGAATTGTTTGATTTGGTTGGAGAGGACGATAAGTTTGGAGAGGACACCTGGGAAGAGGCGGAGAGTACGCTGCAGAAAGAGGCAGCTTCCATGGCAATCGGCAAGGCAGGGATTTCCAATGAGGATATCCGCTATATTTTTGGCGGCGACCTCCTGGGGCAGAATATTGCCACGACTTTTGGCCTGATGGAATTAAATATTCCGCTGTTTGGATTGTATGGGGCCTGCTCCACAGCAGGGGAATCGCTTGCCCTTGGCGCAATGGCAGTGGCAGGCGGATATGGTGACCAGGTGCTTGCCGTAACATCCAGCCATTTTGCCAGCGCCGAAAAGCAGTTCCGTTTCCCTTTGGAATATGCCAATCAAAGACCGCTGTCGGCTACCTGGACAGTGACGGGGAGCGGAGCATTTGTGCTGGGAAAAAAACGCAGCAAGCTGCGGATTACCGGAATTACCCCGGGAAAAGTCGTGGATTACGGCATTAAGGATTCCATGAACATGGGAGCTGCAATGGCGCCGGCGGCGTGCAATACCATACGTCAGAATATGATAGACTTTAACCGCAAACCGGAGGATTACGATAAGATTGTTACCGGGGATTTGGGTAAGGTCGGGCAGGAAATACTTTTCGACCTTTTGAAACAGAAAGGCTTTGATATTTCCAAGGTGCATATGGATTGCGGGATTGAGATTTTTGACAGCGAGACACAGAATACCAATGCCGGCGGCAGCGGCTGCGGGTGTTCAGCGGTGACTCTGAGTGCGTATATTTTGCCCAAGCTGGAGACAGGCGCCTGGAAGCGGGTGCTTTTTGTGCCGACCGGGGCGCTGCTCTCTACCGTGAGCTTTAATGAGGGGCAGAGTGTGCCGGGGATTGCCCATGGCGTTGTCATTGAACATGCCGGATGAGCCTGGTGGTTCAAGGTCCCATGGGTGAATGGGCAAAAATATTTAGGACAAGGAGAAGAAGTATGGATTATGTAAATGCATTCTGGGTTGGCGGTCTGATTTGTGCGCTGGTCCAGATTCTGATGGAGAAGACGAAGATGCTTCCGGGCAGGATAATGGTCCTGTTGGTATGCAGCGGAGCAGTCCTGGGTGCGGTTCAGCTTTATGAGCCCTTTCAGGAGTTTGCCGGGGCGGGAGCCAGCGTACCTCTGCTGGGATTTGGAAATGTGCTCTGGAAAGGCATTCAGAAAGCCGTAGATTCTGACGGATTTTTAGGAATCTTCATGGGAGGCTTCACCGCAAGCGCGGTAGGGATTTCCGCAGCGTTGATATTTGGCTATCTGGCAAGCCTCATTTTCCAGCCCAAGATGAAAAAATAAAAAATAAGTATAAATTAGAAAAATTTGTTCATAATGGATAGAGAAAAGAAAATTTTTTGCAAAGGAGACTTATTATGAAACAGTTAAAAAAAGTGCTGATGGGCTGTCTGCTCATCCTGGTATTGGGAAGTGTTACCGCTTGCGGAAATAATGATAACGCGGATAACAATACGGACAATAATACGACAAATGATGTGACGAACGGAACAGACGATAATGATGCAGGAACGAATGATACGAACACGAATGGCACCAATACGAATAATACTGGCAATAATAACACCAATGGCACGAATAACACCAATGACACGAACAACAACGATGATACCGCTGGTAACGGAGCTGGCGTGATGGATGATGTAGGCGATGATATTGTCGATGGCGTGGAAGATATCGGCGAAGACGTCAAAGACGGCGTGGATGATATGACGGATGGGAATGGCGCAGGAAACGGCAATAATACAGATACCAACAATACAAATAATACGAACAATACCAACAAGAATAATACAACCAAGGAGACGCCGAATCCGTAAAATGGCGTAAAAAGAATTCAAGACCTCACGAAGAGGCCTTGGATTCTTTTATGTATACCCGCAGAGGGATGGTGTTATCGCTATTGCAGCTACAGGCCGAGGCCTGCAGGAACGATAACGCGGGTTACATACTTATTCATCTATGCTGTAATTAGGAGCTTCCTTAGTAATATGGATATCGTGCGGGTGGCTCTCCTTGAGGGAAGCAGCGGAAATCTTGACGAATTTGCCGGTTTGCTTCAATGTCTCAATATTGACAGCGCCGCAATAGCCCATGCCGGAGCGCAGGCCACCGATTAACTGGAAGACGGTATCTTCCACAGAACCCTTGTAGGCAACACGCCCTTCTACGCCTTCCGGTACAAGTTTTCTGGCGTTTTCCTGGAAATAACGGTCTTTGGAACCGTTTTCCATAGCAGCGAGGGAGCCCATGCCGCGGTAAACCTTGTATTTTCTTCCCTGATATAGCTCAAATGTTCCCGGACTTTCATCACACCCGGCAAACATGCTTCCCATCATACATACATTGGCTCCGGCGGCAATTGCCTTAGTCATGTCCCCGGAGTATTTGATGCCTCCGTCCGCGATAATCGGGATGCCATATTCTTTCGCCACTTCATAACAGTCCATGAGTGCGGTAATCTGGGGAACGCCGATTCCGGCAATCACGCGTGTAGTGCAGATGGAGCCCGGTCCGATTCCGACCTTTACAGCGTCCGCGCCTGCCTCAATCAACGCCCTTGTTGCCTCGCCGGTAGCAATGTTTCCGGCAATGACCTGCAGGTCAGGAAATGCGGCCTTGATTCGCTTTACGGCATCTAAAATGTTGCGGGAATGTCCATGGGCGGAATCCACAACAATGACATCGACTTTTGCTTTCACCAGTGCATCTACGCGCTCACGCATGTCAGCAGTAATTCCAACGCCCGCACCGCAGAGCAGCCTGCCCTGTGCATCCTTGGCGGACAATGGGTATTTAATCTGTTTTTCAATATCTTTGATGGTAATCAGGCCTTTTAAATTCAAATTGTCATCTACAATCGGAAGTTTTTCTTTCCTTGCTTTGGCAAGGATTTTCTTTGCCTCCTCTAAGGTGATGCCCTCCCGGGCAGTTACCAGATCCTCGGAGGTCATGCAGTTTTTGATTTTCTTGGTGAAATCTTCCTCAAACTTTAAGTCGCGGTTGGTGATGATTCCCACGAGTTTGCCGTTCTCGGTGATTGGAACGCCGGAAATGCGGAACTTGGCCATGAGGTTATCCGCGTCCTGCAAAGTATGTTCCGGGGAAAGAGAAAATGGATCAGTAATCACACCGTTTTCAGAACGCTTAACTTTGTCGACCTCTTCGGCCTGGGCTTCGATGGACATGTTCTTATGTATAATGCCGATGCCGCCCTGGCGCGCCATGGCGATTGCCATTCTGTGTTCCGTGACGGTGTCCATGCTTGCGCTCATCATAGGGATGTTCAGTTTTACTTTATTCGTCAGGTTGGTAGATAAATCCACCATATTTGGTGTAACTTCGGAGTATGCAGGGACTAACAATACATCATCAAATGTAATTCCTTCGCCGATAATCGTACCCATTTTTCTTCCTCGCTTTCTTAAAAGTTTGTTGTTATTCCCACGATTTTAACAAAAAAGAAGGCAACTGTCAACGACTGAATAAAAATTTTTGTTGTGGAAATACAGATTTTTGCTTATAATGGGAATGGTACAAAAAATGGTAGATTTTGAGGAGAGCCACATGGAATTTCGACCTTGTATAGATATCCACAACGGAAAAGTGAAACAGATAATAGGCGGCAGCCTCAAGGATGCGGGCAGCCAGGCAGTGGAGAATTTTGTTGCCAGCCAGGATGCCGCATTTTTTGCCAGGCTGTATCAGAGCCATTACATAAAGGGTGGCCATATCATCCTGCTGAATCCTGCGGGGAGCGAATATTATGAGGCGACAAAGGAGCAGGCAGTACAGGCATTGCGCGCCTATCCTGGCGGAATGCAGGTGGGCGGGGGCATAACCCCCGACAATGCAGGGCAGTTCCTGGCGGCGGGGGCTAGCCATGTGATTGTAACCTCCTATGTATTTGAGGGCGGCGTGGTGCATTATGAGAATTTAGAACGTCTTGCTGCTGCTGTGGGCAGGGAGCATCTGGTATTGGACCTGAGCTGCCGCAGACGGGGCGGGGATTATTATATTGTGACGGACCGCTGGCAGAAGTTTACGCAGGAGACAGTGACGTTGGCTTTGTTGGATAAATTGTCGCAGTATGCGGATGAATTTTTAATCCATGCGGTCGATGTGGAAGGAAAAGCCAATGGAATTGAACGGGATTTGGCGGCATTATTAGGAGAGTGGGGGAAACTGCCCATCACTTATGCCGGCGGTGTGGGCAGCTTTGCGGATTTGCAATTGCTGAGAGAACTTGGCAGGGGACGGCTGAATGTGACGATTGGCAGTGCCCTTGATTTGTTTGGCGGAGACATGCAGTTTGAGAAAGTGCTTGAGTTTTTATCTTAACAGAAAAGACCTTGTCATGCTAAAGAGTGAAGATATTATCCTAATTAGATAAAAGTAAGAAGAGGCAGCAGTGCAGTGAAAGGAGGAGGATTATGAGAAAGAGAGAGGTGAAAAGCGTTCGTCCGCTAGGGAAAATAGCGTGGTTACTGGCAGTGTGTTCATGTGTTTTTCTGCTTTCAGGCTGCGGAGGCAGCAAAACCTACGATGATTCCGCGGCTGATATGAGCAGTGAGGAGATTGGTTTTGAGGGTTATGATGAGGCTGAGGAGGCTGCCCTGGAAGATACGGCAGAGACTGCAGAGACAGAAGCGGCTGATACTGAGGATAACGAGAAAGCTGAGGCAGCAGGTAGGGAGGAAGGAGATATTTCTTCCCAGCAGGAGCAGGACAAAATCCTTGTCTATACCGGGGCGGTGTCCATCGATACGATGGAGTTTGAGGATACGGTGCGCGCCTTTAAGAAAGCTGTGGAAGAATATGGGGGATTTTTAGAAAATGAACAGAGTTACGGCGTAGGCAGCGAGTATGCGGAAGAAAGTTTTTATGGTGCAGAAGATTCCAGGACATTTCTGGCGACTGCTAGGATTCCCTCGGAGAAGTACCAGGAATTTATGGATAGGAGCCAGGGGCTGGGCGTGGTCACGGAGAGCAATTCCCAGGTGACGAACATGACCAGGCAGTATGGCACCCTGAAAGCGGAACTTGAAATCTATGAGGCAGAATATGAGAGATACCTGAAAATGTTTGATGAGGTCTCGAAAGACAGCGCCATGCTTGCCATTCAGGAAAAACTTACTGAACTGTCGCTTAATATTGCCAGAACGAAGAGCGAGATGGCGGTGATAGACACGGATGCCACCTACAGCACAGTGGAGATGAGGATTCATGAGGTCACAGCTTTCGAGGAGAAGGAATCTGGATTCGCCAATCGCCTCGTGAAAGTGCTGTCGCAGAGCTGGCAGGGCATGTTAAGCTTTTTTGAGGCTATTTTGTTCTTCTTTATCCTGCACTGGTATAAGCTGCTGCTGTTCTTTTTGATTATCTTCTTTATCGTGAAGTTCATCAAAAGGTATCAGGTTAAGAAAGAACGGGAGCGGCAGCAGGTCATGCAGAATTACCAGGCGAGGCAGCAGAACTCCCAGGGAGTTCAATTTCAGGGAAAACAGAAGCAGAACCCACAGGGAGTTCAAGCCCGGAGTGAACAGCAGAATGCTCCGGCAGAAGCGGAGAATAGGGAAGAGCCGCAGGAAAATAGCAAAGAATAGAGGAAGAGGAGAATCGAAATTATGAGCAGCTATACTAAGCAAGACATTATCCGTATGGTGGAGGAGGAAGATGTTGAGTTCATCCGCCTGCAGTTTACCGACATGTTCGGGACGCTCAAAAATGTGGCGATTACCAAAAGCCAGCTGGAGAAAGCGCTGAATAACAGATGTATGTTTGATGCCTCCTCCATTGAGGGATTTGTGCGTATTGAAGAGTCGGATATGTACCTCTGTCCAGATTTGGACACGTTTGCAATTTTCCCCTGGCGTCCCCAGCAAGGCAAGGTGGCGCGCATTATCTGCGATATCTACCGCCCGGATAAGACGCCCTTTGAGGGGGACCCGCGCTATATTTTGCGGCGGACGATTGATGAGGCGGCGAAGCTTGGCTATCATCTTGATGTGGGGCCGGAGTGCGAGTTTTTCCTGTTCCATACAGATGAGGATGGAGGTCCTACCACAGTTTCCCATGAGCGTGCCGGGTTCTTTGATTTGGGACCGGTCGATTTGGGGGAAAATGCAAGGCGTGATATGGTGCTGACGTTGGAGGATATGGGATTTGAGATTGAATCTTCCCATCATGAAGCAGCCCCGGCGCAGCACCGCATTGATTTCCGCTATGATGAGGCATTGAAGACGGCGGACAATATCATGACCTTTAAGCTGGCGGTGAAGACGATTGCCAAAAGATTTGGTCTGTTTGCCAGCTTTATGCCCAAGCCGAAATACGGCATCAATGGCTCGGGGATGCATCTTAATATATCAGTGACCAAAGATGGCAGGAATATTTTTGCCGACCCGCAGGATAAGCGGGGGCTGAGCGCGGAAGCGTATTATTTTATCGGCGGGCTGATGGAGCATATGCGGGGAATGACGGCGGTGACCAATCCCCTGGTAAATTCTTACAAACGGCTGGTACCGGGATTTGAGGCGCCAATCTATATTACCTGGTCGGAAAGCCATAGGCGTCCGTTGATTCGCATACCGGTGGAGAGAGGGGAATCCACGCGGATTGAGCTGCGCAGCCCGGACCCGGCAGCCAATCCTTACCTTGCCCTTGCCGTGTGCCTTGCTGCCGGCCTTGACGGCATAAAGAACAAGATTCTGCCGCCGGAACCCGTCAGCGTTAGCGTGATGGAAATGACGAAAGCCGAGAGAGAGTCCCTTCATATTACGGCGTTGCCGGCGAATCTGCGTGAGGCGGTCGATGAGCTCGAGAAAGACCCGCTGCTGCGTAAGGTGCTGGGGGACCACATTTCTGAGAAATATGCGGAAGAAAAACATGCGGAATGGGAAGATTACTGCAGACAGGTGACAGGATGGGAAATTGACAATTATCTCTACAAGATATAACCCCATGGAGGAAGTGTTTTGATCAATATAATTGTCGCATTTCCCAGACCGGAAAATGCAAAAAGCATAAAAAGTATTTTAGTAAAGAACGGATTTGGGGTAAACGCTGTGTGCACAACGGGCGCACGAGTCCTGCAGCACGCAGACATGCTGGGGGAGGGGATTGTGGTGTGTGCCGGGCGGCTGCAGGATATGACGTATACGCAGCTGCGGGAATATCTGCCGCCGCATTTCCCGATGCTTGTGGTGTCGTCTCCTAAGCAGAGGGAGGAAGGAACGAGGGATAACGTGGTATTTCTTACCATGCCCTTGAAAGTATATGAACTTGTGGGCACTTTAGAGATGATGTCCCATGATTTTGTGCGCAGACGCAAGAAAAGGAACAATCCGCCCACACGCAGCGAGGAGGAGAGACAGCTGCTGCGAAAGGCGAAGGAAGTGCTGATGGCGCGCAATAACATGACGGAGGAAGAAGCTCACCATTATATGCAAAAAAGCAGCATGGACAGCGGAACAGGGCTGGTGGAGACGGCGCAGATGATTTTAAGCATGATGGGCTGAGGAAAGTGTTTTGTGCATTTAAATATTTTGTGCATTTGAATATTTTGCGCAATTGAATATTTTGGGCAATTGAATATTTTGTACTTTTGGAGATATTTTGTACATTTATTGCTAGAAAGGAGTACCATATGAAATTTACAAAAATGCAGGGGGCTGGCAATGATTATATCTATGTCAATTGTTTTGAGGAGGAAGTAAAGAATCCGTCTGAGGTGTCTAAGTACGTCAGCGACAGGCATTTTGGCATTGGGGGGGATGGGCTGATTCTGATTAAGCCGTCAGAATGTGCCGATTTCGAGATGGCAATTTACAATGCGGACGGTTCCCAGGGAGAAATGTGCGGAAATGGCATCCGCTGTGTGGGCAAATACGTCTATGACCGGGGGATGACAGATAAAACAAGCATCAGCGTAAATACCCTTGATGGGGTAAAATACCTTGATTTAATGTTAGAGGGCGGTAAAGTCTCTAAAGTTAAAGTAGATATGGGGGCGCCCTGTCTTGTGGCTGGGCAGATTCCGGTGACAGCCGATACGGAGCAGGTGATTGATGCGCCCATTGAAGTGGCGGGGAGGACATACCAGATGACGGCAGTATCCATGGGGAATCCCCATTGTGTTGTCTTTATGGAGGAAGATGTGCGCAAGCTGGATTTGGCAGCTATCGGACCCTTGTTTGAGAACCATCCTCGTTTCCCCAGGCGGATCAATACGGAATTTGTCAATGTCATTGATGAGTCCACTTTGCGTATGCGTGTGTGGGAGCGCGGCAGCGGTGAGACGCTTGCCTGTGGAACCGGCGCCTGTGCCACAGCTGTGGCGGCTATCGTAAATAAAAAGACCGGGCACGAGGTCAATGTTCAGCTTTTAGGAGGGGAACTTGAGATTTCCTGGGCTGGCGGCGAGGCTTCGGTGTATATGACAGGACCGGCGGCGACAGTATTTGACGGTGAGATAGAGTTCCCTCAGGATTAAGAGGTTAGAGTAGTGCAATTATTCATATATGTGACAGAAAAAGGAGGATATTATGTTTCAGATTAATGAGAATTACCAGAAGTTACCAGGAAGTTATTTGTTCAGCACGATAGCCAAGAAGGTGGCAGCTTTCACCGAAGCAAACCCGGACAAGAACATTATCCGTCTGGGAATCGGCGATGTTACGCAGCCGCTGGCGCCGGCAGTGATTGAGGCCATGCATAAAGCAGTCGATGAGATGGGCAAGGCAGAGACTTTTCACGGTTATGCCCCGGATTTGGGCTATGCCTTCTTGCGGGAGGCTATTGTGGAGAATGACTATAAGGCGCGGGGATGTGATATCTCGGCAGATGAAGTTTTTGTCTCTGACGGCGCGAAGAGCGATTCTGCCAATATCCAGGAGATATTTGGACCGAAGAACCGTATTGCGGTCTGCGATCCGGTCTATCCGGTCTATGTGGATTCCAATGTGATGTCCGGCAGGACAGGCGTGTATGATGCTGCGTCCGAGACCTGGAGCGATGTCATTTATATGCCTTGTACGATGGAGAATCAGTTTGTGCCGGAATTTCCCGGGGAGACGCCAGACATGATTTACCTCTGCCTTCCCAATAACCCAACCGGAACGACTATCACCAAATCCCAGCTGCAGGAGTGGGTGGATTATGCGAATAAAGTGGGGGCGGTGATTATCTATGATGCAGCCTATGAAGCGTATATTTCAGAGGATGATGTGGCACATTCCATCTATGAGTGCGAGGGCGCAAAGACCTGTGCCATCGAGCTCAAGAGTTTTTCCAAGAATGCCGGGTTTACGGGCGTGCGCCTTGGCTATACGGTAGTGCCCAAGGATTTGAAATGTGGGGAAGTTTCCCTGAACGCCATGTGGGCGCGCCGCCACGGAACGAAATTTAACGGAGCGCCTTATATCGTACAGCGCGCCGGGGAGGCTACCTACAGCCCGGAGGGCAAAGCGCAGCTGAAAGAACAGGTTGCCTATTATATGAAGAATGCTTCCACCATCAAGAAAGGGCTGCAGGATGCAGGTTATACGGTATTTGGCGGCGTCAATGCACCATATATCTGGCTGAAAACGCCGGATAAGATGACGTCCTGGGAGTTCTTCGATTATCTGCTGAACAATGCCAATGTTGTGGGAACGCCGGGTTCCGGCTTCGGTCCCAGCGGGGAAGGGTATTTCCGGCTGACGGCATTTGGCAGCTATGAGAATACATTGGGGGCGCTTGAGCGTATTCAGAAGTTATAAAATAGCACAACTATTGCTAAATAGCAGAACCAGGGGTGGCAGATTGCAATAATCCGCCCCTGGTTTTTTGTATGTTTTTACTGAAAAGCAATTTCCTAACTTATTATTTTAGTAAAATGCTTGAAAAATTTACTAAAAAATCCTAAAATGTTAATAGATGCAGGGTGGAAGGGATCGCCGTGCACCAAAATTAAGAAAAGGAGAAGAGGAAAATGAGAGGATTGAAAAAATGTATCAGCGCTGTCCTTGCAGCAGCTCTCGTTTTTACGGCATTGCCAATGGACGGACTAGGTCAGGCGCAGGCAGCAGGCAATGCCAGAGAAGCAGCAGTCGATGCGACAGTGAAAGTGCTTCCAGACAAAGCATCGCCGTTCAATGACACGAACAATGATGGTCTGGGAGAGTTTGAAGGCTGGGGCACGTCCCTTTGCTGGTGGGCAAACCGTCTTGGTTATGACGCCACCATGACGACTAAGGCGGCAGATGCTTTCTTTGACAAGGAGAAAGGCCTGGGCCTGAACATCGGTCGTTACAACGTAGGCGGCGGCGACAACACGGGCGATACGCCCTTAGTAACGCCGAATGATGCCGCACAGGTTTATGATAATCTGGATAAACAAAGCGGCGTTCTTGCCTATGCAGGGTCAGAGATGAAAGTAACGAAAAATGAAAGCAGGTTTGAGAATGTACTGTATACTGCCTCAGATGCGGATTTTGGCATCACCAAGGGTCAGAAGGTTGGTAAATTCGATTATGTAGGATATGTTAATGCAATTGGCGATGAAGTGGGCAGCGGCGACAATCTGCACTTTACAGTCAATGCAGATAAGGCGGCAAACTATACAGTCAAAATGATTTGGTTCCATAACCACAACACGGACAGAAATGTGGCAATTAAGGTTAACAATGAACAGGAATATTCCGTCTCAAATGCGGACCTCTTGAAGAATAAGATTGCCCAGACAAGCGGCAATGACAGCAAGGGTTTGTTCCTGGCAACTATCCGTAATGTTGCTTTGAAAGAGGGAGCCAATACTATTGATGTGGCTGCTAAGAGCGGCTGGGCGCCGGATTTCGTGAAGATGCTGGTAGTCGAGACCAGCAAGGAGGGCACATTGCCCGAGGCGGACCCATTCCTGCATCCAGCACACATCAAGCGTTCCGACTCCGACATGCCGGGTTACTGGAAAGATGTGACGAAGATTGATATGCAAAAACATACCATAGAATGGTATAAGCAGAACTTTGTCAGGGCAGATGAAGAATGCGGTTATGCCTGGAACTATGACTGGAACAAAGATGCGAACCAGAGGAATATCTTAAATGCGGCGAAAGCAGCCAGCGGCGATGAGTTCATTGCGGAGGCATTTTCCAACTCCCCGCCCTATTTCATGACAGTCAGCGGATGTACTTCAGGGGCAGCCAGCGGAAGCAGTGACAATCTGCGCAAAGATTCTTACAACGCGTTTGCCGCATACATGGCGGATGTGATTGCCCATTATGCCGAGGCAGGTATCGTGGACTTCACGAGCGCTACGGCGATGAACGAGCCATATACGAGTTATTGGAGTGCGAACAGCGCGAAGCAGGAGGGCTGCCACTTTGACCAGGGCGATTCCGAGTCCAACATGATACTCGCGTTCCAGAAAGCGCTGAAAGAGAAAGCGGAAACGTCTACAAACCAGAACGTGAAAGATGTGCTAAACAATATGATTCTTTCCGGAACGGATGAGACCAGCATCGACACGGCAATTGATTCCTATAACAAACTGTCGAGTGCGGCAAAGAAAGCTATCCAGCGTATCGATACCCATACATACGGCGGCTCCAAGCGCGCCGAGTTATCTGAGCTGGCAAAGAATGCCAATAAGAACCTGTGGATGTCCGAGATTGACGGCGCGTCCAGGGCAGGCACAGATGCCGGCGAGATGGCTGCCGGCCTGGGATTTGCCCAAAGAATTATCACAGACATCAATGGCCTTAAGAGTTCGGCATGGATTATGTGGAATGCCGTGGACCTCAATATAGATGCCAACAATGAATTTGACGCTGATTCCATTGAAGATTTGAAGAATATGAAAAATGACAGCGGTGAAATCATGTATGACCCTGTTAACAAGGGCTGGTGGGGCATCGCCATTGGCGACCATAATAGCAAAAACCTTATCCTGACAAGGAAATATTATGCGTATGGGCAATTTTCCAAGTATATCCGTCCGGGTTACACGATTATGGGAACCAGCGATGAATCCAATACGTTGGTGGCCTATGACCCGACTGGCAAGAAAGCAGTCATCGTGGCAGTCAACACGGCAGGGACCGAGAAGACCTGGAAATTTGATTTAAGCAGGTTTGAGACTATGGGAAGTACGATTACGGCTACCCGTACCAGCGGCGCTTCGGAGGATGGCGAGAACTGGGTAAACGTATCGTCAAGCGTGAATGCCGCTGCGGATACAGCTGGCAGAACGTTTACCGCCAAATTAAAAGAAAACTCTATTACCACATTTATTGTGGATGGCGTGACATTTGATAAAGAGAAAGATGATGCGTACGTCAAGAGGGAAGAAAACTTGAAGAAGATGCAGAAAGAAGTCATGAGCGCACTGGACTTGAGTGGTGTAGATTTAGACAGCCTCAATATCGCGCTTACAGAGGCTATGGTAAGCGGAAGCGCGCCTTGGGGCGATTCCACTACAAATACGGTTGCCAAGGTAATTGACAATGATTACCGGACATTCTTTGACGGTGTGTCTAATGGTTATGTGCAGATTGACCTGGGAGCAGGAAATGCCAAGGCGATTGCAGCATACGGCTATGCACCGCGCTATGACGGCAAGGACAAACAATATGTGGGCAGATGCGTGGGAGCATCCCTCTACGGCTCCAACGATGGGACAAATTGGGATTTGCTGCATACGATTACCAAGACGCCGGAGGTTGATACGATTAACTGTGCCTATATGAATGAGTTTGCTTCCAGGGACGTTATGGGCAAGGCGTACCGCTATTATAAGTATGCAGTAGGCGCAAACGGTAACTGCAACATCTCAGAACTGAGGCTTTATGAGAAGCCGGCGGACCTCGCCGTACCGGAGATGCCGGATACCCTGGAGAAGTGGGTAGCTTATTGTGAAGGAAAGACAACTGACCATAACTATTCCCAGGCTACCAAGACAGCATATGACAGCGCCCTTGCGGCAGCGAAAGCCTTAAATTCTTCTTCGGATGCGACAGCAAGGGAAGATGCCATGTATGCACTGTTCGATGCGTACCTGAATCTGAAAGAAATTTATAATTATACGACATTCTCCGGCGCAAATGGCGCGACAATTTATGACAATAACGGAGAGGTCATCCAGGCGCACGGCGGACAGGTGCAGCGGATTAAATGGGAACAAGGCTATGATTTTGATGGAAATGGTCAGATAGAAGCTGATGAGAAGGAATTCTGGTATTGGATTGGCGAGGATAAGACCAATGACTACCGTCCATGCCCGGGAATCCATGCATATATTTCCGAAGATTTGTTAAACTGGGTAGACATGGGGCGTGTGCTCCGCACAGTACCTAACTGGGAGACATTTACCACGGATAAGTATTTCACAGACTTATATGGAAGCCTGCCGGAGGCTGAGCAGAAAGCGGCTTACAATGACATCTGGACCGATGACAATGCCACGGATTCCGGCTGTGTCATTGAACGTCCGAAAATGATTTACAATGACAAGAACAAGCAGTATGTGATTTGGTTCCACGCAGACGGTCAGATTCCGGGCAGCAGCGGCGGCAACTATGCCAAGGCGAAAGCGGGCGTGGCAGTGTCATCCAGCCCATTCGGACCGTTCCAGATGAAGGGTTCCTATCTGCTCAATTATGTGGACGGCTTAAAACAGGGCTTTTCGGATGGGCATGGAAATGTGCGTGACATGAACTTGTTTAAGGATGACGACGGAACGGCATATGTAATTTATTCCTCAGACGGCAATGCCAATATGTACATTTCTAAACTGAATGACACATATACGAATATTGCCAAGACGAACGATCAGGGAGCGATTCGGGACGTAGACTTTTCCGTCAACTTTATCGGCAGTTCCAGGGAAGCGCCGGCAATGTTCAAATATAAGGGTAAATATTACCTGATTACTTCCGGCTGCAGCGGCTGGGGGCCCAATGCGGCACAGTATGCAGTGGCGGACACGCCGTTAGGTCCCTGGACCGTGAAGGGAGATCCCTGTACCGATGCGGATGCCAACACTACCTACTTTACCCAGAGCACCTGCGTGATTCCGGTGGATGCGGCTAAGGGGCAGTATATCTACATGGGAGACCGCTGGTATAATCCTGAGGTTACCGTAGGACCTGGGGCTGGCGGCAGTCTGCGCGATTCCAGATATGTGTGGCTGCCCATCGAGTTCACCGGTGATGGAGAGATTGCCCTGAGAAAACACAATAACTGGGATATGAGTGTTTATGAAAATATAGAGCCTTACGAGGTAGTCACCAAGCTGCCCAAGACAGCAAAATCTGTGGCGGAACTGAAAGATAGCCTGCCGGCGACCCTTAAGATTAAGCTAGCTTCCGATACGGCAGAGACAACGGCAAATGTCGAGTGGGATACGGAATCGCTGCCGGAGGAGAAGACTTTAGGCGAGATTGCCGTGTCGGGAACCATGACATACACCAAGAATGCGAAAGAACATGAGCGCGCCATCACCTACAAGGTGACTTTGTGGAATGAGAAGCTTATCTATTTCTTTGACTGTGCTTCCGAGGATTCTTCTTATCTGGATTTGCTGAAAGAGAACCAGGGAACTGAACCAATGCTGCGCAACGAAGAACCCGATCGCCCATATTCTGTAGAGAATCTTGCCGGATATGCCGGCGAGAATGGCGGGGAAGGAATTGACAGCAGTGATACAACGTATGACTTTGGCGTGAAGAGCGATGGCGATGACATGTGGTCAGTCGGTTACTGGGCAACCAAGGGCAGCACGATTGATTATGCGTTTGTCTTAGAGAAAGGAACCTATACGGTGGCTACCGGTTACCATGAATGGTGGAGCGGCGACCGGAAGACGAAGATTGTAGTTGCCTCTAATGGAAAGAACATTGTTTCTTCTGAGGAATTTAATGTGGCAGGAAACAAGAAGCTGCAGAAGAATGTATCATTTACCCTGACGGAGAATGCCAAGGTGACGGTGAGCATCACCGGAAATGGAAAAGATCCGATTCTTAGCTGGATTGCCGTAATCCAGGATGAAAAGCAAGGCAGCCTGGAAAGCGAAGATAAGGCGGCTTTGCAGGAACTTATCGGAGAGGCAGAGAGTGTAGAAAAGGGTAATTATACCGATGCCAGCTGGGAGAAATTCCAGGAAGCGTTAGAGAAAGCAATAGAAGTACAGAAGTATGTGCTGTCAACGCAGGAAGAAATTGCCGCTGCCGTTTTAGAATTGCGGGATGCCATGGGTGCATTGCAGACTCCGAAACAGTATCTGCAGTCATCCATTGAGAAGATTGCCATATCTGCGTCCGATGAGAAGAATTATGAGAAAGATGCTATGTGGGACTATTACCAGACAGTCCTCTCAGCAGCTCAGGCGCTTGCAGAGAAAGAAAGCCTGACCGAAGCAGAGGCAGAGGAAGCGGTGAAAGATCTGCAGGATGCCGTTGATTTACTGACGCCGGCAAAACAGCAGACAGGTCCGACAGGCCCGACAGGTCCGACAGGCCCGACAGGTCCGACCACGCAGAAGAAAGGCCAGGCAATCAATGTCAAGCCCGCCATTACCAAGGCATTTGGCGATAAAGCATTTGATCTGGGCGCAAAATCCACTGGCGATGGCAAGCTGAGCTACACCAGTTCGGATAAGAAAGTGGCAGACTACAATGCCAAGAATGGTAAGATAGAAATCAAAGGCTGCGGTGTCTGCACCATCACGGTAACAGCAGCGGAGACGGCTAATTATAAGTCCCAGACAGCAAATGTGACTTTGACGGTCAATCCGAAAAAGGCTGCACTAAGCAAGCTGAAACCGGGCAAGAAGCAGCTTAAGGTGACCTGGAAGAAAGATACGAAGGCAAGCGGATATGAAGTACAGTGCTGCCTGAATAAGAAGTTTAAATCTGGAGTTAAGAAAGCGGACATCAAGAAGGCAAAGACGACATCCACAACCTTTAAGAAACTGAAAAAGGGCAAGAAATATTATGTGCGCATCCGTGCATACAAGACCGTGAAGGTAAACGGCAAGAACAAGAAGCTTACCGGTGCATGGAGCAAAGTCCTGACCAGCAAGAAGGTAAAGTAAGACCTTAATGTATCTGATACAGAGAACAGGCTTGTGCAGAAGTAAGGCAAGCCCAAAATTAAGATAATGGAGGCATATATGGGTAAGAAGAAATGGAAATCCGGCGTCTCCCTGTTTCTGGCAGCAGTACTTGCCGTGACCAGTTTGGGCATGGCAAGTCCGCTGGCAGCGGATGCGGCGAAAGCGGGCACAGAAATGCCATCCGCAGATAGCAGGGCGGCAGGAGACGCGAGTGTAACTGGAGATAACGGTACATATTACATTGACGCAACGAACGGAAACGACAATAATGACGGTAAATCAGCGGCAACGGCATGGAAATCATTTCAGAATGTTTCCGATTTGAGGCTCATAGCAGGCGGCAAAGTGTTCCTGAAAGCGGGATGCACCTGGAATGACCAGAAGCTGATGGTGAAAGATGCCCAAGGAACAGCGGAGAATCCAGTTGTCATCGGCAAATATGGCGAGGGCAAAAATCCTCTCATCAACGGCAACGGCAGCAAGTGGCTTGACAGCCAGAACCGAAGCGCCTTAAATAAAGAGGACGTTGCTGCCGTTCATATCCAGAACTCTGAGTATATTACGATTGAGAATCTGGAAGTGACCAACTGGGAGAGCGATAAGGCAGATTTGGAGGGGAAACAGGGCAAGACCAACTCCAACAGCAACAGCCCGGGAAGAAAGATATTATTCGACCAGAGTAAGTATATGCTGACGGGCATTCTGGTGGAGAACCATGATGGCGGCGAACTGAAAGGCGTTACAATCCAGAACAACTACGTCCATGACGTCAACGGCTATATGTCACAGAATGGGACGGAAGGGAATAAGAAAGGCTCCGGCGGAATTATGGTCCTGGTAACCGGCGGCGAGACGGAGTCTTATTTCAAGGATCTGAAGATTTATGGCAATCAGGTAGAGAAAGTCTGCCATGAAGCCATCTATATGGAAAGCTGCTGGGCAGCCCGCAAGCTGGTCGGAGGCGCAGGCAGCCAGCAGGCGGGAAGCAAGCCGTGGATAGGATGGCCTAATGTCCATGTGAAGAACAATTATGTGCATGACGTTGCTGGGGACGGTATCGTGTTGATCAATGCGGACGGCGGCGTGGCAGAGAATAACCTGATAGTAAAGGCTGCCAGCGAGGACTGGTATTATGCGAGGAATCCGGCACATGCTTCCATCTGGGCTTGGGACTGCAACAATGCGACGTTCCAGAATAACGAGGCAGCCTACACAGAGAGCACGCAGGACGGTATGGCGTTCGATTCCGATTACGGCAACCAGAATATCTTATTCCAGTATAATTACAGCCATGACAATAAGGGCGGTTTCTGGATGGCATGTCCGGGACCTTATTATTCCATCAACTCCGCAGTCCGCTACAATGTCAGCGTCAATGACGGCGGGTATGACGGCGGCCGTATCCTTAAGGTCGGTGAGTCTGGAAGTATCGGACATCAAGTATATAACAATACCATCTATTGGGACGATGAATACGAGAATATACAGGCGGTAGAGCAGGGTTCCTGGATATCAGGTACGGCTACGGCAAAGACTAGCGGAACCGACATTTACAACAACATCTTCTATGGGGACAGTTCAGCATTTGTCAACCATGAGGGCGTACATTACCGCAATAACTGTGTCTGGGGCGGTGCAGAGAAAGCATATCCCTGGGACGAAGATTCTACAGGATTCGCCGCTGACCCGGGATTTAAGGATGTGACGGACGTTACAGACGGAACATTTGCAGACAATACGGTCACAATTGGTAAGACGGAAGGTCTGGAACTGACAGCGGCTTCTCCCTGTATCAATGCCGGAGAGGATTATATGGCAGCGCCTAATGAATCTTTCGCTGCGGTGGCAGACGAGAAGCTTCCGGATGATAAGACACAGATTACTTTAGAAAATAAAGACTACAAGGGCAATGCGGTTCCTTACAAGGCAGGAGCACAGGCAACTGCAGCCGAGAAAGCTGATATCGGAGCTTTCGAGTACCAGGGAGCAGGTCAGGGAAGTTTTGAGGCTCCGGCGGAGGATAAAGCGTGGCTGCAGGAAATGGTTACTTTGGCAGAGGACGTTGACAAGACAAAATTTGAAGCTGCCAGCGTACAGGATTTAGAGAGTGCACTCGAAGCTGCCAATACAGCGTTGGAGAGCAATCCCATCCAGGTAAGCGCCATGGTATACCGCATGGAGAATGTGCTGATGAACATGGTTAAGGCAGGAGAAGGCGGAGCCGGCGGGGCAGCAGACAATGTGCTGACAGCGGCACAGTCCGGCTTTGAAAGCGGGACGGATAATTGGGGACATTGGCCCGATGGAGTTTCCGTGACAGCGTCCACAGAGCAGAAGCGCAGCGGCAGCCAGAGTCTGAAGATTAATTATGCCAATGCAGCCAGCGAGACTGCTTTTTCAGAGCTTGGCGGTATCTCAGTAGAGCCGAATACCGACTATGTACTGGAAGCGTGGATGTACTGCAGCAGCGCCAGCGATGCCTCCAAAGTGGGAATGGAAGCCAAACACCATAACAGTGTTACTGGAAGCGGCGATATTAAGCTGGGAAATGCCGCAGCATCGGCTGAGGATGCAGACCATCCTGGCTGGTATAAGGTGACGCTTGCATTTACCACACAAGGTTACAATAAAGTCAGCATTGCCTTCAGCAGCAGTATCGCAACTACCTATGCAGATGACGTTGTGCTCTATCCGGCACAGAAGACTGTAACCAAGCTGAACCGCACCAAACTGGAAGCCGCGCTTGCACAGGAGCCGCAGTATGGACAGGAAGATTACCCAACATCGCTGTGGGAGGCTTACCAAAGTGCTTACAGTTCTGCAAAAGTTACGCGCGTGGATCCGGCAGCAGTACAGAAAGACATTGATGCTGCAGCCAAAGCGCTCAACACGGCATATAATAACCTGGCAAAGAAGGCAGAAAAGACAGGGCTTCTGCGCGCTTACTATACGACCCATGCTTCCAAGCAGAAGGGAAATTACACGGATGTCAGCTGGAACCGCTTTACGGCAGCTTTACAGGCGGCAAAAGACGTGCTGGACCTGGGAGACCAGGCGACACAGGCTGCTGCTGACAAGGCTCTGGCTGATCTGAAGACGGCAGTGAACGGTTTGACGCAGAAACCGTCCGGGGGGAATCAGCCAGGAGGAAATCCGTCAGGAGGAAATCAGCCGACCCAGAAGAAGAATCAGGCAATCAGCGTTGCCAGTGCCAGCGTCACTAAAGCATTTGGTGACAAAGCGTTCAGCCTGGGCGCTAAGATTACAGTCGGCGATGGAACTCTGGCTTACAAGAGTTCCGATGAGAAGGTGGCAAAGCCGGATGCGAACGGCAACGTATCGGTTACTGGAATCGGAACCTGTACCATCACGGTGACGGCTTCTGCAACAGCAAATTATAATCAGAACGCGGTAAACGTGACTGTCACGGTTAATCCGGGGAAGGCAAAATTAAAAGCGCTCAAACCGGGCAAAAAGACCTTGAAAGTAACCTGGAATAAGGATACGAAGGTAAGCGGATATGAAGTACAGTGCTGCCTGAATAAGAAATTTAAATCTGGCGTTAAGAAAGCCAATATCAAGAAAGCAAAGACAACGTCCACGACCTTCAAGAAGCTGAAAAAAGGCAAGAAGTATTATGTGCGTATCCGTTCCTATAAGACCGTAAAGGTTAACGGTAAGTCAACGAAGCTTACCGGCGCATGGAGCAAGGTTATGACCAGCAAAAAGATTAAGTAACGCTTTTGAGGAAGGAATAAAGAGCCGATATGCAAAAAAGGTATCAATATATCCTGTGCATTCTGGCAGTCTTTTGTGCCGCAGCTATGGGCTGCGGCACAAAAACTGTAGAAGACAGTGAGGTAATCATGGAAATTGCAGGCCAACCTGTGGTAAAAGCAGAGTACCAGATGATTGTTGACAGCTGCCAGGCCAAAATCAAGCAGCAGTATGATACGGATACGGTCAACAGCAAGGATTTCTGGGATGCCGGGAAGCCGGGAGAACGGCCGTTGGATCAGGCCATGCAGTTTGCCAGGGAAACGTTGGTCCATAACAAAACTGTGGCGCAGCTTGCCAAGGAAAAGGGGATTACGACAGACTTGGATTACCTGTCCCTGGCGGCGCAGCAGGAGGGGGAAAATGATAGACGTCAAGAGTTGGAAGAGTCGGGAGGGACCCTCTATGGCATTACTGCTTTTGGTCTTCGGGAATACTATGATTACGCCTATACCCAGGCAGAGTATGAACTGACAGAGATTCTCAAAGGGGAACAAGAGATTTCGGATGGGGAACTGCAGGCAATTTATGAGGAAAACCAGCAGGAGTATACCAGTGAGGTGAGCGTGGACATGCTAATTGCCGAGATGGCGGCAGATGTGGGGAATGAACAGGCAGCACAGGTAGCGGAGGACCTGAGGGAGCATACCGATTTACCGTATCTTGCAGAGAAATATCCCGCCGTTAATTTCTATGAGCTTACTATGTCGTCCCTCAATATGCAGGAGGGAAAGAGCGGGGCATATATGCAGCGGTGGCTGACTGCCTCTGACATGCAGCAGGGGGAAGTGTGCGAGCCTTTTGCAATAGGGGAGAACGTAATGGTTATGCGCTGCCTTAAGAGGTCTGAACAGGCAGTGCAGCCCTTCGAGGAAGTGAAAGGGCTGCTGAAAGACAGTGTCCGGAGCGGCCTGGCGTATGAGGAACTGCAGGCCAGGCAGGAAGAAACCGAGGTTGAACTTAAGGTATCGCAGGAGCAGTTGGAAGCGATTGCCAAGGAAGCGCTGTAGTTTACTTTTTTAAGGCTGCCCGCTTGCGCAGAGTGGGGTCCAGAATCCGCTTGCGGATACGCAGGCTCTTGGGGGTAACTTCCAGAAGCTCATCTGTCTCAATAAATTCCAATGCCTGTTCCAGGCTGAGGATTTTGGGCGGCGTCAAAGTGAGCGCCTCATCTGCACTCGAAGAGCGGGTGTTGGTGAGGTGCTTTTTCTTGCACACGTTGAGTTCAATGTCTTCCGGCTTGGCGCACTGCCCGATAACCATGCCGGCGTAGACTTTGGTGCCCGCGCCGATAAACAGGGCGCCGCGGTCCTGGGCGCTGAACAGTCCGTAGGTGACGGATTCGCCGGATTCAAAGGCAATGAGGGAACCTTGCTTGCGGTAGGCGATGTCTCCTTTATAAGGCTCATAGCCGTTGAAAATCGTGTTGATGATACCGTTTCCCTTGGTGTCCGTCATGAATTCGTTGCGGTAGCCGATAAGCCCCCGGGAAGGAATGTTGAATTCTAAGCGGGTGTAGCCGCCGCTGATGGGTCCCATGTTGCGAAGTTCCCCTTTGCGCTGGCTCAGCTTTTCTATGACGGAGCCGGTAAATTCATCCGGTACATCGACATAGGCAAGTTCCATGGGCTCTAAACGCTTGCCGTTTTCATCTGTATGGTATAACACTTCTGCTTTGCTGACAGCAAACTCATAGCCTTCCCGGCGCATATTTTCAATCAGTACGGAAAGATGCAGTTCTCCCCTGCCCGATACTTTCAGGCAGTCCGGGCTGTCTGTCTCCTCCACGCGCAGCGAGACGTCTGTGTTCAGTTCGCGGAACAGGCGGTCACGGATGTGGCGTGAGGTTACGAATTTCCCTTCCTGCCCGGCAAGCGGGCTGTCATTGACAATAAAATTCATGGAAATCGTAGGCTCAGAAATTTTTTGGAAATCTATGGCCTGCGGATGTTCCGGGGCGCAGATGGTATCTCCTATATGGATGTCCGCAATGCCGGAGATGGCAACGATGGAGCCGATGTTTGCTTCGGCAACGTCCACTTTGTTCAGCCCATCAAATTCATATAATTTGCTGATACGCACTTTCTGCAGCTTGTCCGGTTCATGATGGTTCACTACTACGGCGTCCTGGTTGATTTTCAGGCAGCCGTTGTCCACTTTGCCCACGCCGATACGCCCGACATATTCATTGTAGTCGATGGTGCTGATTAATACCTGCGTGTTGGCGTCCGGGTCTCCTTCCGGCGCGGGGATATACTCTAATATGGTCTCAAACAGCGCGGTCATGTCTTTCTTCTCGTCATTTAAGTCTTTTACGGCGTAGCCGTCCCTTGCCGAGGCATAGAGAAAGGGGCAGTCGAGCTGCTCGTCTGAGGCGTCTAAATCCATGAACAGTTCGAGCACCTCGTCTATCACTTCATCCGGGCGCGCTTCCGGGCGGTCAATCTTGTTGATGCACACAATCACCGGGAGGTCTAAGGCAAGGGCTTTCATCAGCACGAATTTTGTCTGCGGCATGGCGCCCTCAAACGCGTCCACCACGAGCACCACGCCGTTCACCATCTTGAGCACGCGCTCCACTTCGCCGCCGAAGTCTGCATGTCCTGGGGTGTCGATAATGTTGATTTTTGTATCCTTATAAAAGACGGCGGTATTTTTCGAGAGGATGGTAATCCCGCGTTCCCGCTCAATGTCATTGGAATCCATCACGCGCTCCTGCACTTCCTGGTTGGCACGAAAAACGCCGCTTTGTTTCAGCAGCTCGTCCACCAGCGTGGTCTTGCCATGGTCTACATGGGCGATGATGGCGATGTTGCGTATATCTTCACGTTTCATTTTCATAAAAATATCCCTCTTTCTCAAATCGTTAAACTGTTGCCGTTATTTATCACACTAGCGTATTATACTGCCCGCGGCGGCATTTGGCAAGACCCGGTTTGCTGTGCGTTTGTATTTTTGTTGCTGTTTTTCAATTGACATGGAAAGCAGAAGTAATATAATTATTGTAAAGACTAATGTGAAGGATTTGGGAGGCGGGTTTATGAACAAAAGATTAATAGCGGTAATCTTGTCAATTTGCATGTTTTTTACGATGCTGCCGATGACGGCGGCGGCAGAAGAAGCCGGGGCTGTGGCATCCGGTAGCTGCGGGGCGCAGGTAAACTGGACATTGGCAAGTGATGGGACATTGACAATCAGCGGAAGCGGAGCCATGGACAATTATAGAGTGGAAGAGTTTCAGCCCTCAGATAATAGGGAGGCTCCGTGGTATGCAAACCGGGAAAATATCACGCGCATAGTAGTGGAAGATGGCGTGGACCAAATTGGCGATTATGCTTTTGTGGGTTGTATGAATGTAAATGAAGTGACGTTTTCAGACACTGTTATGGACTTTGGGTTTAAAACTTTCAAAGGCTGCACACGGCTGACCCATATGAGGATTCCGGCAAATGTAAAATATCTAAGAGGTTGCCTGTTTGAGGATTGCAGCAGTTTACAGGAAGTCACCATACCGGATGGGATGACAGAGATAGGATCTTCTGCATTTGAGGGCTGCAGCAGCCTACAGGAATTAGCCATACCATTGAGTGTCATCAAGATAGGTGATGCAGCATTTGAAGATTGCAGCAGTTTACGGGAGATGGTGATTCCGGCTGGAGTGACAAGGATACCAGGTTCTGTATTTTCGGGCTGCAGTAATCTGCAGAATGTTGTAATCCCATCTGAAGTAACGGAACTGGGAGGGTGGATATTTAGAGGATGTGAGAATCTGCAGGAATTTGCCATCCCATCTGCTGTAACGGAGATAAAGCAGTATACGTTCGAAGGCTGCAGCAGCCTACAGGAACTTGTGATTCCTTCAGGAGTAACTCAAATAGGAGATGGTGCATTTCGAGATTGCAGCGGCATACAAGAGATGATTATTCCGGAAAATGTAACGGTAATAGGAGAGAGTGTATTTTCGGGCTGCAGTAACCTGCAGAGCGTTATGCTGCCATCTGGCATAAAGGAGATACCACGTAGTTTGTTTTTAAGATGCAGCAAATTGCAGAGCATTACGATTCCGGAAGAAGTCACTAGAATTGCAGGAAACGCATTTGAGGGCTGCAGCAGTCTGCAGGAACTGGTAATTCCATCTAAGGTAAAGTCGATAGCAGATAGTGCCTTTGCAAAATGCAGCGGTCTGCGGGAAATTATCATTCCGGAGGGGGTATCCAAAATATGGGGGGATACGTTTGAGGGCTGCAGCAGTTTGCAAAATGTGGTATTGCCGAAAAGTTTAACGGAGATAGCAAGCTGTGCATTTCGAGATTGCATTGCCTTGAAAGAGATAATCGTCCCATCATCTGTTGTGACAATTGGGACTATCGTATTTATGGGAACCAAGAACCTAACCCTTGTTGGGGCAAAAGGCTCAGCGATTGAAACATATGCCAAAGAGAATGGACATCATTTTGAAGAACATGCGCATGAGTGGGATGATGGGGATAAGAGCAATCTTAACTGTGCAAATAATAAGGTGACTTATACTTGTACCGTGTGCGGCGCTGTAGAAGAACGGGAAATGACAGTGCCGCATAGTGAAATAGTTGTGGCAAATGAGTTGGGAAATATCTGTTCTGGAATCGAAGGCAAAGCATATTACAAGTGTGTGCTGTGCGGCAGATATTTTCTTGATCAATCAGGCAATGCGGAAATAACTCTTGAAGATATTAGGGAAGAGGCGGCGCATAGTCTCACAAAAGTGGAAGAAATTCAGGCTACGTGTGAAATAAAGGGGAGTATAGAACATTACAAATGTGAAAAATGTGGGAAATTATTCCGCGATGCAGATGCAGCAGAGGAAATAAGGGCGGAGGATGTTGTGATAGAGAAGTCTGCCCACAGCCTTGTGAAAGAGGAAGAAGTGCAGGCGACCTGCACGACGGAGGGGAGCATTGCCTACTATACATGTGAAAATTGCGGGAAATTATTCCGCGATGCAGGTGGAGCAGAGGAAATAAGGGCGGAGGACCTTGTGATAGAGAAATCTGCCCACAGCCTTGTGAAAGAGGAAGGAGTGCAGGCGACGTGCACGGCGGAGGGGAGAATTGCCTACTATACATGTGAAAATTGTAGGAAATTATTCCGCGATGCAGATGGAGCGCAGGAAATAACATTAGGGGATACCAAAATAGAAAAGCTTGGGCACAGTATTGTCAAGGTGGAGGCGAACCCGGCAAGCTGTGCTCAGGCTGGCAGCATAGAGCATTATAAATGCGGCAGATGTGGGAAATTGTACCGAGATATGGGTGGCTTGGAAGAGATTACGCCAGACGAAATCTATACGGAGAAATCCGGGCACAGTCTGGTGGAAGTTGCGGCAAAACTGCCGGCTTGCGAAGAAGAAGGGCATCTTGCCTATTATAGATGTGAAAGCTGCGGAAAACAGTATCGGGATGCGGATGGACTGGAAGAACTTGCGGCAGAGGAAATTATAATAAAGCCGCTGGGGCACAGCCTTTGGCGTGTAGAGGCAAAGAAAGCAACCTGTACGCAGAAAGGGAATATAGAATATTTTTATTGCGAGGACTGTGGTAAAAAATTTAGCGATATGTCCGGCAGCAAACAGATTTCCAAGGTGGAAGTGAATCCATTGGGGCATAAGTATCTTTTGCAGACAGCAAAGGCTAACTTCAGCAGCGATGGCGGTACAGTAAATATCTGTCAGAACTGCGGGCATAAGGTTCCCATAAACACCTATTACAGGATCTCTACATTGCAGCTTTCCCAAGTTACTTACCGCTATAATGGGAAAGTGCAGACGCCGAAAGTTATCGTGAAAGACAGCAAAGGCACAAACATTCCTGATATAAATTATACTGTTTCCTATGCAAACAAGAAATCAAAAAATATTGGAAAATATAAGGTGACAGTCAGATTTAAGGGCAATATGTATACGGGCATGAAAACCTTGAATTATACGATCCTGCCGCCCAATATTGCGCTGAAATCTGTATCTGCCAGTGCCGAGGGACAGATTAAAGTCAAATGGGGAGCCAAGAAAAACATAGACGGTTACCAAGTCCGCTATTCTGCCAAAAGCAGTATGAAGGGAAGCAAAACTAAGAAAGTGAAAGGCGCGAAAACAAAGCAGGTTACGTTAAAGAAACTTGCCAAGGGGAAAAAGTACTATGTGCAGGTCAGAGGCTATAAGAAAGTTTCTGGAAAAATATATTATGGCGCCTGGAGCAAGAAAAAATCAGCGAAGACACTGAATATAAGGCTGAATTACAAGTCGTTGTCCCTTGAGCCAGGACAGACAGTAACTTTGAAGTTGTTGGGAGCGAAAAGTCCCATAGTTTGGAAGAGTTCCAATCCGGCTGTAGCAAGTGTAAATTCTGCCGGCAAGGTGACCGCCGTAGCAGATGGAGCCGCCACAGTCACCGCAGAATGCCAGGGACGTGCTTATTCCTGCACGGTCAGTGTCAAAACAGTGACGAATTTTGATAGATTGTACAATTATATTAATCTCATGGGAGATGTGAATTCTTCTGGCAGCCGTTTTATCAGCTATTCATTTTATGTTGAGGGTGAACTTTGGAAGACAGGAATTGTCTATGACCATCGTACAAATCAGTTTCAGTTTATCTGCTCAGGCCCAGATAAAGCTTTGATTTCAATGAAAATAGGCAGGAATGGAAGTACAGCGGCAGAATGTGAGTTTCTTTATGCTGGCTCATATTATATGTTCTGTGAGGCATCGACTTTTATCGAAGTTGCGTCTTTTACAAATAATACGAAACTGAATTTTATTTTTAAAGAGTACAGCGGAGCGCCAACGGAAATGTACAACGAATTAGCAAATGCAGAACTGCGGGTTGGTATGTCTGCCTGGAGCATCCTGCTAAAAAAGAAACTAGGGTTCGGGATGTCAGGGTTAGGATTTACCAGCTATAATTGATATTTCTTGTATTATAAAATCAGGTCTGTTATAATAATAGTAAGCGACAAAATGATTTGTCCCTTACTATTATAAGAGATATTAGAAAACAACAGGTGGGAGGATTTACATGAACGAAGATAACAACGTGTTTGGAAATAATGGACAGCAGCCAGATGCATCCCAGCAGCCACAGGTGAACCTGAACAAGGGCACCGACCAGCAGCCGCAGCTGAATTTGAACGAAAGCGCAGACCAACCGCAGGAAGTAAACCTGAACAAAGGCACTGGCCAGCAGCCGCAGGCAGGGCTGCAGAATTACCAACAGCTGCAAGGTTATGGTGGACAGCAGTCAGGCTACAGCCAGCAACAAGGCTACAATGACAATCAGAATTATGGGGACCAGAGCCAGCAGACCCCGCTCTCGGGCTATGCAGAGCCGGTGTATCACAACCAGTACACTGCGAATTATGAAGAGCAGGGACAGGGATTTGGAATTGCTTCCCTGATTTGCGGTATTCTTTCTATTGTTACCTGCTGCTGCAGCTGCCCATGTGCGCCGTTGGCGATTGTGTCAATCGTGCTGGGAATCTTGCAGATCAGCAAGGGTGCAGGAAGAGGCCGGGGAATGGCAATTGCGGGCATTATCTGTTCTGCCGTTGGCTTGATCCTGATGGTGATAAGCATAGTATTTACCATTGTCATGAACAGTTCCGGGTTTGCTGAGGATTATTACGAGAATTATTACGACATAATTCAGGAACTTGAGAATATGGATACCTACCGTACATATTGAAAAGGTGTAAGTTCAATCGGGCTGTGACGCTGAAACAGGCGTCACAGCCTCAATTTTTTCCAAAAATATTATATTTCGTGGACAAAATGTCTCCCTGAGGAGTTTTATATATGTAAGCGTTTACAGATAACAACAGGAATTGCCGCCTTGCTTAAGTGCCAACGGACAGTCCCTGGAAGGAAGGAGTGAGGAACATGCAGGTCAAAAATGCAGAGGAATTGTATGATAAATATTTTGCTGCAGTATACAGTATCTGCTTTCTCTATATGAAAAACCAGGCGGATGCCTGTGACATGGTTCAGGAAACGTTTCTGCGGCTATTGCAGGGGGATTTTGCCTATGAGGATGAGGAAAAAGCCAGGGCATGGCTGATTGTGACAGCCTCAAACTGCTGCAAGAGCCAGCTCAGGAGAAGCTGGCGCAAGAAGCAGGTTGCCTATGATGCCTCCGTCCATGATAGGGGGAGGGAGGAAACGGATAATCTGCTGCTTCGGATGGTGGAGGAGTTGGAAGAAAAATACCGGCTGCCGGTGTACCTGTATTATTTTGAGGGATACCACAGCGCGGAGATTGCCAAGATGCTCCGTGTCAATGCGTCCACTGTGAGGAGCCGCCTGGCAAAGGCACGGAAAATACTGCGGCTGGAACTGGAGGGCAAAGAACATGCGGTGACATTTCCAGAAGATGAACCGCAGGAAAAAGTAAGAAAGGCGTGGTGAATATGAGGTTGGATTACAGAAAAATGCAGGAAGAAATACTGCCCAGCAAGGAAACTCAGGACTGGATGTGGGAAGAAATTGAAAAGATAGCTGCCAAGGGAGAGAAGAAGCAGCATAGCTGGGCTGGGCTGAAAATGGCAGCCAGCATTGCGGCGGCAGTGCTTGTATTTGTTGCCCTGATTCCGCAGACAAGCTGGGCAGACCAGATAACGGGATTAGTAAGGGAATTTTTCTATGTAAATGCGGATATCAAACAGGACATTGTGCCCAATGTCTATGAGGATGAGGGAAAATATGGACATGTAAGGATGCGGATACAGGAGATGATTTCAGACGGCGCCTGCACATATTGTACCATCTGCTATGAGGCGTTAGATGCAGAAGGGGAGCAATGGTTGAGAGAGCAGGAATTCGATACAGAAAGCATAAGATTTACATCGTATGCCGGTGATGATTATAATGATTATGATGCTTCTATAACGGTTGCGGTTGACGGTGAGATTAAATCTAAAACTAAAACGGTTATAGGCGGATGGGAACTGCATGAACAGGAGGAACTGGCAACGGAGAAAACAAGGTATTTTGCATGTTCCTTTGAGAACGACAGCGGCAGCTTCCCACTTAAAAATGAAAGCCTGACCTTGTTTTATCCCATGTATAGAAGCCAGGGGATTGGCGAAGTTAAGGTATGCAGCGCTCTTGATACCGTTTCCTACCGGTTGGTAGGCGACAAATCTCCCAGCGAGTATTATGAGCCAGAATATCTGGTTGTTTCCAAGCTGTCCTATGCACTGTTTGGCAAGGATCATGGAACGCACAAGCATTGGTTTGATAAAGAAGGAATGTCGTGTGTTGAATGCAGTGAAGGCTTTTTGGCAGAGAAAGGGGATAACGAAAATTTTGTGTATCCAGATGGGATTCCGCTGGCATTTGAGATGGAAGATGGTTCAACATTGGAAATGGGTTATGCATGGACACAGTTATATGATGTGGGGCGGACGGTTTCAGGGCCTAGTTTTCTGATTTCCGCAGGACATTTCAATGTGGACAGAGAGGATTGGGGCAGGATTATGCCGATAGACGACCCCAATGAACTGACAGGCATAGACATTGACGGCGTACATTATGATTTGGTGAGAGAAGAAATCGCAGATAAATGATAGCAGATGGCTAGCATAGGAAATGCTGAGCAAATCCGTGCGCATCCAATTAAAATCCTGCCCTCCCTTGACAAAAGGGAAGGGCAGGATTTATAATTTGAACAATCGCACGAAAGGAGAATCATGATGTATAGCAAAGTCGAGACGAATTTAAACTTTGTGGAAAGAGAAAAGCAGACAGAGCAGTTCTGGAAAGAGCAGGATATTTTTAAGAAGAGCATGGACAACCGGAAGGACGGCGAGACCTATACGTTCTACGACGGACCGCCCACGGCAAACGGCAAGCCGCATATCGGCCATGTGCTGACGCGCGTCATTAAGGACATGATACCGAGATACCAGACCATGAAGGGCAAGATGGTTCCGCGTAAGGCGGGCTGGGATACGCATGGGCTGCCGGTAGAACTGGAAGTGGAGAAGCTGCTGGGATTGGACGGCAAGGAGCAGATTGAAGAATACGGATTAGAGCCATTTATAGATAAATGTAAAGAGAGCGTCTGGAAATACAAGGGCATGTGGGAGGATTTCTCCGGCACGGTCGGTTTCTGGGCGGACATGGACAACCCCTATGTCACCTACCACAATGATTTCATTGAGTCTGAGTGGTGGGCATTGAAGGAAATCTGGGATAAGAAATTACTCTATAAGGGGTTCAAGATTGTGCCTTACTGCCCGCGCTGCGGGACGCCGCTGTCCGCGCAGGAGGTTGCCCAGGGCTATAAGACCGTGAAGGAACGTTCCGCGATTGTCCGCTTCAAGGCAGTAGGTGAGGACGCCTATTTCCTGGCGTGGACGACCACGCCCTGGACGCTGCCTTCGAACCTTGCGCTCTGTATGCACCCAGTGGAGACTTACTGCAAAGTAAAAGCAATTGACGGCTATACCTATTATATGGCGGAGGCATTGCTGGATAAGGTCTTATCTTCCCTGCTGGACAAGGAACAGCAGGCGGCTGGCGAGAAAGCGTATGAGGTCTTGGAGACGTATAAAGGCAAGGATTTGGAATACCGGGAATATGAGCCATTGTTTGCCTGTGCCGGAGAGGCTGCAGCCAAGCAGCATAAGAAAGCACATTTTGTCACCTGCAACACCTATGTCACGATGACGGACGGTACCGGAATCGTCCATATTGCGCCGGCATTCGGTGAAGATGACTCCAAGGTGGGCAGGGATTATGATTTGCCTTTCGTGCAGTTTGTGAACGGCAAAGGAGAACTGACCGAAGGCACGCCTTATGCGGGCGTTTTCTGTAAAAAGGCAGACCTCATGATTTTACAGGATTTGGAAGACCAGAAATTGTTGTTTGATGCGCCGAAGTTCGAGCATGAATACCCACACTGCTGGCGCTGCGATACGCCGCTCATCTACTATGCGCGGGAATCCTGGTTTATCAAGATGACGGAGGTTAAGGAAGACTTAATCCGCAACAACAATACGATTCACTGGATTCCTGAGAGCATCGGCAAGGGGCGTTTCGGCGACTGGCTGGAAAATGTGCAGGACTGGGGAATTTCCCGCAACCGTTACTGGGGAACGCCGCTGAATATCTGGGAATGCGAGTGCGGGCACATGCATTCCATCGGCAGCATCGCGGAATTGAAAGAGATGTCCGACAACTGCCCGGAAGAGATTGAGCTGCACCGTCCCTACATTGATGCGGTGACCATCAAATGCCCGCATTGCGGCAAGCAGATGCACCGTGTGCCGGAGGTCATTGACTGCTGGTTTGATTCCGGGGCAATGCCGTTCGCGCAGCATCATTATCCGTTTGAGAATAAAGAACTCTTTGAACAGCAGTTCCCGGCACAGTTTATTTCGGAGGCTGTGGACCAGACGCGCGGCTGGTTTTACTCGCTGCTGGCAGAGTCCACGCTGCTGTTTAACAAGGCGCCGTACGAGAATGTTATCGTGCTGGGGCATGTGCAGGATGAGAATGGGCAGAAGATGAGCAAGTCCAAGGGCAATGCCGTAGACCCCTTTGAAGCGTTGGAGACTTACGGCGCAGACGCCATCCGCTGGTATTTCTACATCAATTCCGCACCCTGGCTGCCGAACCGTTTCCACGGCAAAGCTGTGCAGGAGGGACAGCGTAAATTTATGGGCACGCTGTGGAATACCTATGCATTTTTCATTCTCTATGCCAATATTGACGAATTTGATGCCACGAAATATAAATTGGAATATGATAAATTATCCGTGATGGATAAATGGCTTCTGTCCAAATTGAACACGCTGGTCACGGAAGTGGACGAGGATTTGGGCAATTACCGCATCCCGGAAGCTGCCAGGGCGCTGCAGGAGTTTGTGGAGGACATGAGCAACTGGTATGTCAGAAGGAGCAGGGAACGTTTCTGGGCAAAAGGCATGGAACAGGATAAAATCAATGCTTACATGACCTTGTACACTTCATTGGTGACTGTGAGCCAGCTGGCAGCCCCCATGATTCCCTTTATGACGGAAGACATTTACCGCAATCTGGTGTGCAGCATCGACAAATCTGCACCGATAAGCGTCCATCTGTGCGATTTCCCGGCAGCAGATGCGGCTATGGTGGATAAAGAACTGGAAAAGAACATGGATGCCGTGCTGAAAATCGTGGTGATGGGCAGGGCCTGCCGTAACAATGCCAATATCAAGAACCGCCAGCCAATTGGAAAGATGTTTGTCAAAGCCCCATTTGGGCTGCCGGAGTTTTTCCAGGAAATCATCGCCGATGAGCTGAATGTGAAGAACGTGGAATTTACGGAGGACGTCAGCAGCTTTACAGACTATGCCTTTAAGCCGCAGCTGCGCACGGTGGGACCCAAATACGGCAAGTACTTAAAGCAGATCCAGCAGGCGTTAAGCGAGCTTGACGGCAACAAGGCATATGCCGAGCTGAAAGAGAAGGGCAGCCTGACACTTGACAGCGTAGATGCAGAAGTTGTATTATGTGAGGAGGACCTTCTGATTACCATGACCCAGCAGGAAGGCTATGTGACAGAGGGTGATAATGAAGTAACCGTGGTCCTTGATACGAATCTGACGCCGGAACTTATCGAGGAAGGCTTTGTGCGTGAGCTTATCAGCAAGATTCAGACCATGCGCAAGGAAGCCGGCTTTGAGGTGATGGATAAGATTACCGTTTCTTATCAGGCAGAAGAAAAGATAGACACCGTCTTTTGTAAGCATGGCGCGCAGATACAGTCTGAAGTGCTTGCTGAGGACATTGACAGCACGCAGATAAAAGGATACGAGAAGGAATGGAATATCAATGGAGAACACGTGGTGCTCGGAGTAGAAAAAGTTCAGTAAACAGGAATAAGATGCCGACAAGGCAGAGATGGTCCTGTTTGGTTAACAGGCGTGTACCAGAGAAAAAGGAGATGGCTATGAAAAGGATAATTGACAAGGAAAAATTCATTCAGGAAATTAAGAACAACGTAAAGAATCTTTACCGCAAGACCTTGGAGGAGGCTTCCCAGCAGGAGGTATACCAGGCGGTGTCCAATGCAGTCAAGAATGTAATTATTGACCAGTGGCTTGCCACACAGAAGACATTTGAGGAGGAAGACCCCAAGATTCTGTACTACATGTCCATGGAGTTCCTCATGGGCAGGGCTTTGGGCAATAACCTGATTAACATGACTGCCTACACGGAAGTGAAGGAAGCGTTGGAAGAGATTGGCTTTGATTTGAATGTGATAGAGGACCAGGAGCCGGACCCGGCATTGGGAAATGGCGGTTTAGGACGTCTTGCAGCTTGCTTTATGGAATCTCTTTCTACCTTGGGCTATCCCGCCTATGGCTGTGGAATCCGCTACCGTTACGGACTGTTTCGCCAGAAGATTGACAATGGTTTCCAGGTGGAAGTGCCGGATAACTGGCTGAAGGATGGCTATCCCTTTGAACTGCGCCGCCCGGAGCATACGTTCCAGGTCAAATTCGGCGGTTATGTGCGTTCGGAGATGTGCGGCAACGGAAGGACGAAGTTCATCCATGAGGGCTATCAGTCTGTACGTGCCGTACCTTATGACATGCCGGTACTCGGATACAACAACAACATGGTTAACGTATTGATTGCCTGGGATGCAGAGCCGGAAGAATATTTTGAGCTGGATGCATTTGACAAGGGTGATTATAAGAAAGCCGTAGAGCAGGAGAACCTTGCCAGGAACCTTGTGGAAGTGCTCTATCCCAATGACAACCATATCCAGGGCAAAGAGCTGCGCCTGAAACAGCAGTATTTCTTCGTTTCAGCCAGCGTACAGCGCGCAATCACACGTTATAAGAAGCATCATACCGATTTGCATAAGCTGCCGGAGAAGGTGGCAATCCAGCTGAATGATACGCATCCTACGGTAGCAGTGGCAGAGCTTATGCGCATCCTTCTCGATGAGGAGAACATGGAATGGGATGAGGCATGGGAGATTACCACGCATACCTGCGCTTATACGAACCACACGATTATGTCGGAGGCATTGGAGAAATGGCCGATTGAGATTTTTTCCAGGCTGCTGCCGAGAATTTACCAGATTGTGGAGGAAATCAACCGCCGCTTTATCTTAGACATTGAGAAAAAGTTCCCGGGAGACCGCAATAAGGTACAGAAAATGGCAATCATTTACGATGGACAGGTGAAAATGGCGCATCTGGCAATTGCTGCCGGCTGTTCCGTCAACGGTGTGGCAAGGCTGCATACTGAGATATTAAAGAACCAGGAACTGCATGATTTCTATATGATGTTCCCGGAGAAATTCAACAATAAGACCAATGGTATCACGCAGAGAAGATTCCTCTATCATGGCAATCCCCTGCTGTCTGAGTGGGTCAATAAATATATCGGCAACGACTGGGTAACGAATCTGCCGCATTTGGAGAAATTAGCTGTGTATGTGGATGATGAGAAAGCGCAGCAGGAGTTCATGAACATCAAATACCGCAATAAATTGCGCTTAGCTGAATATATAGAGAAGCATAACGGCGTGAAAGTGGATCCGCGTTCTATTTTTGACGTACAGGTGAAACGTCTCCATGAATATAAGCGCCAGTTATTGAATATCCTGCATGTAATGTACCTTTATAATAAGATTAAGGAACACCCGGAGATGGATTTCTATCCCAGGACCTTTATCTTCGGCGCCAAGGCGGCTGCAGGATACCGCATTGCCAAGCTGACGATTAAGCTGATTAACAGTGTGGCAGAGGTAATCAATAACGATGCCTCGATTGGCGGCAAGATTAAGGTGGTATTTATCGAGGATTATAAGGTGTCGACGGCTGAGTGGATTTTTGCGGCAGCAGATGTGTCCGAACAGATTTCCACGGCGAGCAAGGAGGCTTCTGGAACCGGCAACATGAAGTTCATGTTAAACGGTGCGGTAACGCTGGGAACGATGGACGGCGCGAATGTGGAGATTGTAGAGGAAGTGGGAGAAGAGAATGCCTTTATCTTCGGCATGAGTTCCCAGGAAGTCATTGAGCATGAGCAGAAACGCGACTATGACCCCATGCAGATTTTCAACAGTGACCAGGATGTGCGTCAGGTGCTGATGCAGCTGATTAATGGCATGTATTCACAGAACGACCCGGAACTGTTTCGTCCATTGTACAATTCCTTGCTGAATACGAAGGAGACCCAGTATGCAGATACTTACTTTATCCTCAAGGATTTCCGCTCCTATATAGAAGCGCAGGAGAGAGTAGAGAAAGCATACAGGGATGAAAAAGGCTGGGCCAGGATGGCGATGCTTAATGTGGCTCATGCCGGCAAGTTTACGTCAGACCGCACGATTCAGGAATATGTGGATGACATCTGGCATTTAGACAAAGTGAAAGTAAAAATGCCGGAGTCTAAATAATACGATAATATATAGGTTACAGTTCACTCGTCAGCCAACACGGAGAACCTTTGCGAATGGTGTGGGAGTGAACTGTAATATATAAAGGAACTGCTGCAATACCATCGGAGGACAGGATTTGTCCGAGGCTGTTTTGCGGCAGTCTTATTTGATGGGACAGATAAGATGGAAAAGATGAAAATAAGGAATTCTCTGCTGCTGCTCCTTACTGCCACAATCTGGGGCGTGGCGTTTGTGGCGCAGAGCGTAGGCATGGATTACGTGGGTCCGCTGACCTTTAACTGCGTACGCTCCTTGCTGGGAGGGCTGGTGCTGATTCCCTGTATCTGGCTCCTGGGCAGGCAGCAAGCAAATCCTGGGACAGCAGGGGCAGATTTACCAGATAAGAAAAGGCAGCGCAAGGATTTGCTGGCTGGCGGAACTTTATGCGGCATTCTGCTGTGTCTGGCAAGCAATTTCCAGCAGATGGGGATACTCTATACCTCCGTGGGCAAAGCGGGTTTTATCACGGCGTGTTATATTATCATTGTGCCGGTGCTGGGGATTTTCCTGCACAGGAAATGCGGGCTGAACGTATGGGTTGGCGTTTTGTTTGCGCTGTTCGGACTATATTTTCTGTGTATCAAAGGCAATGCTTCCACGGTGGAGACAGAGCGGCTCATTTCCTGGCTGCCTATTGGCAAAGGCGAAATTCTACTGATGATTTGTGCGCTGCTGTTTTCCTTGCATATCCTGGTAATAGATTATTTTACGGTACGCGCCGATGGCGTGAAAATGTCCTGCATCCAGTTTTTTGTGTGCGGGATTTTGTCGGGCTTGGGGATGCTGGTGGCGGAAGAGCCACGGATTATGGACATCCTCAACGCCTGGCAGCCTGTATTATATGCGGGAATCATGTCCTGCGGCGTGGCATATACATTGCAGATTGTGGGGCAGAAGGGGATGAACCCTACAGTGGCATCTCTGATACTCAGCCTGGAATCAGTGATTTCCGTGCTGGCAGGAATGGTGCTGCTATCACAGAAACTGACCCCATGGGAAATTTTGGGCTGCGTGCTGATGTTTGTGGCAATCATCCTGGCGCAGCTACCACAGAGAGAGGGAGGCAGAGAACATGCAACTTAAAGAGGGAAAGAATTTATTTCATAGGAGGCTGCCGTTTTTTCATAAAAGACTGTCGCTGCTTGTGGCTGTGGTGTCTGCGTGTTTGTGCCTGGCGGGCTGCCAGGGCAACCAGGAGGCGCTGGAGAACCAGCAGGCATATCGGCAGGTGGGAATCAATAAGATGGATGAGGGCAAATATGAGGAGGCAGTGGAGGCCTTTCAGAAAGCCTTGGATCAGTCCCAGGCGGTAATCGGCGATATGGAATTGGACATCTGCTATTACAAGGCGACTGCCCAGTATAACAGCGGAGATACGAAGGGCGCCATCACAACCTGTGATGCGCTGATTGATTATAATGATGAAGATGCCACGGCATATTTTATTAGGGGCTGTGTGTACCTCAAGGAGGGTGACAGCGAAAATGCACGCAAGGATTATGCCAGTGCATTGGCGCTTTCCGGCAATAATTATGCGCTTTATCTCTCGGTCTATGAGAATCTGGCAGGGGCCGGATTTGACAGTGAGGCAGAAGAACTGGTGGCAAAGGCGTTAGAGCTCTCCGGCAGCACTGCTGAGGATTACCGGGAGAGGGGACATATCTACCTGATTCGGGAGGAGTATGACAATGCCAGGAAAGAACTGGACCAGGCAATCAAGATGGGCGATACCAAGGCGCTGCTTTATCTGGCGCAGGTCTACGAGGCACAGGGAGATGATAAAAAGGCTAAATCCCTCTATGAAAGTTATCTAAAGCAGAATGATGCCGACACGGATACGATGATTGCCCTGGGAGAAATGCAGCTGGAAGCCGGGAAATATAAAAAGGCACTGGAACTGTTTCAGCAGGCGCTTGCGGCGGGCAAGCCGGAGGATGACAAAAGCTTACGGCGCAATGAAATCATCTGTTATGAGTATCTGTATGATTTTGCCAAGGCGAAGGAGAAGATGGCGTCTTATGTGAAAGATTACCCGGAGGATGAGGAAGCACAGAGGGAGAATGAATTTCTGCAGACAAGGTGATGTCTGTGGAAGGGATAACAGTAAAATAAGATTTGTATGGGAATACAGAAGAATGGAAGTGGCTTATGGCTGGAACAAAAGAAACGTTGAGGAAATTCGGCAGGACAGTGATGATATATCTGCTGCTGCTGTCTTTGCTGTGCAGTACCCCGGTTGTACATACGCAGGCAGCAGAACTGCAGAATGGGAACAGCATGGAGGAAGCAGAGCAGCAGGGAGGAAACAGCATAGAGAAAGCAGAGCAGTCGGCTGGCGGGCATGAAACAAGAGCCGTCAGCCCCGGCGATGGCGTTCAGGCTGTCAGGAAAGGTATCTGCAGGCTGAATGACGGCAAGCTGTACTATTTCAATGACAAAGGCGTACAGATAACAAAAAAGGGCTGGCATAAAATATCCGGCAAATGCTATCTGCAGATGGCGAAATCCGGCTATATAGCTGCTAAGCTGGAGAATACCAAGACAGGATGGAAATATTACAAGTATGATTATAAGGCAGATAAATGGCGAAAGCAGAAAGATGTCTGGATTTATGTCGATAGGAAACGGTACTATTTTGACAGGAGAGGCAGATGCAGCAAAATTTATAATCCCCAAACCCAAAAGTGCCGGGTATACGAAAAAGGCAAAATGCGCGTGCTGAAGAAAGATATCTGCAAGCTTCACAATGGGAAGATTTATTACTTTGGGAAAAATGGAGTCCGGCTGACGAAAAAGGGCTGGAAAAAATCATCGTCCAAAGAATACATACAGGTTGGCAAATCCAAATGGGTGACCGCAAAACTGCAGAACACAAAGGGAATATGGAGGTATTATAAATACAGTTACCGTCATAAGAAGTGGGTAAAGCAGAAGAAAACCTGGCTTGAGGCAGACAAGAAAAAGTATTACTTTAACGGTTCCGGCAGGTGCACGCAATTGTACGATATGGTCAGCAGGAAATGTTATGACTATCACAATGGCACAAAGACGCTGGTGAAGAGCGATGCACGCGTGGTCGATGGCACAGAGTATTATTTTGGCGCTGACGGCGTGAGGGTAAGCGAAGCCGGCATGTACCTGACCTGCCATGGCAGCCTGGTTTATGCCTTGGCGAATGGGACAGTGACAAAGAAAATCTCCGGGCAGATATTCTCATACTCACTGGCAAACGGCAAAGTGGCAAGCTGCCGGGTCAAAGATGGCGTCTACATGTGTTATTACAACGGAAATGCCGAACCGAGAAGAATGATTGACACCACAAGGCCGATGGTTGCCCTTACCTATGACGATGGACCATCCCAATATACGCCGGAAATTCTGGACGTGCTGAGGCAGCAAGGCAGTGTGGCAACGTTTTTTGTGGTAGGGAACCGGGTTGCAAGCTATGCCGATACCGTGAGGAGCGCACAGCAGATGGGATGTGAAATCGGAAACCATACCTACAGCCATCAGGTGCTGACGAAGGTGGGAGCGTCCCAGATTCAGAGCCAGATTGGCGCAACGAACAGCGCAGTGCAGAACGTGACGGGGGTAGCTCCGGCTGTCATGCGTCCGCCCGGAGGAGGTCACAGCGCGGCGGTAAGAAGCGCTGTGGGGATGCCAATAATTATGTGGTCCATTGATACGCTTGACTGGAAAACCAGGAATGCCGCTTCCACGCAGGCAGCAGTCTTGGGCAAAGTGAGGGATGGAGACATTGTCCTGATGCATGACCTTTACAGCCAGACAGCGGCAGCATCGAGGGTTATCATACCGGAACTGATACAGAGGGGATACCAGCTTGTGACAGTCAGCGAACTTTCCGATTGCCGCGGCGCCATGGCGAGCGGCGGGGTATACAGCGCATTCCGCTGAGAATATTTGCAATAGAATGACAGAAAGTCCTGCCCAGATTTGCGGCAGGACTTTTTAAGTATCAGTTATAATCTGCAACAGGGTTTCTGCCCCTTAAGTATCAGTTATAATTTACGGCAGGACTGTCTTTCCATCAGCTGGCAGGGGAGCTTGATTTTCATGGCCGTTGCCGGATGCTGCTTAAGGATATTAAAGACAATATTAGCGCCAAAGCTGCCCATATCGTAGGCTGGTGCGTGGATAGTCGTCAGCGGCGGCGAGGTAAAGGAGGAAAGGCTGGTATCGTCAAATCCCATCAGAGAGATGTCCTGCGGGACCTTAATACCTTTGTCGGTTAATGCGCGCAGGGCGCCAAACGCGATGGGATCGCTGGAAGCGATAATTGCAGTGGGCAGGTCATTAGAATCAATCAATTTCTGCATCATCTGATAACCTGATTCAATGCTATAGGTCTCTTCCATCACATAAGGCTTATAGATAACGCCATATTTCTCACAGTATTTTACGAAGAGGTTTTTGCGCATATCCGGGAAAAGTGTCTGGTCTGCAAGGTATTCTTTTCCGCCAAGGAAGCCGATTTTGCGGTGTCCCAGAGCGGTCAGGTAATCCATGCCCATCTGTATGGCATGTTCAAAATCCAGGGTAATCGTGGAGATATTCATATCGTCAATCGGCATATCCAGGAAGATGATGCCGGATGCCATTTCCCGGAACCGTTTGATTTCGCTCGCGCTGAACTTGCCCACACAGACAAGCGCATCTACATTTTTCAGTGAGTCCATATAGTTGACGTCCGCTTTATAGGTACGCACAACGTGGATGCAGTTCTGCATACAGAAATCTTCAATCCCCTGGCGGATTAACAGATAGTAGTTGTCTTCCATTTCCTCCTGTGGGGAAAACCATTGGACAATGCCCAGGGTGTAGACAGATTTGCCGGATGAACGGGATTTCTTTTTATAATTTAAGGCATGTGCCGTGTCCAATACTTTCTGCCGTGTCTCGGGAGAAACGTTCAATGTATTGTCGTTATTTAAGATTCTCGAAACAGTGGCAGAAGAAACGCCCGCTGACACTGCAATGTCTTTGATAGTTGCCATAAATACCTCCAAGGTGTTATTTCATAGATAATAATGTAGAATTATGTATTCAAACAAAATTAAGTATAGCAAAAATATGGAAAAAAGGAAACAGTTTTTTAGTAAATTTACTAAATTTGATGTAACAGTGCGAATGGCGTGGATGGAACTGTTACAAATAAAAGTCCTGCATTATCTTTACTAAATAGATTGACGATTTACTAAATAACATTTATAATATCTGTATATGGAAGTGGAAAATGGAGGAAGACGGAGGGTATTATCATGAATACAAAGAAATTGGCAGAGGAGTTAAAATCTCAGGGGTATCAGGAGCGGCTGCAGGAAATCTATGTGGATACAGGGGTTCTTGCTTATCAGACGGAACGCTATGGTCGGGCAATTGAGAAGTTTGAGGAACTCTATGGTGAGCAGGATGTTGAGATTTACAGTGCGCCGGGCAGGAGCGAGGTAGGCGGGAACCATACGGACCATCAGCATGGCGAGGTATTGGCAGCTTCCATCAACCTCGATGCGATTGCTGTGGTCAGCAGGACAAAGGAGAATACCATCCGGCTTTTGTCGGACGGTTATCCCATGATTACCGTGGATTTAAGCGATTTGAAGATGCGCAAAGGCGAGGAGGGGACTTCTGCCGGGCTGATTCGCGGCATGGCATATGGACTTCAGAATAATGGTCATCAAATAGGCGGATTCCAGGCGTTTGTCACCAGCGATGTGCTGAACGGCGCAGGAATGTCAAGTTCTGCTGCTTTTGAAGTGCTGGTGGGGACAATCCTCTCAGGCCTGTACAACGATATGGGCATCAGCCCGGTAGAGATTGCGCAGGTGGCGCAGTATTCCGAGAACGTATATTTTGGAAAGCCCTGTGGCCTGATGGACCAGATGGCCTGTTCTGTGGGCGGACTGATTCATATTGATTTTGCGGACCCGCAGAAGCCTGTCGTGGAAAAAGTGGATGTGGATTTCAGCGCGTACCGCCACAGCCTGTGTATCACAGATACCAAGGGTTCCCATGCAGATTTGACAGATGATTACGCCTTGATTCCGCAGGAGATGAAGCAGGTTGCGGATTTCTTTGGCAAGGAATTCCTGCGGGAAGTGAATGCAGAGGATTTTTATCAAAATATTGCTAAAATCCGTGAGAAGTGTGGCGACCGGCCGGTATTGCGCGCACTGCATTTCTTTGAGGAAGAAAAGCGCGTGGAACTTGAGGTAGCCGCACTGCAGGCTGGGAATTTTCAGGGATTTTTGGGGAACGTTAAGGAATCCGGGGATTCCTCCTTTAAATTCCTGCAGAATATTTATAGCAATAAGGACGTGCAGAATCAGAGCGTATCCATTGGTCTTGCCGTCAGTGACAGTATCCTGGCAGGACATGGCACAAGCCGTGTGCATGGCGGCGGATTTGCCGGAACCATCCAAGCATTTGTGGCAGATGATTTTGTGGAGACTTACCGTGAAACATTGGACGGCGTATATGGGGAAGGTTCCTGCCATGTGCTGAAGGTAAGGCCATTTGGAGGTATAAAAGTCAAATAAGTAAAATGACAAAATGACCTGAGGGGGGACCCAACGAAGTTGGGGAGGATTTAACATGAGGAGGGACCCAACGAAGTTGGGAGGAGTCCTGATGTTGTGCCCTGAGGTCTTGTGGGTGGAAGGATAAATGTAAAATAATCTGAGGAGGGAAGACAATGATATACGAAGCAATCAAGAAATTAGTGTGCTATGGTCTGGAGAATAAGCTGATTTCCCAGGAAGACGTGGTATTTACAACCAACCAACTGCTGGAAACATTGCAGATTGAGGAGTATGAGGAACCGGAGGATACATACGAGCATGTTGCGTTGGAGCCGGTACTGAAAGAGTTATTGGATTACGCTTATGAAAATGGCGTTTTGGAAGAAAACGGCGTAGTCTACCGCGACCTTTTTGATACCAAGCTGATGGCAAGGCTGATGCCGCGCCCCAGTGAAGTGATTAGCAAATTCTGGCAGATTTATAAGGAGAAAGGCGCGAAAGCGGCGACAGATTACTATTACAAACTGAGCAAGGACAGCGATTATATCCGCCGCTACCGCATTGCCAAAGATGTGAAGTGGAAATCGCAGACGCCGTATGGGCAGATGGACATTACCATCAACCTCTCCAAGCCGGAGAAAGACCCCAAGGCGATTGCGGCGGCAAAGAATGCCAAGCAGAGCGGTTATCCCAAATGCTTGCTCTGTGTGGAGAATGAGGGATATGCCGGACGCATCAACCATCCGGCAAGGCAGAACCACAGGATTATCCCGGTGACTATCCAGAACAGCCGTTGGGGATTCCAGTATTCCCCCTATGTATATTACAATGAGCATTGTATCGTGTTTAATTCCCAGCACATTCCGATGAAAATAGAACACGGCACATTCTGCAAATTGTTTGATTTTGTGAAGCAGTTTCCACATTATATTGTGGGCTCCAATGCGGACTTGCCGATTGTGGGCGGTTCCATTTTAAGCCATGACCATTTCCAGGGCGGAAGCTATGAGTTTGCCATGGCGAAAGCTCCTGTAGAACGTGAATTCACGGTGGCAGGGTTTGAGGATGTAAAAGCCGGCATTGTTAAATGGCCGATGTCTGTAATCCGTATCTCTGCTGTGAACAGTGACAGGCTGATTGAACTGGCGGACAAGATTCTCGCTGCATGGCGCGGCTATACCGATGAGGCTGCATTTATCTATGCTGAGACTGATGGGGAGCCTCACAATACGATTACGCCGATTGCTCGCAAACGCGGCGATAATTTCGAGTTGGATTTGGTGCTGCGCAACAATATCACGACCGAGGAACATCCGTTGGGCGTATACCATCCGCATGCAGAACTACACCATATCAAGAAAGAGAATATCGGCCTGATTGAGGTTATGGGGCTAGCAGTGCTTCCGGCGCGCCTCAAACAGGAGATGGAGACGCTTGCCGATGCGATTGTCAATCACAAAGATATCCGTGCCGATGAGAGCATCGAGAAACATGCGGATTGGGTAGAGGAATTTCTGCCCAAGTATGGTGACGTGACAAGCGAAGACGTCATGGGCATTCTGCAGGATGAGATAGCCCAAGTGTTCAGCAAGGTTCTGGAACATGCAGGAGTATATAAGAGGGATGAGGAAGGACAGAAGGCATTCGATAGGTTTATTGCCAGCCTGAATTAAGATTAGGTAAATATATAGATGGTTTATGATGGGGCGGACATTCCGCCCCATATTTACAGGATAATTAGATAAAATCAAACATATGTTCTGAAACGTATTGACTTTGGTTGGAAATCAGTGTAAAATAAACACATTATATAATATGTTCAATTCAAGAATAGAGAAAGAGGACGAATTCATGAAGGAGACAAATAATACCCCTAAAATGGTTTCTCTGTTTTCAGGCTGTGGAGGTCTTGATAAAGGATTTGCAATGGCAGGTTTTGATATTATATGGGCAAATGATTTTGATAGTGATGCACAAGCTGTGTATAAGTTAAATCTAGGTGAAATTGATGGGAGAGATATCTTATCGGTAGGAGAGGATGAAATACCGGATTGTGATATTTTAACGGCCGGCTTTCCTTGTCAACCTTTTTCAAATGCTGGAAACAGAAAAGGTGTCCATGATTCACGAGGTATGCTTTACAAAGAATGCCTCCGTATTATTGCGACAAAAATGCCCAAGGTTATAGTATTTGAGAATGTAAAGGGTCTTTTATCAACTAACTATGTGGATGGCAGGAAATTAGTAGACGTTATTATAGAAGATTTGTCATCTATGAATGAAATCGGTTATGACGTTACCTATGAATTGATAAATGCATCTGATTATGGTGTTCCGCAAAATAGACAGAGAGTTTTCTTTATTGGTGTGAGAAAGGATTTGAATAATATTTTTGTATTTCCAGATAAACATGATAAAGAGGGATTGACTTTGGGCAATATTTTAGATGTACCCGAGGGTGTAGCGAATCAAGTAGATTGGCCATTGTCACCGCAGGCTATGGAGATGATAACATATATCCCGGAGGGAGGGTCATGGAAAGATGTTCCATATGAACATCTGGCACCCAGGTTTAGAAAAATAAGAGATAATATGAAAAAGTATCATTCTCCTAATTTCTATAGAAGGTTTGCCCGCAATGAGATATGCGGAACAATGACAGCCTCTGCACAACCAGAGAATTGTGGAATTGTGCATCCTACAGAGAACAGGCGGTTTACAATTAGGGAGGTTGCTCGTATCCAGACCTTTCCAGATGACTTTATCTTTATTGATAGTAATATGAGAAATATTACAGCAATGTATAAGGTAATTGGCAATGCTGTTCCGGTAAAGATGGCAAATGTAATTGCTATGGCAATTAAAGAACAGATTTTTTAGGGGGATTAAGGGATGAACACAGATAAAGCATATATTTTGGGGTTGGTTATAGGTGGGGGTGTCTGGGGGAATGCTGAAGATGTATTTCGTATTAGGCTTCTTTTTAAGCAGTGGGGTTCATATAAAATAAATCCTAAAAGAGCTGCCGATATTTCCCGGGATGTAATGAAAATGGTGAGTCCTTTATTTAGAGCAATCTATAATATTGCTATTTCATATGATACTTCTGCAAGTGGAGTCTGGAATATTTTATGTGAAGGCGATTTGAGTATTTTAAAAGCTGAGTTAGAGGAATGTGGGATAAAATGTGTAGGCGAGATTAGGAAAACTGCCAATATCAGTAAAATTGTTCCCAAATTAGTTGATGATAATTTAAAACGGCGTTTTATCGCAGGGTTGGCCGATACAATAGGGAGCACAAAAAGTACACATAGAAGATTCAATGATGATAAGCAGATGGTTTCTTTTGAAATATCTGGATTTGAATTCGGGTTTGTGTGTTCGTTATGCAAATTGCTGCATAGCATAGGTTGTTATCCAGACCAGATTCTATGGAATCATCCTAATTTTCATTGTGGAAATAATCCATACGATACAAAATGGAAAAAGGGGTTTAAGTTAAGAGTATACCTAGACCAATATGAGAAGTTTGGGGCTTTTGCGTTTGTATCTAAGGCATTGTCTGCAAAAGAAAACCAAGCGTTAGAAACAGAAGAAAATAAAGCAATACCATGTGAAGTAAGAGAAATTAGAAAACCTTCTGTGACTTGTGTACACTGTGATGAAGATAGTAAACTTCTTCCAGCAGAAATACGAGGAGGTCATTATCTGCATAATAGGCATGTGTGTGCAGTTTTAGCCTGTCAACATGCTCCATATAGTCAAGTGAGTAAACTTATAAAGAAAGCAGAATACTATATAAATCCGTTTCCTGTATTGGTCAAAGGTACAACGGCAGAGATTAAGCAAAGGTTGGAATCAGAACCTATATTAAAAAACCGCATTTATCGGAGTATGGATGTTAGAATTTCCGATTTATATAATCAACCGGAATATGCTCTTTTATACGGAGATGGAGATGAAAGTGGATATCCTTTAGCAAAAATAATTCTTGCCGTAACATATCTGATTGCAGCTCAGACAAATCGACTTAATGGAACGCGGCCAAAAGGAAATAAGGATGAAATTATCACAGAATATTTAGCCGATAATCAATTTGCTGCAGTTTCAATATGGTTACCAGAAATAATGACGCCTTTGGTTGTTCAAATGAAATCACATGCCGCACTTGTTGGTCCCAATAATCCTAAAGTTTATAAAAAGTTGATTCAACCATGTCCTGAGAATGAGTACAAAATAAAAATAAGGGCAATTCAAGAGGAGGATTTTGGGTGAAGAAAAATGAGATTTCATATTATCCAGAGATAATGATGTTTGTTGAAACACAATTGCTTAGCAACTTGCGTGCAGAAGGGATAACAGAGGTTTGTATTTTTTGGAAAAGTGGAGAATTGACATCTAAGATAAGAGAATTAATTTGTGAATTTCCGGATAAGTGTATGTGTCTGGATGAATACAGCAGAAATACTCCACCGTTAAATTTAGATATATTTTGTGTTGTGACAGATGGAATAAAGTTTGAGATAGTTATCCTTGAGATAAAACTAAGAGAATCCGTAGGTTTGAACCAATGGTCTCAATTACTAGGATATAATTTGGTATCTGATGCAAAATATGGATTGTTAATTAGTATTGATGCTGGAGCCAGTGACAGGCTTACTAGAATTTTAACAATGGATGCTGATTCTTCCAGAATTGTCCGTAAAAAGGAAAATGGAACGGAGATAGAGCATTTATTAGGATTTATGCGTTGGAATACAGTGACAAAGAATTTTGAATATAGTAATTTGGGGCAGATATCATCTTTGTCATCTTTGAGTTCTGCTTTAATTGCACAGTTTAAATAAATATTAGACGGCAGGAGGCATTCTATGGCAGAATCTTTTAAGGTAGAGAAAATTGAAGAAAAGGTAATTCTTGTGGGCGTCAGCTTCCGCGAGGGAGATGACACCGAGGATTCCATGACGGAACTGGCGGAACTGGCAGAGACGGCGGGCGCCGAAGTTGTGGGGATGACGGTGCAGGGGAGGGCGAATATCCATCCTGGCACTTATGTCGGAAGCGGCAAATTGCAGGAAATCCGTCAAATGATTTCTGACTTGCAGGCAGATGGGATAATTTGCGATGATGAGCTCTCGCCTGCCCAGCTTCGGAACATGGAAAAAGAACTGGACTGCAAGGTCATGGATAGGACGTTGGTTATTTTGGATATTTTTGCAGCAAGGGCTTCCACCAGCGAAGGCAAAATCCAAGTGGAACTGGCGCAGCTGCGTTACCGCCTGAGCCGCCTGACAGGGTTGGGGACTTCGCTTTCCCGCCTGGGCGGCGGTATTGGTACCAGGGGACCGGGGGAAAAGAAGCTGGAGATGGACCGGCGACTGATCAAGACCCGCATTTCCCAACTGAAAAGGGAGTTGGAGGAAGTGCGCCAGCACCGTGAGGTCAACAGGGGACAGAGGAGCCGCAACCATACGAAAGTGGCGGCAATCGTTGGTTATACGAATGCTGGGAAGTCCACATTGTTAAACCGCTTGACGGGCGCGGGCGTCCTGGAGGAGGACAAGCTGTTTGCCACACTGGACCCTACGACACGGAAGTTAAAGCTTGACAGCGGGCAGGAGATTTTGCTTACGGATACCGTAGGTTTTATCCGCAAACTCCCGCATCATCTGATTGAGGCATTCCGCAGCACATTGGAGGAGGCAAAGTATGCAGATTTGATTATCCATGTAGTCGATGCCTCGAATCCCCAGCGGGAGAAACAGATGCAGATAGTCTATGAGACATTGCAGAATCTGGGAGTTAGCGGTAAGAAGGTCATTACGCTGTTTAACAAGCAGGATAAATTGCAGGAGCAGGAAAATATGAAGGATTTTAAGGCAGATTATACCTTGAAGATTTCCGCTGCAACTGGAACTGGTTTGGAACAGCTGAAAGAAATTCTGGAAGAAGTTCTGCGTGAAGATAAGCAATTTCTGGAAGGGACCTTCCCCTATGATGTAGGCGGTCAGATTTCTGCAATCCGCAAATATGGGGAGCTTGTTGAGGAGGAGTACCGTGAAGACGGCATCTATGTGCGGGCGTTCGTGCCGGTGGAGATGTACCAGAACTTAAGCGGGAAGCTGCAGTAAGGAGGGACATATATGAATATTGCGCAGAAGTATGTTGAGGGATTAAAAAAGGCATATTATGAAAATGGTGGAGCAAAACAATGGAATAGTTTTGAGGAAGTAATGCATGGAGCAAGTAAAGAAGATATGGAAGAATTAAGAGCGTTATATCCTGATATTCCTGACAGCTTGCTGCAATTATTAGAAATCGTAGATGGGACATATTGGAGAAAATATGCGGAAGAAAAAGTTGCGTTACTTTTCTTAGGTTCTGATATGGAGGAATATCCCTATTTCTTATTATCTGCCAGGCAGATGCTGGATACGAAAGATGGTTTTCGGACGTGGGGGGATTATCTGATTAACCGGGAATATGACGATATTCCGGTAGATGAGGGTGTTTGCGATGATCTTGATAAGCTGCGCTGGCTGCATTTTTCAGATTGCGTGAACAATGGAGGGACATCACAGCTTTTTATTGATTTTTCCCCCTCGGCAAAGGGAAAAAAGGGGCAAGTCCTGCGTTTTCTTCACGATCCGGATGAACTGGCAGTTGTAGCAGAGAATTTTGACGAATATTTGCAGATGCTTATGGATGATGAGTATGATTTTATATCAGAAGAGAGCATTGAAGAATGGGAATGATACGGCATTACCGTAAAGGAGGAATGTCAGGCGAACGGATTTATATCCCTTGCATAGTATAAAAGAAAAACCATGGAGGAGCTATGGCTGCGACAATTATATTGGATGCCGGGCATGGCGGCTCTTAGTTGCGCAGGTAAATAGTGAGATATGCAGAGAAAGGAAGCTGCTGTACTTGTATCCATGTGTGAGGGGACAAGCCTTATCTTAGATAAGCCAGAATTAGTGTTGCTGAAAGCTGTAACAGAAGTTATAATATGAATAAGCCGATAACAAGAAAGAGGGTGAGTGTTTGAGTGATGCAGTAAAGCTAAATGGTGAGGAAGAAAATTTAGAGATGTTGGAAGGATTTACCCTTCTGGATGACGAGCTTATGACAATCGTGTTTGACAGAAATACGGAGGCAACGGAGCTTCTCTTAAACATTATTCTTGGCAGGAACGATATGGAAGTGACGGAAGTGGTGGCGCAGAGGGAGTATAAGAATCCGGTCACAGGAGGACGCTCTATTAAGCTCGATATTTATGCCAAGGATTCTGACGGAAAAGTGTATGATATTGAAGTACAGAATGAGAATGCTGGGGCAGACGTTCACAGAGCCAGATTTCACAGCAGCATGTTAGATACGAAGATGCTGAAAGAAAAGCAGAAATTCAAGGAAATTCATGAATCCTATGTGATATTTATTACAAAGAATGACTATATGAAAATGGGATTGCCGCTATATCATGTGGAAAGGACGATACAAGAATCAGGGGCATTATTTGGGGATGGCGCGCATATTATTTACGTGAATGGCAGCTATAAAAATGATAGTGACCCCGTAGGGAAACTGATGCATGATTTCCGCTGTACAAGTGCAGTCGATATGTTTTATCAGGAACTTGCAAAGTCGGTAAGGCATTTCAAAGAGACGGAAGGAGGGCGAAGTCAAATGAGTAAGGCAATGGAGGAAAGAATTAACAGGGAAAGAATTGATAATTCATTTGAGCATATTAAAAATCTAATGGAAGCTATGAAGATGACAGCAGAGCAGGCAATGTCTATTTTAAAAATCCCAGATGAGGATAGGGCTGTTTTATCCAAAAAATTTTAGCAAATATTGAGAAAAAGAGCAATATGTGGAATAAAGTTGAGATATTTAGGCGGGTCAGTGATGGCTCGTCTTTTTTGTATATCTAAGGACACTCTTTGAGACTGTTGTGCCATTCGGCTGTTTCATACGGTATCAATAGTTTTACAATACATAGCCATTTCCCATAAAGGAGCGGCTGTTATATTTTTTAAAAAATATATGAGCGAATAATCTTATTTATGAATAAAGAGGACGATTGTTTATGCCGTTAGTACCAGCTAAATGTACAAATTGCGAGGCAGATTTGGAAATTGAAAACACTAAAGATGCCGCTATATGCATATATTGTGGAACTGCGTATCTATTCCTTTTCATTTACATATTGAACCTTTAAAGTTTCGGCAGTAAAATGCATTGTAAATCGTCCGTTTTCGGTCTACATGAAAAAGGAAAATACCGTACAATGATTTTGTAGTCCATATATGGACGGAGGTGGACAAATGAAATCAAGAGAGGCGGTTGTACTGCGTATTTTGGAATTGGCAGAGAACCAAAACATTACGATTAACTATCTGGCAACAATTTCTGCTGTGCCGCCGACAACTCTAAAGAATATAATTTATGGTCATACAGAAAACCCCGGCATAGTAACGGTTGCAAAATTGTGTGATGGATTGGAAATCACATTAAAAGAATTTTTTTCGGCGGATATTTTTGATGGTTTGGAGCAGGAAATTGAGTAAGGGCGGTTTTAATGACAGAACGAATATCCTGCTGTTTATAAGCTATGAAACGAGGAAGAAAAATGAAAAACAGGGTATTGGGGAAGAAAATAGCGGGCTTGCGGAAATCCAAGAAAATAACATCAGAAAAGTTAGCCAATATGTGTAATGTTTATTCGGGGCATATCCGGCAGATTGAATCAGGAGTACGTCTACCAAGTCTTAAACTTTTTGTAGACATATGCAATGTTTTACAGGCATCGCCGGAGTATTTGCTGTCGCAGGAGTTAGGAGAGATTGGACAAGTGGAAAATGCAGATGAAATATATGAAGATGTATTGGATAAAATAAAAAAACTTACGCCTAACGAATTAAGCATCTTGAATAATTTATTGCACTCTTATTTTGACAGCATAGGCTCTATGAAGAAACAATAAAAGATTTGTTAAAAATACGTTAAATGCCATATTATAATATACAATATAGAGAACTAATATATTTACCCCAAAAAGGTAATGATAATTGCATAATTAGGTTAAGGGGTGTGTCATCGGTTGATTGGAAATATAGTATCTAAGCGAATAAAAGAATTGTGTCTGAAAAAGAATATGAGCCAGTATGAACTGGCAAAGAGGGCGGGGATGACTCAGTCCTCTATTTCAACTCTGCTGAATGAAGGGAATGTGCCCAGAATCACTACTTTAGAGAAAGTGTGCAATGGGTTCGGTATTACGTTAGCCCAATTCTTTGCAATGGACGGCAAGTATCCGGATTTGTCAGAAGAACAGTTGAAAGTTCTTGATACATGGGAAAAGCTATCTGTGAAAGAAAAGACGGCTATAGAAAAAATCGTGGGCAGTATTATAGATATGCGGTGATAGAACAGAATATGTTGAGGATGTTTTAGGTGAAAAAATAGGATTTTATTTAGCGGAATTATTTGTCGATATTGGGAAAAAATAAGGGATGTTTTTGCGTCTTTGTTTTCTATCGTTATTCTAAAAGATGGGGTAGAAGTCACTAAACTCTGTAAATACCGTGATTTTACCATTATTGAAACTAGAAAGTATTGATTTTACATTGCGTTAGAAATTGATGTTGTATCTGTTCATTTTAGGTGATTTAGTCTAAGCTAAAATTAGCACCGTTTCTTTGAAATGTTTTTGTGTAGTAGTGTTATCCCAAAGATTTGGCGCTATTTTAAGTTAAAGAACTTTTGCATGATTTATTAATTTAAGTATTCATACTAGATTTTGTTATTGAAAAAATTGGGTGTATACTCTTTAATCCTCATTGTATAAAACTGCATCTGTAACAATATTATAAGTCCACCCTTCGCTTATTTGTCTAATTGTTATGGAAGAAGCATAGTTTATTGGAATATCAATTTCAACTGGTTCGGTTGTGCTTAAAATTTCTTCCGATGTATATAAAATTCCTTGTTCTGATTCAATTTGTATTATTCCCCCGCCAGATTTTTCATCTAGTACAGCCAATACGCATTTTAATTTTGTATATTCTCTATTTGCATTATGTGTTACGCTGATATCTCCATAATTAAATATTACTGCCTTATCATGAATATTTCCATATGTATCTTTAACATTATCTTCTATGTGTAAAAAGTCTCTTCCTGACATATCTATCATTTGCTTATCAAACAAATTTGATTTTTCCTTTATGATTTTTCCAACATAAAGGATATTGTCTTTTTCTATTGCTGACTTATTGGAAGGTAGTAAATTTTCTACAAAATCTTTTGAATAGTATTTCTTTCCATTTATCAAAAGCGAGGATTTATTTTTGTCAATAGTTTTTTCTTCTCCATCTATAGAAAGCCCCAAATTTTTATATTCTATCGTCGGAATATTGTTTAATTCCCCAGTAGCAAAACCTAATTGTGATGCCAAATCTTCGCTTTGGCTTTTTAATTCTTCTATTTCTTTCTTATATTCTAAAATTTCATTGTTTAATTGTTCGTTCTCCTTTGCCATATCCTTAACATCTTCGTTGTTAAGTACAACATTCTTTCCATCAATTTGAGCTATTACGGTTACATTATCTTTTCCCCATTTTGCTCCGATAATAGCAGCAGCTATAGTAGCGATCATTCCAATTAATGCTACTATTATTGCTATTGTTCCTCCGTTATTTTCCATAATTTTCTCCTCTCATTTGTAATTTATTTATATTTTACCATAAGATGATTTAATTGTCGAATTGATAACTAGATTTTTTGTGAAGAAAGTCACAAGATTTTTATAGACAAGCGTGGTAAAATAGTGTACCATATATTTTAACTGCAAACAAAATGTAGCATTTATCTTTTAGGCAAACAAAAAGAAGGAGGCTGATATATCAAACATATTGTAATTGAATCAATAGCAGATGGGAATCCCTTAAAAGCAAAGAGCTTTTCTTTTTTTATCTCAATACTACGGAAAACTAAAAATTAATATATCTAATTTAAAGAGCTGATATATTGCCGCTTAAAAGGTTATGATAACCATAGGATATAAGTTAAGGAGTGTATTGGTGCTTGATTGAGTATTTTGTGGCTGAACGAATAAAAGAGTTGTGTCTGAAAAAGAATATGAGCCAATACGAATTGGCAAAGAGGGCGGGGATGACGCAATCCTCAATATCAACGTTAATAAATGAAGGAAATGTGCCAAGAATCACTACGTTGGAGAAAGTGTGTGAGGGATTTGGTATTACATTAGCCCAGTTTTTTACAATGGATGATAAATACCCGGATTTGTCAGAAGAACAGATAAAGGTTCTCAATACATGGGAAAAGTTATCCGTAAAAGAAAAAGCAGCCATAGAAAAAATTGTGAGTAGTATTATAGATATGCGGTGAAAGAGCAGCCTTTGTCGGGCTGTTTTTAATTTGAAAATCTGAAACTAGAGTAACTGATTATGGGGAAAAATATAGGTCAGATGGCTTAAGACAAGAAATTGCACAGAGGTTACATTAAAGTAGAGGAAAAGGTGATGATATGGATATTGAAAAATTTGCAGATATGCTATTAAAGGGAATGAAAGAGGCAGATATGCCTAATATAGAGGTGGAACGGATAAAAAGCAGTTTGTTTGGGATAGCAGTATCTGATGACAGCCAGTTTTTAATTAAAATAGGCAGGCGTGAGCCGGAACAGGAAGAAACTTTCTTGGAAATGGAAGACGAGGATAATAAAATCCATGAGATTTATGAGAGATTTGCCAGCAGTTGGGAATATGATTTAATAATGAGACACAATGATATTGATATAGAGGATTTGGTAGGAGATATGGAGTTAAAAGCTTATCGAAAACTAGAGGATTATATTTTGAGTTATTGTACAAAAAATAATGAGCTTATGTTTCGATTAGGATTTAAATATGCATGGTCATTGTTCATGGAATGTTCAAAAAAAGAAGAAAAAATTAAGTTAATAGATATTGAAATATAATTTTTTATAAAAATATAGATATGTCATAAAAAGCAAGGTCGCATAGAAAAATTGTTCTAGCTGCCTTGTTTTTTCTAAATTTTCGATTGATATTTTGCGCGTCAGTGATGGAACGGATAGGCATACATATGGGAAAAGCCTACGTGCATATGTTAAAACAAGCAATGGTTAAAATTAGGAGGGCAGTGTAATTTGAAAAAGAAGGAACCAAACCAATATACAGTGGAAAGAGAGTTTTTATCAAAAATTTCAGCAGAAGAATTGCTTATCCGCATCATTAAATCCCATCTTGATCAGAATGATGGAAAGGGGAATATGGCATGATGAAAAAAGAAGCAGAGGTGTATATTATAAGAAGTTATGGTATCATGCTATGTACAGGTACAGCAGTTAGACAGGTGAAAGAATGAAGAAATCAGGATTATTTCATGCAGCTGTTTATATCAGGTTATCAAGGGAAGATGGTGATAAGGAAGAAAGCGACAGTGTAGGGAATCAGAGAAAACTTTTAACGGAATATGTGTCAAAGATGGAAAATCTTATTTTATATGATACCTATGTAGATGATGGTTATACAGGAACAAGCTTTGTTGAGGTAAGATAACGTAACCTTTTTTGCAGAGGGCGTTATCTTACCTCT
>CAJTYM010000025.1 GCA_910583835.1 uncultured Lachnospiraceae bacterium | reverse complement strand
GCGGTCGCTCCGCTTTGTTTCTCCGAAACATACCGCCACCCATTTCACACACTATCCCCTGTTCAACGCTCCTTTCTCAATAAATGGGGCGAAAAATTCACGCGGCTTTGTGTCCACACCCTGCCTATAAATCAGACCAGAGCCGAGTTCCCTCCGGCTATTCTTAACATCTGAAAAGTCACTGCCAAAACACATTTTATATGCTGTATCGTTCATCTGCCCCATTGCAATGCGACAGCCAAGATTGTCACGTATTGCACCTTCAATAAATGTGGTATCTGGTCTTTGCAGTATCAATCCTGCATATACCCTCTTACTTCTGCCGGTTACTACAATCGTGCCAAGTCTTTTTACTGTTTCCTCATATGTTTTCTTTTCTGCAATCTTGGCAAAAGCTATCATTTCATCAAAAAACAGGAAAACAGGGTTGAAATCCGCCTCTTGAATGCCAATATCTTTTAAATCTTTCTCTCGCAACCGAATTTCTTCTTCTATCTCTCGTATTATTTTTGCTATCTCTCTTTCTTTCGTAACATAGACAACCGAACTATGACTTTGCATATATACCCTCATATCATCATCATTCTTTGGGTCACAATAAATAACACGAACTCCCTGTTTGAGAAGACAGGAGATAATGTATGCAGTTAATTGTGACTTGCCACTTCCGGTATTGCCCGAAAGCAGGAGATGGGGGCATTTCTTCCAGTTCCATACAATGTCAGAGGAAAAAGCAATCTCATTTTCGCCAACACCAACAGTCAGTATATCTTCGCAAGACTGAATTTTTACCTGTTTCTGTGGCTTTAACTCAAAACAGTATGTAAGATACCCTCTTTCCTCTATTTTTTCTGTACAGACTGTACGGAACATACTGGCAAGCGGTTGTTCTAACTCCCGAAATTGCTCTGTATATTTGGAGCCATCCATTCTAATCCTAATAGAAAAATTGTTATCGTCTTCATTTTCCCTGTAATCTATGACAGGGTAGTAATCAATTCGTTCTGCTTTTTTCCCATTCACCATAATATAATGGAATTTATAAAGGTTATTCCGCTTAACGAATTTTTCTATTTTTCTTGCTATTCTTCCTGTTTTTGTCAGCGGAATATTGCCCGGTCTCAACCGTTTCCATCTCATGCTTTATCACCTCCAATTTTAACACGCTTGTTCTCAATGGGTTTAATGCCCTTTGCGGTAACGGAAAGTTTTACCGCCCCTTTGTTACTCCAATCCTGCCACACCTTACCATTTAATTCTTCAAACTCCACAGGAACAGGCGTACCATCAAATTCAAAAGGCGGTTGCAGGATACCGGCAATTTTAATATCTACCTTTTCATAATTCATGCTCTCGGATAAACAGTTAAAAGTCAGTCCTTCCTGTTCTCCTTTTACCCCTTCTTTGTAACTTGCATATGGTCTTATACCAAGCAATAAGAGCCTGTTTCCTACTGTTTTCTCCACATCAATTACTAAATTCTTTAAAATGTTATCCATGTCTTTATCCTCCTTAAATCATTTTTTATTTGGTTCTATTTAAGAGTGCGCATCTCTTGTATATACATATACCATATTTCAACAAATCCTCTGAAACTTATAAAGTTCTCTTAAAATCTTATAAAAAGGCACGTTTCCGTTATTTTCTAACAAGAAACATGCCTTTTTCGCAACTTATAAAGTTACTGAACTTTTATTATTTTTCCTTTTATGATAATGATTTTCCGCTATACCAAAAGAGCCTAACAACTCTTTTGCTTTGTTAAACCCCAAGTCCTGCAATATCTTATTACAATCTTCAATACATAATCCTTGATAATGTGTCAACAGGAACATATACGCACAATCAAGTTTATTTGTTTTCTTAAAATCAAGCGATAATGATGCTAATAACGATTCTGCTGCTGGCAAATCAAGGTTAAATCCCATACACATTGACATAAAGGTTTTCATAGTTGGAATATATCTTTTACTAATAAATTTAGAATAAAATGTCTCATGTAACCCTGTACGATTTACAAATTTTTGTTTATTCATATTTTTGTATTCATAAATTTTATTCATCTTTATATGGAATGGCTCATTTGTTTTACACATTATTTCATAACTTTCATTAAACTGTTCTTCCATAGTTTTTTTGTCATAATCTTCTTTTAGATATTTCATCTTTTTTCTCCCTATATTTTTTATAATCTTTTAATCCATGTTCGTAATGTTTTACCTGTTAGGATTATCTCAGGCTATTATTTCCTCCTTAACAATTTTATTATAAAAAACGTGGAAAGAAAATCATATACAAAATAAGATTTTACCTATGATTTTTACCCGGATATAATTTACTCAATAATAAAAAGGAAAAATTTATTCATAAAAAATCTTTTACTCTTTCTAAATCTTATAGTAGAAAATCCGCAAAAAAAGAAAGGGCAATAGACCCTTTCTTCCAAATCTTACAGCAATTAATTTCCAATCCCATACTATTTATTTTTTCACTCTCCAATATAATTTGTCATCCTATTTTTTCTCTCCAAATTTCCATATTTGAGCCATAACGCCACTCTCCATTCTGCCCATAATCCATAACATTAAAAATATCAACTGTTCCATCCTCTGTAAAATGAATATCAAAATTATAACCATTTCCCATTTCTTCTGAAAGTGAATCTAAAGCCCCGGATTTTAAATATTCTTCAAATGTAGTCTGACCTGTTGTTTCTCCATCAGAAAAAAACATATCTGCATTAAGCCTTATTTTAACATCTTCGAAATATGTCTTACAACATGTTCCGTCTTCTTTTGTTATTATATAATATGGTTGCCATGTATAAACATCTACACTTGAGGCAGGCAAATTGGAAACTTCATATGTTACACCATCATCCCCAAGAAGAATTCTTTTTTGTCTCTGGTCGTTATTATAAGATTCTTCACTTATTACCGTATAACCCCTACCACTCCCAGTCTCAAAATGCTGTCCGATATCCGCTCCCCAGAAAACATCCTGCGCCACACATTCTGCACATTCCAACGTCGCATTAACAACATAGTAATCCCCACGGTCTGCAATAGAAAATTTCCAGGAACCGTCCTCTTCCTCCTCATAATTGAAAAAAACACTAAGCGGAAGATTATATCCATAAAATCTGCTTAAATCAGTATACTCATTTTCAGTATTTTCCTGATTTGAATTATTATTTTCTTCTGGCTCTTTATTATCATTTCCCTCTGATTCTGTGTTGCTACTTTTCTCCTGTTCTGTGTCGTTATTTTCTTCTGATTCTGTATTATCACTTTTTTCCATTCCTGTTTTTCCATCTTCCTGCTGATTATCATCTGACATAGGTTCTGAGGAAGAATTGCTGTTTTCTTCGATTTCTGTTTCCACAATATCCGAATCCTTTGGCAATGAAGTTTCTGTTATATAGTTATTTGTTTCACTTACATTTCCACAGGCATATAGTGAAAACATCATAACCGTTACCATACAAACCCTTGTAATAGTTTTCCATTTTTTGTTTAATTTCATTTTTCTGTGCTCCTTTTCATAAAATTATTCATTCATTGTTTTCTGGATTTTTCTTTTTCTGCACATACTGCCACAATATCTGCATACATAATCCAATCTGTAAGTTGTTTCTGTTCCCGGAACATATCTATCTGTTACAGAATGGGATATTTCCTGATTGAAATTGTTATATTGTACCGTTTTTTCCTGTTTCCTGATACTTATGTCTCTTTCACCCACAATGGAAGAACCTGTTTTTTTCAAGGCATATCCCTTTTTACAGTACGGACACATAAATTTTAATCCATAATATACATATACCGTAATTGGAAGAATCAAAAATAGTAACGTTGGTATAATAGTGTTCCCATCTATATGTCCTCCGTCCAAAGCCATAGCAAGCAGTGCAGGAATCACAAAGAGTGTCCTAATAAAAGAAAATAACCATTTCTTCCCATACATCCTCAAATTAAAATCCATAATTACCAGTATTATAGGCAATAGAGCAGAAAAAAACATTGTCCAGAAATATATTCCTGCAAATGCATATATTGATATATAGATAGACAAACTTGACAATATCTCCAAACCTGCTATAAACAATACTCCTGTAATAAAAATTGACATTCCGATAATCATTAGAATTTTTTTCATTCCCTTATTTGATTTCAAATAAGTAATACATAGCAATAAAAACGATATAAAAAAAAGAATTTCCAATATAGTATAAAGTAATCCCTCTGTATAACTGATGTATGGAATATATCTGTGGAATCCATCTTGTGTTCCATCATTTTTAATATAATATCCGACAAACAATAATGCTGATATAATACCGATTATTTCTGTACTATAAGCTATTAAATAACTGATTGTTTGAAGTGGAGCAGTGCGATATTTTGCTATAATGTCAACGAGATACCAATTTATTTTTTTATCTTCCATAACGTTTCTTCCTCCGTTGCTGATTTCCTTCTCTTATGTTTTTTTTTCTGTCCTGTCTGCTTTTTTCTATCTAAAAATACCGCAGTTCCGTATCATAAGCATGAAAGGGGATATCAATTATCCGACAAGCAGGACAAACGATAGCCCCTTTATAATTCAAATAAAACATTCTATCTGTACACGGAAATTTTACATTTGTACAATTTATGATTTGCGATTGCATAAATATATGCAGTTCCTTTTTTCTTAGCTTTTACAACTCCTTTTGACGTTACCGTTGCTATCCTTTTATTACTTGATACCCATATGACCTTTTTCTTGTTGTTCTTTAATTTTAAGGTTACTTTCTTATTCCTTGCCAAAGACACTGCCTTTTTATTTAGCTGTGGTTGCTTTGATGAATGTGCAACATTTGTCTGTTTAATTGTAATCTTTACCGCTAATAATCCATCATCAAATCCGTCTATATATACATATACTTTTTGATTTTTCTTTAATGTCATATTATCAAATGTATATGATGTCAAAGGTTCTTCTCCTATAAATTTTCGAGTTGAATCAATTTCTGATAAATTCTCATTCAATAGTAAATATCTCGCATCCATAGAACCATTATTCGCTAGCGTTATTGAATATTTTCCTGTTTCTGGCACTACAAAACAACCTAACATGGTATCCTCGTCATCAGTATAATCGTGCATTGTCATCTGGGTACTACCAACCACTAGTGTTTTATATGGCGTTTCTAATGTAGGATCTTTTGCGTAGCTATTTACCGGAAATGCTGTAATGGCAACAAATAAAGCCATATATCCGGCAATAAAACGGTTAAACATCTTTTTTCTTACGTTCATATTTTTTCTCCTTTCGTAGCTGAAAATCATAAATCTCTCTTGTGTTTGTCTGTTTTTTACTTCTGCCAATATTTCTTATGTACCTTTTCTTTTCATTTCTTCCTCCTTTTTCACTTTATTTGTCCGTCATATGTTGGACATTTAAAATAATTGTACATCATTTGTTGTACACTGTCAATGGGTGATGAATATGGGATATTATCCAAGATTAAGAGATTTAAGAGAAGATAAGGACTTGTCCATAAGAAAACTTGCTGATTTACTTCATATGCAGAGAACGACATACCATAACTATGAGACTGGCAAAAGGGAACTGCCCTTTGAACTGGCGATTACGCTTGCCAAATTTTACCATGTGTCATTAGATTATATCGCCGGTTTAACGAATGACACCACACCAGCAGATAAAAGATAATCAAGGGATATTTCAAGTAATGCTTTGAAATATCCCTTTCGCTATTATGTTCTCTGTTTTCCGCCTGTAAATCCCCACTCTTACGAGTGCCTACGGTAAAGGGATTGACAGGCTTTTTCGCGTTCGTTCAATGATTTATCTCTGCAAGTGATAATTTTTTCACTTCCTGTTCAAATTCCTGTTCTGTATCTACAAAACGATATGGTTCATATTCCCCGTATGCGGAAGGTCGGCTGATTGTGACTAACTGGACTTCCTCTGTGCCTATTTCTGCAATCAGCGTTCTTTTAAAATCTGCCAGATGGCGACCGTGTACCGTCTGTAATGCGATACAGCCCACATCATTGAATTTCTTTGCTATCAAATAACACATGGTTTTGCACCTCCACAAACTCTTTTTCTGTCCTGATTTTACCATCTTCATATGCTTTTCGCAAGATACAGCCAATTTTGTTACCGTAATTACGTTTATATACATATTTATGGAGCCAGTTGTTTAGTTGCCTGTCATAGTAGGTGTTATATTGAATTTCTATCGGATAATGATAACTGCTCAACTGATAATATACATGTATGCCCCGATAGCCATCATCATTTGCTTTCCCCATTGACATATCGGCAACACGGATATTTTCACACGCTGATAATTGCAGTACATCCTCGTAATTATCGCAAAGCGCACGAAATCCCAACATATCATTGAATACTTTTCCCGTCTGGTGGTCTGGATAATAACGCTCATATTTTAACCGGGCAGATTGTATGCTTTTTATCCGGTAGTCAGTGACAATGTCATGCAAACCGTCACAGGAATCATACCACGCATTCACTTCATCCAATTCTCTGAATAATGAATCTTTATCAAAGTAATGCAGATTCTTTTTCAGACGAATGCCTAAATTGGAATGGTACGATAATTCTTTTAATTTTTCTAACGATAATCCATCCTTTTTCAAAATATCTTCCAAATTTTCTGTTACCTCTGTATATTGTTCTGGTTTATTCATACCTTTTCCTGCATTTTATCTGTGCAATTATTATATATTCTATTTTACGCATATTGTCAAATTTCATAAAAACGAGTTTGGGTCTGAAAATGGTAATTTTATGGTAAATTTAGTTCTTCCTGTATCATTTCGCCTTTATTTTGCAGGGTAGGAGAGCAGGGTTCACATCCTGCCGTGGCATACAAACAATATCTTAATCATAGTTGTAAAACTCCTTTATTTCCTGTATTCCCGCGAGCAACGAGCCAAGCAATCGCGCTTGCGCGGTTATTTGGCGACTGCCGCGAGGGTAAGTGCCCTGAGGGTGCAAATACTCGTTTTGATGAGTATTTGACGTCAAGGCTTTGCCTTTTTCATATTCGCTGATTTACCTCTGCAAGTGATAATTTTTTCACTTCCTGCTCAAATTCCTGTTCTGATTTTACCATCTTTATTTTCTTTTCGCAAGATACAGCCTTATGCAAACCGTCACAGGATTCATACCACGCATTCACTTCATCTTTATGCATATTTTCTTAAATTGTCATGTATTTTCTTATGATTTGTAGCCTGTTCCATCAACATATCTATCATCTTCTTCGATACCTTCATGATAAAATAAAAGGTACACAATGTCAGCAATAACGATTGTGCAAGTATGCCCACATGTGCATTCCTTTTCTATGGTAGACTAAAATTACTTATTATTACATTTGAAGTTATCAGAAAAGGAGGACTTTTATGGGTTTACGAAAAAGATTTGTTGCCGTATGCCTGGCGGCTGCAATGGCTGTGGCGGGAGCGCCGGCAGAGGGGCTTGCGTTGCAGGCAGAAGCAGCGCCCAACACGCAGGAAAATGCCTATATGGGCTTTATGCTGACGAAGGAGGAATTTCAGAAAATTTCCTATACGGATGCGGAGGCTGAGTGGAGCGAGTATGTGCCGGGGGAGAATGAAAATGGGCTTGCCAATTATGAGGCACGGTATGTTGCAGAGGGAACGACATTGGACGAGGTGCTCGGCGAACTGAAGGATAGGGAGAAATTCTTCTGGCAGAAGGATGAGGAGAATTATCGTGAGGTAAGCGGAGACGATGGCAAGACAGACGAAGGATATTATGCGCTCTTTGCGAATGCCCAGGGACTCACGGCGCAGAACGTGACAAATCTGGATGATGTCAACGGCGTTCTCTTTGACACGCATTATTATAATGATCTGGAGGAAGAGGAAGAGCCGGATGAAAATACGCAGTGGCATCCTTATACTTATGAGGACTTGACTGTGGAGGCGAAGGCAGCGCTGACGTTCTATGGGTGTTTTTCCAATATCACCGTAAAATATGGGACATACAGCAAAAACAATGATGGGAAGGAGTATCCTGTAGTCATGCGTGGGGAGGCGGCAGGAAGTCTCCGGGGCGTTGCAGAGGCAGGTGCAGAGAGCAGCCTGTACCTTAAGAATTCCAGGGTATACGGCATCAGTGGATTTGACAAAACGCTTTTCCTGCCGGTGGCATGGCAAGATGAAGAAAGCGGGGAAGAAGGGGTCGGACGCTGGATGGAGCTCGTCAGCCCCACGGGAGAAGAGGAGATATCTTTTGAGAGCATCTGTGCCGCAGAGGTAAATGAGGGCGGAGAACCGCAGGAAATCGAAGGCGAGGAAGGAACCAGCGGAATAGAGCTGAATATATGGTATCATGACAATTATCTTCCTACAATAGCGGGAAGTGCCCATTTGGGGGTTTACCATGAGACAAATGAGGAAACCGGAGAAGAGGAGACCAGGGACCATAATATTGGCTTAAACTATTTTGAGGAGAGGAATGAAGAAGGGTTTGGCGCCTCCCATAGGTTCACATCGGGGGACAAGGTTGTAAATTACGGCAATGCGCAGGGATGGACCAGTTTCGTCTGGTATAATGCCCCGGAATCAGACGGCGAATACGTGGAATACCGCATTGATGCGCAGGGATGCCTTTACCGTGAATCCGACAGGATGTTTCGGGTAAACCGCTATGGAAGTAAGGCGGAATATGACGCCTATCGTGAAAATGGGCAATGGGCGGATGGGGACGTCGGCGAATCTGCGACACTTTCCGCCGCCTTGCAGGCGCTTGCCTATGACAGTGAACTGAACCCGAATAACGCGTATTACACGCTTGCGCTGGTTCAGGACTGGGATAATAAGGCGGAAATGGAGCGTGTCTGGGAGACAGATCTTGGCAGCCTGTCCGTGCCGGAGAAAGTGAAAGGCCTGCGGCTTACGGCAGAAGGATGGGATACGGAGAATGGTTTCAAGAGAATCACAGGAATTCTGGATGAGATAACGGTTGGGATGGGGACAGAGCTTGAACTGACCGGATGGTATCGGGCAAAAGAGGAGGATATCAATATCAGTGGCGGCAAAACCGTGTCGTTTGCCGATGCAAAAATCAATGGCAACGTCTCAGCGGCTAATGGGAAAGTTATTTCCAGAAGGGAAACGGCAGTGAAATCCTTAATGGGGATGAAATCATTGGAATTGTCCGGCAACCTTACGGTAGAAGAAGAGCTGCGTTTTGCAGAGAATGGGCAGATGGATGTCACAGAAGAATGCAGAAATGCAAGGATTCTGGCAAGAAGCGAGGCAAGCATCGAAATTCCGAAGTTGAACTGTGTCTATGATACGCAGAATCAGTATGGGAACGCGTTGGAAATTTTTGAGGAAGTGAAAAGTGGAAAACGGCCGCAGATTACGTTTTCTGGGGAGCGCAGCATGGGGGATTACTGGCAGACTCATCACCTGATCTATCAGTTGGATGCGGATGAAGCGGATGAAGATGGGAACAAGCCGGAATATTCCATGGCGTGCCGGGGATATCGTTATGTGCCGGAGGATGAAGATGGAAATGAAAATTGGGACGAGGCAGAATTTGACCTGATTTTGCTGAATAATAAAGTATACAGGATTGAATGGGATTATGAGAGTGAGGAAGGGACAAACCAAATTCAATTAGACGATGGCAATTGTACGTTCCTGTATCAAAAATTGGTGGAAACAGAGCATTCCGTTGCAGATGTCCAAAAAGACATAGGCTGGAATGAGTTAATCATGATTCCGTATGAAGCCTCTGCCGTTGCAGAGGCGGCAACGGAGGATTATGATATCGGATTGAGCAAGGATCCGTATACGGATGATTCTTACGGTCTGGACGTATGGGATGAATGGAACTGTGAGTATCATGCAGAGGATTCCATTGTGGAATATTATGTGTCTGGAATTACAGATTTGGCCGGTATTGTGGTTGCTTATGGGCAACAGAGAGGCGATGGGAATGACAGTCATTACGAAGGCAGGAGCCTTGGGCTCTATCCAGTTCAGAAATATCTGAATGAGAAGGATGAGGGGGATATGACGTTTACCGCTGAGGATGAGTTTACCAAAGAACAGGGAAGGAAGAAATATGCAATGTTCCATTATGATTCCCTCGTAAAGAGCGGCCATTACATTTTGGATACCGCACAGGAACTTACTTCTCTGGCAGATGCCGAGAAAATTCAGATTACAGCACCCGAGGCAGCCACATATAAAGGCAGCGCGATTTTAGGGAAGCCTGTTGTGAAACGCCTGGCGGATTCCTATGTTTTGGTGGAGAATACAGATTATACATTGGAATACCAGAATAATACGAATGCCGGGGAAGCGTCTGTGACCATCAAAGCCAAGGAGGGCAGCGAATATACAGGGGAAAAGACAGTTAAATTTACCATTAGCCCGAAACCGGCATCAGGCCTGACAGTAAGCGAAGTGTCGGCGCAGACATATACCGGGAATGAGATAAAGCCCGCGATAACTGTATCGGATGGCAGCAGCGTGCTGACAACGGATGATTATAGCGTATCCTACAGCCAGAATACCAATGCGGGGACGGCAAAGATTACAATCACCGGAAAAAGGAATTATGCCGGAACGCAGATAAAGAATTTTACCATTGCACCGAAATCAATTTCCGGTCTTGCCGTAAGCGGTGTATCAAGCCAGTATTCTTATACCGGAAAGGCGATAACGCCTGCGGTTGCTGTGTCGGATGGAAACAAGAGGCTGACGTCAAATGATTGCAGCGTATCCTACAGCCAGAATATCAATATCGGGACGGCGAAAATCACGATTACTGGAAAAGGAAACTATACTGGGACGCTGGCAAGGGATTTCACAATCACAGTGCAGAAAAATGCATCTTATGAGGTTGGCGGCTATCAGTACAAAATCATGAATGCAGCAGTCAACGGAAAAGGAACCGTATCCGTAACCGGGCTGCAAAATAAGACGGCAAAGAAGATTAAGGTTGCGGATGCCGTAACTATCGGAGGCGTAAAGTTCAGCGTTGCCTCCATTGGGAAAAATGCTTTCAAGGGCTGCAAAAAAGCCACGGAGGCAGTCATTGGCAAGAATGTAACGACTATCGGCGACAATGCGTTTTCCGGTTGTACGTCATTGAAAAAGGCGACTGTTGGCAAGGCGGTAAAAACGATTGGCAAGAGCGTGTTTGAAAAGGATGGCAAGCTAAAGTCAATCAAAGTCAAATCGACAGTCCTGAAAAAGGTTGGCAAGAACGCACTGAAGGGAATCCACAAAAAGGCGGTTATCTCCGTTCCCAAAAAACAGTTAAAATCATATAAGAAACTTTTCAAAAGAAAAGGACAGGCGTCTTCCGTTAAGATTAAATGACAAAACGTCCCAGCTCTGATAAATAAAGGGCTGGGACATTTTAGAATTCTTTTTTGGCAACCAGACGGATTATTATAAATTGGATCTGTGACACAACTAAGTCACAACTCTATGATATAATAATAAAACGGAGGTTTGTAAAATGCAGAGAATATTGATAGTAGAAGATGAAGAAGCAATAGCTAATCTGATAAATATTAATTTAACAGCTGAGGGGTATCGTTGCATTTGTGCCTATGATGGGAAAATGGGAGCAGATTATATGGAAAAGGAAACCTTTGATTTAATTCTCTTAGATATCATGTTGCCGGAGATAAATGGATATGAACTTTTGGAATATGTTAAGCCGATTGGAACACCTGTTATTTTCCTGACGGCAAAGAGCGATGTTGCTGAGCGTATCAAGGGATTGAAGTTAGGGGCAGACGATTATATTACCAAACCTTTTCAGATAGGTGAGTTATCTGCACGTGTGGAAGCCCTGCTTAGAAGGTATGGAAATAAAAATAAAAAATTATTTTTTTCGGGAGTAGAGATTGATACAGATTCAAGAATCGTTAGAAAGGATGGAAAAACAGTAGATCTGACAGTAAAGGAATTTGATTTGCTGGTGGAATTGATACAGAATAAGAATGTTGCTTTATACAGAGAACAATTATATCGAAAAGTTTGAGGTGAGGAATTTATGGGAAATACCAGAACACTGGATTCTCATATACAACGTCTGCGCAGGAAACTGAATTGGGAGGAAAAAATAAAAACAGTATTTCGTATCGGATACAGGCTGGAGGAGAAGTAATGAAATTATTCCATAAAATATTTCTTTGCTTTGTCGTGTTAGTTGGAATTGCTTTTCAAGTGTCAGGATATCTGTTAGTCAATTTTGCATATGAAAATGTGATTGAACAAGAAAAGAAATATGCTTTTCAGGAATTTCAGCATAACAAATATATTTTGCAGTCAATCTTATATTTACAGCCGGAATTGGTTGTGGAAAACCGAGGAGATATGAATCTTATTAAAAATTTTACAGTCCCGATAGCATTTTATAAAACAGATGGGCAATGTGTTTTTTCTGATATGTCTTTACAACCTCAAATATCTATGTCTGAAAAAGCGGAAAATTATACAGTTGCATTTCAAATGCTGTGTAACAAAGGAGAAAACTATATATATGTAAGTGGATATGTCAGGCAGGGTGATGTAGAAGGTTATTTGGTTTCTGAAACAAATATAAGCGGCACAGTGAACAGACAAGAAGATATGATTCGTTATCTGCAGAAAATATGCATTGTCCTATTTTTCCTAAGTGTTCCATTGATTATTTTATTGACCAACTGTATTGCCGGTCCTATAAGAAAAGTAAGTAGAGCAACGAAAAGAATTGCAGAAGGGAGGTATTCGGAAAGAATTTGCATAAAGGGAAAAGATGAAATTTCAGAATTGGCAGCTGATTTTAACCAAATGGCAGGGCAGATAGAGAAAAAAATATCAGAGCTGTCCGAGACAGCGAAAGCAAAAGAGGAATTTACGGCAAATTTTGCGCATGAATTAAAAACTCCTCTGACATCGGTAATCGGATACGCGGATATGTTATATCAACGGGAACTGCCGAGAAATCAGGTTAGGGATGCAGCTGAATATATTTTAAAGGAAGGCATGAGGCTGGAGGCATTATCGTTAAAGCTTATGGATTTATTTATTCTTGACAGGCAAGATTTTTTACTGGAAAGCTCGTCTGCCAAAGAACTGTTTGAAAATCTGAAACAAAATATGCAGCCGATATGCAGTAAATATGGAACCAAATTGCATGAACATATAGAAGATGGATATATAGATGCGGATTATGATTTGTTTAAGATTATGATATTGAATCTGATAGACAATTCCGGAAAAGCAGAGGGTGAAGATATTTGGATTACCGGAAATAAGAGAAACAACAGTTATTTAATATGTGTGAAAGATAATGGAAGAGGGGTACCCCCGGAAGAATTAAGCAGGATTACGGAAGCGTTTTATATGGTTGATAAATCACGTTCAAGAAAACAGCATGGAGCAGGATTGGGATTAGCGCTTGTGTCTAAAATCATTGAAATACACAAGGCCGAAATGCAGATTGAAAGCGATGGAAAAAATGGAACGGTAGTTAAAATTAAGTTTCATCTGTCAGAAAGGGGAGTCAATGAGCAGAACATATAAATATACTTTTATTACGCTGTTTCTCACATTGGCTTTTATGGTCTGCAGTATGGCAGGAATGAATTTTGTTATAAAAACAAGGGAGAAGCAATTATTAACGCAAGCTGGTGAAGCTGCAATAGAGTCGCCGGTGCGTGCGTGGAACGACAGGGAATGCAATGCACAAAATGAATTACAGGAACATCACGATAGTGGCAGGTATCGGTTATCAGGCATACAGATTGAACATGCTGTAAAAAGCTGGAATGAACGCATAGGTGAAACAATGCATAATCCGGTAGAGGGACAGGTGTCTATGGAAAAGGCAGTCAAAATGGGGGAAGAATGGCTGGCTGAAATGAATATGAGTGAGGGAGAAAATAATAATTCGGATGCAGATTTTACGAAAGCTACGCTTAGCGTAGGGATACAGAGAGAATCGGGAGAAAGGTTATTAGAACCATATTATAGCTTTTGGACGGTGAATTTTTCAAGCCGGACAATGAATGCCGTTCTTTATTTAAATGCAGTTACCGGGAAAGTCTGGGGAGCAGAAATCATATTATATGAAAGTATGCATAAAGAGCCTTACGAAAACCTGTGCCTTTTTGCAGAACTTGCAGGATTAGAAGTTTCAGAAAAAGAGTTCTTTCAAATAGGGGATTCCCAGACAGAAGCGACCCTTGCTGTAAATGGGGGCAGGCTATATGTAAAGCAGCAATGTTATAGCTTGGGATTTAATAGTAAGGCTTCGGATATATGGGAGGAGAATCAAACCGAAAAAAAATATGGTAATTCAATAATCCGCTATCAGATAATGACAGACTAGAGAAGTTGCATGTATAACACAGAAAAAATACAACTATAACACAACTTTAACAAAAGCAGGCCACAACACTCAGATAGAATAGAAATATCCTGTCTGAGTGTTTTTTTCAGGAAATTTTAGAGAATAGAGATGAGATAATGAGTTCAAAGATTGAATTGCAGGCAACGCATTTATGTAAGTCGTATCGAAAGAAAAAAGCATTGAGCGATGTCAATTTTATACTTGAAAAAGGGGTATATGGCCTTTTAGGAGAGAATGGGGCAGGAAAAAGCACACTGATGAGAATCCTTACCACAGTAGATTATCCTACGAGCGGAAGCGTTACATATAATGGAACAGATATTGCAAAAATGAATGAGGATTATAGGGATTTGATTGGATATATGCCGCAAGAATATAGCGTATATCCTACATTTACAGCCACCGATTTTCTGAATTATATGGGAACTTTAAAAGGGATTTCAGCAAATGAACTGAAGAAAAAAATCCCGGAGGTGTTGGAATTCGTCAACCTTACAGTTGCTGCCAAGAAGAAAGTAAGGACTTTTTCAGGAGGAATGAAAAGAAGGATTGGTATTGCACAAGCAATTCTGAATAATCCGAAAATTTTGATATTAGATGAGCCAACCGCAGGCCTGGATCCGCAGGAAAGAATAAGATTTTCTAATATATTAAGCCAAATGGCAAAGGAAAAAATCATCCTGCTGTCCACACATATTGTATCAGATATTGAGGCGGTAGCAGACAGATTAATTGTAATAAAAAAAGGTGAGATTGCCAAAACCGGGCATATTGAAAAATTAGTGGAAGAAGTGGTGGGAAAGGTATGGGAAGTGGTTATGGAACAAGATGAACTGAACAGAATTAGTTCGGAAAGGGCAGTTATTCATATAAAACAACTGGGAAAAGAGAGCAGTGTTCGCTTTGTAGGGGAAGCATACCCGGATATGGATTGTAAGCCGGTATTGCCTACATTGGAAGATTACTACATGTTTATTATGAAAAGAATTGGAGGAAGCAAATATGAATAAAAAAGGTTGGGTAAGGTTTGCGATGGGGGGACTATGTGCGTTGGTATTTGCAACAGGATGTTCTTCTGAAAATACAGGCAGCAGATATAGCCATACAGATGCTCATACAGATGGCGGTACAGAAAGATTAGGCAATACAAGACAAACAGCACTGCAGGAAAAAGACAATCAGCCACAAGAAGATATCGAACAAATTTTAGCTGACTACCGCAGCGATAGAGAAAAAGGTGAAAGCAAGACGCCGGATGGGTATGTACTCGCACTTGAGCCAAATGAGGAAAATTATGGTTTTGGTGTCGGAGATACCAGTTATACAAGCAGATTTGATACTAAGGAAGTAAGTGAAGCATTTAAGGCGGCAGAAAAATATATGGAAGATACGTTTCAGACAGAACCACCTTTGTACACTTGCGCAGATCCCAGAATGACAGCAATTTATAATGATACGGATAAAGGCGTGGCGAACGGTTATGCAGCAGATAATATATTTCTTTGTGAATATTCTGAAAACGGAGAATGGCAGTATATTATTCTGGTAAGGGAAGGAAAAGGCGAAAAGTGGACAGTATTGTTTCGTGGAAATACATATAAACAGCAGTCCAGTGAGGAGGAAGATTGAAAATGAAAAGACAAATTTATATGGAATATCGAAAGATGTGGAATAAAATAACCACAGTTGCTGTATTAGCCATGTGCGCTGTGGCAATGCTGCATCTTCTGATATACTTGAATTTACAATATAGGGCAATTGACAGTGGGGGAGAGATTGTAGAAGGATTAGCGTCTTACAGGGCTTTAAAGGAAGCGTCAGAGGAAATAAAAGGCACAATGGACGGAACGTATATAAGGGAACTGGTAAATAAGTATAATGACAGTTTTGACAAAGCTTATTTAGAAGAACACCGGGGATTTTTAGGAACCGGGGGCATGACCAAATTTATGGTGCCTAATTATTTTATCAATTACGCGTATTATGGCGCATATATGACAAATGGGAACGACAAGGTCGGATTGGAATATGACTTTTTAGATTCCGAAGATAAATTTTATAAAACCTATAAAGAGACAGTGAAAGAACATTTGGAAGAAATATATTTCTATTCAGAAGAACAGATGAGTGTTTTGCAGGAAAAGATAGATAATCTTAAAATACCTTATCAGACAGGATATTATCAAGGATTGGCAAATCTGCGGGCGTGGTTTGTTTTGGACTATGGATTGGTATTTGTTGTTTTGGCATTTGCCTTATCAGGCGTTTTCGCAAAGGATTATGCGGGAGGGATTACAGAACTGACACTGTCTTCAAAATATGGGAGAAAAAACAATTTTAAGGTCAGATGGATTGCAGGGAATTTGTTTATAATAAGCGTTTATTTGATATTTATTGGAGTGCAGCTTACTATGAATGGGATAATCGCTACTTTGGATGGGTGGAATCTGCCAGCCCAAATGTTTTGGTTTGAGTGCCTTCATAATATTACAGTAGGGGAAGGGATTCTTATTCTGTTTGGCGGTGGTCTATTGGGGGCAATTGTTATAGGCAATATAGTTATGTTGATTTCCATAAAAATAAAAATTAGAAAAATGGCTGTAATTTTATCAGCGATAGTAGTTTTTGGAATTTTAAAGTCAAAAAATATGCATGGTTTTTCTAAGATGTTCCATCCTGCCAATTTTATAAATGATTCACTGCTTACAGAATATTGCTTTATTGGTGGTGTGGCGCTGCCCTATTTTGCAATTGTTATTATTCTTACGGCATTTTATGCAGCAGCTATTTGGATAGCAATCAAAATGTCATATAGAAAATATTATATTGATTGACGGTGGTACATGATGAGAGTAGTAATCGTAGAATGCAAGAGGATTATCAGTAAAACAGTTTTATGGTGCTTTTTGGGATTCGTTATTTTTGTTTCGGTTTGCCATGTGAAAACAAATGTAAATAATGAAAATATTAGCGCGCTTATATCCGCTGATTATGAGGAGAAAACATTAGAGGAATTATCTGAGGATGATATGGGCAGCTTTGTTATCCTGCTGAATCTTGTGATAACTGCGCTTATTTTACCTTTGTTCGGTCGTGATTCTAATGTACAGATGGAAGAGTTGGTTCGTTCCGCCAGATTTGGGCAAAAACGTCTGGATTTTTCAAGGATATTGTCGGCTTACCTATTGGCAACATTATTCTATGTATGCAGTGTGGCAATTTATTTTATTGTCGTTATGCTGCCTTTGGGGATTGATATGGTAAATTTTTTGGCTGGATATGTGGGATTGGTTTTCATGGTTAGCGTTGCGCTGATGGTGACAATTATTTTAAAGAATCTTTTGGCAAGCGCTTCTCTTATCGCAATCTTTTATGTCATGCTGATTGTGATAAATCAGCTATATGTATACGAAATAAATCATTGGTTTGCTAATTTTATGCCAGTGCGTATGGCACAATTCCGGCATTTCTATACAGAAAACGAATTGTATTGCATAATGGGGAGAAGTGTTCCGTGTTTGGACTGGAGTATTGCAGTATCCTTGTTTTTATCAGTAATTTTTCTTGTAATTGTAATATTAGTGTTATGCAAAGGAAAAGATATATAATTTTTACCGAACCAAAACAAAAGTTGTTACAATGTACAGGTGAAAGGGCAAAAAGCCTGAAAGACGTCTGTAAGGCATGGCAGTATGCCGTTGGAGGAAACAATGAACAGAGTACAGCTGGAACAGTGCATCCATGAGTATGGAAAAGATATTTATACATTCTGCAGCCGAGTTACCGGAAACCGGCAGGAGGCGGAGGACCTTTACCAGGACACTTTCTTAAAGGCAGTGGAATTGGAAGAAAAGATTGATTTTGACCAGAATCCCCGAAGCTACCTGGTGTCCGTTGCGCTCCGCATTTGGAAAAACCGCAGGCGCAAATTTGCCTGGCGGCAGCGAATTGCCGGAACCTGTACCCTTACAGAGGAGGCAGCAAAAGAGGAGTGCCTAGGTCAGGAAAATTCTGCAGAAGCTGAGGTGTTCCGGCGGGAACTGGAAATGCAGGTGAGGAAAGCAGTGGCAAATCTGGCAGAGAAGTACCGTATTCCGGTGTACCTTTATTATACCCTCCAGCTATCAGTGGAGGAAATTGCAACCGTAATGGAAATTCCCCAGGGAACGGTAAAAAGCCGGCTTCACAAGGCCAGAGCCTTGTTAAAAAAAGAATTGGAGGTTGTTTTAGATGAAACATGATATGGATCAATTATTAAAAAAAGCCCTTTCCTCCAAGGAAGAGCCAGACTACTGGTTAAATCAAAAGATAATTCAGAAGATTCAGGAAAAGGAGAGCGAGACTATGAGTGAAAAGAATAGAAGATTTCGGATTCCGGCAGCAGCTATGATTGCGGCAGCGGTAATTGTGGCAGGCTCAGCCTCTGCATATGCGGCATGGAGGTACCTGACCCCGGAGCAGGTGGCGCAGACAGCAGAGGACCAGAAGCTTGCAGCGGCATTTCAAGGCGAAGATGCGGTGGCAGTCAATGAGGTTCAGGAATATGGCAATTGCCGGATTACATTGTTGGGAATAGTGTCAGGGAAAAATCTCAGCCAGTACGAGGGATGGGATGAGAACGGAGAGGTTTTGGCTGACCGGACTTATGTAGTTACGGCAATCGAAAACGTGGACGGCACGCCAAGGCCGGATACCAGCGAGGAGGAGTACGGAGAAGAGCCGCTTTTCGTATCGCCGTTGATAGAGGGACTGAATCCGGCAATCTATAATAGCGTTACCATGGACGGCGGCTATTTTGAAATGGTGGAAGATGGCATCCAGTACCGAATTGCAGAGTGCAATAATGTGGAAATGTTTGCAGACCGCCAGGTATACCTCTGCGTCAACGATGGAAATTTCTATAACAACGAGGCATATCTGTATGATGAAACGAGCGGCAGCATCAGCCGGAATGAGGCTTACCAGGGAGTCAATGCCTTATTTACATTGCCATTGGATAAAGGCAAGGCGGATAAAGAGGCAGCCGACAAATATGTGAAAGAGTTTGAGGAGGAATGGAATCAGGGGGAAGATTCTGCGGAAGCCGACATCGAAGAGACTGGTGGAGAGAGTTCAGAGAGTGGGGAGGTTCTGGATCCGGTATCAGAAGGAGAGAAGACCGCGAGCGGAAATTTCTTATCGGAGGTTTCTAAGGAAATAGAGAACTGGAAGCAGGAAGATTTTGATAAGAACGCCAAGCTGATAAAAGAAATGGAAATTGCCCCAAATAAGGATGGAGATTTTGAATATGATTATGAGATAGAAAGTGAAGGGATAGGTTCTAAGGGTACTCTGGGAGCGGAAACGTTATCTGAACGAGATGATGGAAATATGGCGAAATTCCGTACCATTATGGATGGAGACAGTCCGCAGACAGCGTATATTGAGACATATACGTTGAAAGAAGATGGGAATATGGTTCTGCGGGTATACTATTACAGTAAGTAGGCCTGCTGCCTATGGCAGGAAAGTTATCGGTGGAAAACAGAATAACCGATTATTCCTGATGAAATCCGGGTGTCAGTATGAGGTTTTTAAATCTTTTTTGACACCCGGGTTTTATTGTGTTATCGTAACTACATGGAGGAAAATGGATATGGAGAACAGGGCAGAGGATTGCAGGCAGAAAGCGGAACAGGTTGAAAAAAGCATCCGCAAGAAATTCCATAAACAGCTGTTTTCAAGGTTTGCCAAGGCAGTCCGGGATTATCAGCTTGTGCAGGAGGGGGACCGGATTGCCGTCTGTATTTCCGGCGGAAAGGATTCCATGCTGATGGCAAAGCTGTTTCAGGAATTGCAGAAGCACAGGAAAGTAATGTTTGAACTGGAATTTGTGGTGATGGATCCGGGCTACCTTTTGCGGAACCGAAGACTTATCGAAGAGAATGCGGGCCTGCTGGGAATCCCTATAAGGATTTTTGAGACCGATATTTTTGATGCGGTGTATGAGATTGAGAAATCTCCCTGCTATCTGTGTGCCCGTATGCGCCGAGGGCATCTATACAGCCAGGCAAAAGAACTGGGCTGCAACAAGATTGCCTTGGGGCATCATTACGATGACGTGATTGAGACGATTCTGATGGGTATGCTCTATGGGGGGCAGGTGCAGACGATGATGCCCAAGCTGCACAGTACGAATTTTGCAGGAATGGAACTGATTCGTCCGATGTATTATATCCGGGAGGATGATATTAAGCGCTGGCGGGATTACAATGGACTGCAGTTTCTGCAATGTGCCTGCCGGTTTACGGAGAGCTGTGCGGTGAGCGGGGCGGAAAGCGGCAGTGAGTCAAAGCGCATGGAAATCAAACAGCTGATTGCAGAGTTGAAAAAGAGCAATCCATTTGTGGAGGCAAATATTTTTAGGAGCGTGGAAAATGTCAATCTGAGCACAGTGATTGCTTATAAGGAACATGGGGAGAAGCATCATTTTCTGGATTCCTATGGGGATGAATTGCAGAAGACTGCCGGCAGATAAATGAAAGGGAGCGAGGCGTGATGGTGGAATTGACGAACGAACAGAAAGAGCGTTATGCAAGACATATCGCACTGCAGGAGGCGGGTGAGGAAGGGCAGAAGAAGCTGCTGCGGAGCAAGGCGCTGATTATCGGTGCGGGCGGTCTGGGTTCTCCGGCAGCTATGTACCTTGCAGCAGCAGGTGTGGGAACCCTTGGCATTGCGGATGCGGATACGGTGGACTTATCGAATCTTCAGAGGCAGATTGCCCATGGAACGGAAGATATCGGCGCTGCAAAAGTGTTATCCATGAAAAAGACCGTGGACAAAATAAATCCAGATGTGGAAGTGCGGGCTTACCAGATGCTGGTGGAAGAAGATAATATTATGGAGCTGCTGCCAGAGTACGATTTTGTCATTGATGCCACGGATAATTTTACGGCGAAATTTCTCATAAATGATGCCTGTGTCAAGGCGCGAAAGCCATTCTGCCATGGAGGTATCCTGCATTTTCAGGGGCAGCTGATGACTTATGTGCCAGGCCAAGGTCCCTGTTACCGCTGCATTTTCAGAAATCCGCCGCCGGAGGGTGCAGTGCCTGACTGTAAGCAGGTGGGGATTATTGGGGCGATGGCGGGAGTGATTGGCAGCCTGCAGGCGTTGGAAGCAGTTAAGTATTTGTTGGGTGCGGGAGAACTGCTTACCGGAAAACTGCTGACATACGATGCATTGCAGATGGAATTTCGCACGGTAAAGCTTCCCGGACCTGTGCCGGATTGTCCGGTCTGTGGCAGGTAGTTTAGGGAAAGGCAGATGAAAGCCGTGTTTCCTTAGAGATAGGGAGACAACGTATTTTGCTGCCGGTACTGTTTAGGCGTGAATCCGGTCTGTCTGCGGAAGGTTTTCCCGAAGTAACTTGGAGATTGGAAACCGCAGCCCTGGCTGATTTGTGCGATTGTTTCCATGCTGTTTTGAAGCGCCCATTTGGCCCGCTCAATCCGGTAACCTAAAAGGTAGTTGATGGGAGATGTATGTAAATAGGACTGGAAGCAGCGGGCAGCTTCGCTTATACTGATACCGGCAGAATCAGCGATTTCAGGCAGGGAAATTTGCTCATGGTAATGATTATGGATGAACGCCAGCATTTTCTGGGTACGGATTTGCAGCAGCTGTTCGTTTTTGGGGGAGTGGATAAGGGGGATATCTTCTTGGTGCGTATATAGAATCTGCCATAATTGATTTAATTTGTTTTGAACCTCCATTTCAAAACAGGCGCTTTCCGTATCAAAAGCCCTGAATGGCAAAATGGGGGTATTTTTCTCGTTTTCTTTTAGATGTTTGGTCTGGAATATCTGAAAAATGTTTTCCAGAAGCATGAGGATTTTCTTCTGCCACTCCTTGTGGGGATTCAGTAAAATATAGGGAAGCAAACGGTTGGCAGTAAGCGGCCGGACATAGCTTTGGTATATTTTGCTGGTGACTGGCGCAAGCAGTTCATCTAAAAATACAATGTTCGGGCATTGCAGGATTTGTGATGGTTCTGCCTGGCAAAAACTGTGCAGGACATTGGCATTGATGAAGATGCCAAATCCTTCTTCCAGACGGAAAGAAGTTTTTCCAATCTGGACAGAGGCAGGTCCGCCGTTTGCTACCCAAAATTCCAGTTGCGGATGCCAATGCAGCGGGATGGTGCAGTTAGAGAAATGGGACGGCTCATCGACATAGTATTGGATGGGAAATGAGGGAGAACCGTGTTGGGTCAGTTCCTGCATATTCTGGTCCAGGGGAAGTTCGTAAAAATCCATAAGTATGGGTTCCTTTCAAAATATTTGGGAAGATTGTACCATAATTTGAGAAGAAAAGCCATTGTTATATGCAAAAGCAGAAGATAGAATGATAGGAGTTTTACTGTTCATAAAAAATCCTTAAGAGGACAGTGAGAATCGGGAGGTATCTGATATGCAGAACAATGATAAGAAATTTTTGCACTATGGGCACACGGTAAAAGCCTGTTTCGTGGCCTATATTGTCCAGGCGATTGTCAACAATTTTGTGCCGCTGCTGTTTTTGATTTTTCAGTCAGCGTACCAGATTCCGTTGTCGCAAATTACCTTGCTGATTACGTTCAATTTTGTTATCCAGCTGAGCGTGGATTTGCTGGCAGCCAGGTTTGTCGATAAAATCGGCTACCGCGTATCTATCGTGCTGGCACATATCATGTCTGCCCTGGGGCTTGTGCTGCTGGCTGTTCTGCCGGACATTTTGCCCAATGCTTTTGCGGGACTTTTGCTTGCAGTCATGGTGTATGCCATCGGCGGCGGTCTGCTGGAGGTGCTGGTCAGCCCGATTGTGGAATCGTGTCCCACAGATAACAAAGAGACGGCGATGAGTATGCTGCACTCCTTTTATTGCTGGGGACATGTAGGGGTTGTGCTGCTGTCCACGTTATTTTTCGCAGTTTTTGGCACAGGGAGCTGGCAGATTCTCGCCTTGCTTTGGGCTGCGGTTCCCGCCCTGAACTGCCTGGTGTTTTTGCGGGTTCCTATGTACACCCTATTGGAGGAGGGCGACCCAGGTCTTTCCATGAGAGATTTGTTTGCCAATAAGATGTTCTGGGTCATCATGCTGCTGATGGTCTGCGCCGGGGCGAGTGAACAGGCGGTGAGCCAGTGGGCGTCCACGTTTGCAGAATCTGGCTTAAAGGTATCGAAAACAGTCGGGGATTTGGCTGGACCGATGTTTTTCGCCATCCTTATGGGAACTTCGCGTTTCTTTTATGGAAAATATGGGGAACGGATAGATTTAATAAAGTTTATGAAATTAAGTTCCGTGCTCTGCATAGCAAGTTATCTTCTGATATCGCTTTCTCCCATTCCAGCGCTGAGCCTCGTCGGCTGTGGTCTTTGCGGTCTGTCAGTGGGCATTCTGTGGCCGGGTTCTTTCAGCATTGCCTCCCAGGTAATCCCGAGGGGCGGCACGGTTTTGTTTGCTTTGCTGGCTTTGGGCGGGGATATCGGCTGTTCGGGAGGTCCTACGTTCGCCGGCATGGTTTCTTCTGCGGCGAAGGGTGATTTGCATATGGGGATTTTGGCGGCAGTAATTTTCCCGCTTTTGATGCTGCTTGGCACAACCATTGTTAAATCTGCCAGAGCAGGGAATGGCAGAAAAGACGGCGATGCGGCTGTCTGATAGAAAAAAATGGAAAAACCTATTGACATACAGGATAAAGTAGCGTATAGTTACCCATAGATACAACCTACTAACTAACTAGGAAATAAAAAGCAAAGGAGAATCATTATGGGTAAAAAAGAATATGCAGATAGAAATTTGAAATTTGAGACTTTACAGCTTCATGTGGGGCAGGAGAGCCCGGATCCGGTGACTGATGCCAGGGCAGTGCCGATTTATGCCACTTCCTCTTATGTGTTCCACAATTCTGACCATGCACAAGCAAGATTCGGTCTGCAGGATGCGGGGAATATTTATGGGAGGCTCACCAATCCCACGCAGGATATTTTTGAGCAGCGGATAGCAGCGTTAGAGGGGGGCGTGGCAGCGCTTGCCGTGGCTTCCGGGGCGGCAGCCGTTACTTATACGATTCAGAATCTGGCAAAAGCCGGCGAGCATATCGTAGCTGCCAACAATATTTATGGCGGCAGCTATAACCTGCTGGAGCATACGCTTCCTGAGTATGGCATTAGGACAACGTTTGTGGACCCATCCGATGTAGATAACTTTGAAAATGCTATTCAGGAAAATACGAAAGCGCTCTATATTGAGACATTGGGCAATCCGAATTCTGACGTCAGCGATATCGAGGCTATAGCCAGAATAGCACATGCGCATAAAATCCCCTTGGTCGTGGACAGTACGTTTGCTACGCCGTTTCTGGTAAGGCCTATTGAATATGGCGCGGACATCGTGGTGCACTCGGCAACGAAATTTATCGGAGGGCATGGGACAGCCATTGGCGGCGTGATTGTGGACAGCGGTAAATTTGACTGGGAGGCATCGGGCAAATTCCCGGCGCTTACGGAACCGAATCCGAGCTACCATGGCGTGAGTTTTACCAAGGCGGTGGGACCGGCGGCTTTTGTCACGAAAATCCGCGCGATTCTGCTCAGGGATACCGGCGCCACCTTGTCGCCGTTCCATGCGTTTATCTTCCTGCAAGGCTTGGAGACTTTGTCCCTGAGGGTGGAGCGCCATGTGGAAAACGCATTGAGAGTCGTGGAATATCTGAATAACCATCCTCAGGTGGAAAAGGTACATCACCCCTCGCTCAGTGAAGATGTAAAACAGCAGGAATTGTACCGGAAATATTTTCCCCAAGGCGGCGGCTCAATATTTACGTTTGAGATTAAAGGAGATGACCGCACGGCAAAGGATTTTATTGATAACCTGGAAGTGTTTTCCTTGCTGGCAAATGTGGCAGATGCCAAATCCCTTGCCATCCATCCGGCTTCCACTACTCATTCCCAGCTAAATGCAGAGGAACTGAAAGAGCAGGGAATTGCCCCCAACACCATTCGCCTTTCTGTTGGGCTGGAGCATATAGACGATATTATTGAGGATTTGGAGGAAGCATTTCAGGCGGTGAAGTAACAAACCCTGCGGAAGGTAAGCAGGATAAATGAATAAGTTTGGAAAAGCATTGCGGCTGTCTTGCGGATGAAGCGAGGCAGCCGTGCTTTTTTCTGTCAGATTTGAGAAAAAGGGATGACAGGAAGGGGGTAAATGCGTTAAAATTAACTATATATTTATGCTTGGAGAAAAGGAGGTATTTTATGAAATCAGGGATGCTGAAAAAGTTGTTGGCGCTGACGCTGGCAGCGTGCATAGCAGTTCCATCTTTGCCCTCATGGGCGGCGGGAACGCAGGATGGCAGCACACAGGCGGGTGCGCGCGTATCAGTGCCGGAGCCGTATTATGAGTTTACCTTTGATAAAGAGGTAACCGATGGCAAAGTGGAGAATGAGGGAAGCAAGACGGGAATCACGGCAACAATTGCAGGGGATGGAACCGGGCTTGGCGTGGAAGAAAATGAGGTCAGGGGCAACAAAGTCCTCAATCTTCCAGGCGGTGGTTTGGGCAAAGGAAGCCTGCTGCTGCCGGACAATATGTTTGACGATGTGACAAGCGATGGCTTTGCATTTTCTTTTTGGATTAATATTGACGCAAAAGCAGAGCAGTACAGCCGTATTTTTTCGGCAACGCCGTTGGAACTGAACTCCAATAACGGTGACAATGGGGCATGGAATGCGCCGGAATTTACCTTTGTGGTTGGGTCAGATACTAATGAGGATATGGGCGAGGGCAAAAGCGGATACAATTCCTCCGTTATGCTCAACGACCGCAGCAACCAGCTCAAGCTGGTGTGGGAGAAACAGTTTGCCAAGGGGGCATGGCAGCATGTGACCGTCAGCGTGTCCCCCACAGATTATGAAGTTTATCTGGATGGGCAGAAGGTGGACATGAAGTATGACAGGAAGAATAATAAGGACGCCATACTGACGTCGCTGTTTGCAGATAATGCGGCAATATTAAAGACTTATAAACATAATGCCATCGGGCGTTCTGTTTACAGCACCGATAACGATATCAAGGCGCAGATGGATGAATTTCGTTTTTACAATACTGCCTTGACCCCGGAGCAGGCGAAAGCGGCATATGACAGCTATGCTGTGCGGGATTCCGTGCTTGATGGGCTGAGGGATAAGGTCGCACAGGCGCAGGCAAAGAGCATCAGCTTCTACACCAAAGACAGCTATGAGAATCTGCAGAAGGCTGTCAGCGATGGACAGGAGGGCTTGGCGAATCCGGTGACGGAAGCGAATGTAAACCGCCTTGCCGGGAATTTGGATACAGCGCTTGCCGGGCTCAGATTTTATGAGGGCATCACAGAAGATACGACATTTTCCAATGCGCAGCTGACCAAAGAAGCGCGGGAGGCCAACGTGATACTGTCACAGGGCGGTTTGTCGGCGGACAGCGAGCGGCAGATAAAGGCGGCAAGAGATAAGGCGGCTGAGGCGCTGAAAGGGACAGACCAACAGGCAGTGGATGAGGCGCTTTTGGCAGTGAGGAACGCAGTAGGGGATATCTCCTATGGCGCAACGCTGCATTTTGATGCCAACCCCGCCAACAGTAAGAATGAGCTGCTTCACGGTTCTACTGGATTCCTCTATGGGGTCAGTGAAATAGGAGTGCCTTACGCAGATTTGATAAGCGCAATCCAACCTAAGATTCTTGTCCAGAAAGCTGCAGACGGCAAACAGCATCCGTCCGGGGACGGTTATCGGCTGACGCCATACCTTCGGGAGTGCGGCGTAGAGAATATCCAGATTTATCTGCAGGATTATTATCTGCAATGGCCTTATGAGAATACGGGGATTGCAGATTATATTGAGATAGTAGATACGGTTGTCCGCAAGATGTTAGCGGGCAAGACGGCAGAGGAACTTGAAGGATACAGTTTAGTGCTGTTTAATGAGCCGGATGGAATCTGGTATAATGACAGGAATTGGACACGTTTCTGCAACGACTGGCTGACCATTTACAATACAGTGAAAGATATTAATCCGGCAATCAAGGTGGCAGGACCTAATTTTTCCGTTTATGACGGCAATGCTTACAAAACGTTCTTTGAGTTCTGCCAGAAAAATGAATGCCTGCCGGAATACATCACCTGGCATGAACTGCAAAAGGATAAGCTGACAAGCTTTAAATCCCATTGTGACCAGGTGAAAGGGTATGTGGAGACTTATTATGCAGATTCCGGCATAGAGCCAATTCTGTTTGTTAATGAGACGGTAAATTTTGACGATGTGGGAAATCCCGGGGCATTAGTAAACTGGCTGGCTGTTTTTGACGAGGAGGACGTCTACGCTTCCCTGCCTTATTGGGGGCTGGCAAATTCCCTGAATGAGCTGGCGGCAGATACGAATAAGCCTAATGGCGCATGGTGGGTATACAAATGGTATGCCCAGATGACGGGCAGGAAAGCGCCGCTGACATTGGAGAACATCGAAGGACCGGGAGCTTATGGCAGACTGTACGGCCTGACAAGCGTGGACGAGGAGGCTGGCATGATTCATAGCCTGTTCGGCGGTCAGGCGGGCAAACAGACGGTCAGCATAGAGAATATCAAATCAACTAGGATGTTTGCCGGGGCAGATAAGGCGCATGTCAAGCTCTACAGCACAAAATTCACCGGACATCATGGATTTGCCGATGAAATTCCGGTGGAATTTGAAGGGAATCTGGCATTTTCCGGCAATGACCTTGTATTTACAGTTGCCGATGCGGAACTGATGGATGCCTACTACGCAGTGATTACGCCCGCAACCAATGAGCCGGTCAGCACAATCGCATCGTATGGCAAGAATTGGCAGCAGACTTACGAAGCTGAGGATGCTGAGCTGATTGGCGGGGCAAAAGCTTACACCAAGACAAGCGGCGGTGATTTGGCGCGCTCGAACCGTGCGGAAGTCGGCAGTCTGGATACCGAGGATGACGGCGTCAAATTTACGGTCAATGTGCCTAAGACGGGAAGGTACCGCCTGAATATCTATTATTCCAGCCAGGCGCCGCAGGTGGATGCGCAGAGTCTGGAATATGTCGCCACTGGAGGGCAGAACCGCGCCATCGGTGCGATTTCCAAACATACGCTGACGATTGACAATGGGCAGCCGCAGGAAATCGCCTATGACTCCACGGTGAAATGGGGGTATTACAATTATAAGACGGTCTATGTGGATTTGACGGCAGGAAGCCATACCATTCAGCTGATGTACAAGGGAGAGAGCCAGAAAGGCAAAGAGGTAAATTCCATGCTGTGTGCATTGCTGGATAAGATTGACCTGGTTTATGCACCGGAGTCCCCGGCGGTTGTCAAGATAGAGCCGGAGGAACTTGCAGGCAGCCAAGAAGGATTTACATTGTCGCAGAATGGCAGTTATTCAGGAGCGGGAAGCGCTTTTGGCAGCGGGACATTTGAGTTCTATGTCTGTGCTCCGCGGGATGGCTATTATACGTTTGGCGCCGTGGGAAGCGGCAGCGCAGCATTGTCCAAGAGCCGCGTGAACTATGCCCAAGACGCTAAAGCAGAGACGGCAGTCAGCATAGGCTGGATGAAGCTTTTTGATTTCACAGTGGGCAATCAGAATGCTGGCAAAGTCTACCTTACGGCAGGAATGAACCGTTTCTGCATAACAGGAAATGGGCTTGTTTTGGACCTCTTGACGTTTACGGAGGACGCCGGGCATACACAGAAGAATTCTTATACCATAGAGGCGGAAGACTGTGTACGTGCCGGCAGCGGCAGCTTTGACGATGCAGAGGAGTATAAATACCTGCCGGGCAGTGTGTCTGTCCCCCAGGTTATCGACAATGAGTATGCTTCTGGCAGGAAAGCGATTGAGGGATTCCGGGGCGGAAGCGATAACAGCTTACAGCTTAAAGTGAACGTGCCGGAAGCGGGCAATTATAAGCTTTCGGTATTCTATGCCAATGATGAACCTGCGCCCGTGATGAAGAAACAGGACGGCTCCAACTATGTGCATCCGTATAATACCGATTTGGTAGAACGTTATATGCAGATTTCCGTCAATGGCGGGACGCCGCAGACCGTATATTTCAGGAATACCTTCTGCTGGGATACGTTCAAAAATACGGTTGTGGACGTGAAGCTGCAAAAAGGTGAAAATACCATTGCCTTTACGAATGACAATTCCTATAAATTCAGTGAACTGCAGGATGATTTCACGCCGAGGCTGGATAAATTTGTCCTTGCTTCTGCGGCTGTAAAAGCGGCGGAAGACGAGAAACCGCCAACAGGTCCTACAATTTGCCCGCCTAAGAAAGCGGAAAATAAGATTACCGGAGTTTCTTCCACGATTAAGAAAGTATATGGGAACAAGGCGTTTACCCTCAAAGCGAAAGGACAGGGCGCAATCACTTATACTTCAGGCAACACGAAAGTGGCGACGGTCGGAAAGACGAGCGGCAAAGTAAGCATCAAAGGCTGCGGCAAGGCGGTAATCACTGTCAGCGCAGCCGGGAACAGCAGTTATCTTCCTGCCGAGATGAAGGTTACCGTGACGGTTGCGCCGAAGAAGATGGCGCTTAGCAGTGTGAAGTCTACTGCCAAGAAGACGATTACCGTAAAGTGGAAGAGGGATAAAAAGGCGGACGGCTACCAGATTCAGTATGCCTCCAGTAAGAAATTCAAAGGCGCGAAGACCGTGGATATCAAGAAGAACCGCACCACAAGCACGAAAATCAAGAAGAAACTGAAAGCTGGCAAGAAGTATTATGTGAGGGTGCGCGCTTACAAGAAAGCTGGCAAGGACAAGATATACGGAAGTTACAGCAAGGCGAAGAGCGTGAAAGTTAAGAAATGACAATGGCGATATAGCATGAAAATTAAAAAAGTTCTTGCCAAAATGCCAAAAGAGTGCTATGATGTTCAAAATTAAACATTAGTAAGTTAAAGCGTTGAAGGAGACTCTTGTTTTCAGAGGCCGACAGGAATACGGCGTCACCGACTGAGAGCGCCGTTTGGAAGAGGAGACAAAGGGAACACTCTGGAGCAGACTGATTGAAAGTAAGTAGGTCAGTACGTCCATGCACGTTACGCATAAGAGTGGGGAAAGGATTTCTTTCCCAATGCGGGTGGTACCGCGGATAACCAGTTTATTCGCCCCGGGATACTATAACATGTATCTCGGGGCATTCTGTTTGCTAAAATGCCCTGAGATACTACATCAGAAAAGGAGTGACCATTATGAGCAACATTTACAGAGACATCACATTAGGCCAGGTAAGCGAGGGAGACATTGGCAGGACAGTCCGCGTGGCGGGCTGGGTAGAGAATATCCGTGACCATGGCGGCGTTTCCTTTGTGGATTTGCGGGATATGTACGCAGTGATGCAGGTGGTAATCCGGGACGGAAAGCTGTTGGAGGGAATCAGAAAGGAGCAGGCGATATCCGTTCAGGGATTGATTGAAAAGAGGGATGAAGAAACCTACAACCCTAAGATTCCCACCGGAACGATTGAACTGGATGCCAAAGAAATTGATATACTGGGAGAGGTCTATGAGACGCTTCCCTTTGAGATAATGACAAGCAAAGAAGTGCGGGAAGAGGTACGGCTGAAATACCGCTATCTGGATCTGCGCAACCAGAAAGTAAAAGAAAACATTCTCTTCCGCTCCAAAGTAATTGCGTTCCTGCGCCAGAAGATGACGGAACAGGGATTTGTGGAAATCCAGACGCCCATTTTGTGCGCGTCTTCGCCGGAGGGCGCCAGGGACTATATTGTGCCCTCACGCAAATACAAGGGGAAATTTTACGCGCTGCCGCAGGCGCCCCAGCAGTATAAACAGCTGCTGATGGCAGCGGGATTTGATAAATATTTTCAGATTGCCCCCTGTTTCAGGGATGAGGATGCGAGGGCGGACCGCTCCCCGGGAGAGTTTTACCAGCTTGACTTCGAGATGGGTTTTGCCACCCAGGAAGATGTGTTCAAGGTCGGGGAAGAAGTGCTGGCGGCAGCATTTGCGGAATTTGCGCCGGAAGGAAGCGTTGTAACTGAGACGCCGTTTCCGGTAATTAGTTACAGACAGGCGATGCTGGAATTCGGCACGGATAAACCGGATTTGCGAAATCCGCTGCGCATCGCAGACGTCACAGATTTTTTCCAGAAATGCAGTTTTAAGCCATTTCTCGGAAAGACTGTCCGTGCTATCCGGGTACATGCAGAAATGTCCAAGGGATTCCATGAGAAATTGCTGAAATTTGCCACAGGAATCGGCATGGGCGGCCTTGGTTATCTGGAAGTTATGGAGGATGGAAGCTACAAGGGACCGATTGACAAATTTATCCCCGAGGAGCTGAAAGAGGAATTCCGTGTGCTTACCGGATTGGAAATAGGAGATACGATTTTCTTTATGGCGGATAAGGAGGCACGCGCTGCGTATTACGCAGGCATGATTCGTACGGAACTGGGAGAGAAGCTGGATTTGCTGGAGAAAAATGCTTACCGCTTCTGTTACGTCAATGATTTTCCGATGTTTGAGCGGGATGCGCAGACAAAGCAGATAGGTTTTACGCATAACCCATTTTCCATGCCCCAGGGAGGGTTGGCAGCGCTAAATGAGAAAGACCCCCTGGAAGTTCTGGCATACCAGTATGATATTGTCTGCAACGGCGTGGAGCTCTCGTCCGGCGCAGTCCGTAACCATGATTTGCAGATTATGGAGAAAGCGTTTGCGATTGCAGGTTATGATAAAGAAGTATTGAAGAATAAATTCGGGGCATTATACAATGCATTTCAGTTTGGGGCGCCGCCCCATGCCGGCATGGCGCCGGGCATTGACCGGATGCTGATGCTTTTGAAAGGCGAAGAGAACATCCGGGAGGTCATTGCCTTCCCCATGAACGGAAATGCGCAGGATCTGATGTGTGCCGCCCCCAGCGAGGTGACGGAGCAGCAGCTGCGGGAAGTGCATATTAAGGTGCGGGACTAGTATAACGAAGACTTCATATTCGTTATACTGATGCAGCAAATGAGTGAAAACGTGCATTAAGGTGCGGGTCCCTAAGTTTGTATTTGAAAATGTAGATTAGGGCGTGATGCCAAAGAGATTAGGAGGAGACAGGTTTGGAAGAGGTCAAGAAGAAAGTGAATGCAGGTAGAGGCAAAAACGTAATTTCTGATGAGACCATGGAATATGTGGGTATCCTTGCCAAGCTGGATTTGTCCAGCGAAGAGAAAGAGGCAGCGAAAAAGGACATGGAAACGATGCTGGATTACATTGATACTTTGAATGAACTGGACACATCAGGGATTGAGCCGATGTCCCATGTCTTTTCTGTGCACAATGTTTTTCGTGAGGATGTCGCAGAAGACAGGGACGGCGGGGAAGATACGCTGGCAAATGCCCCCATGCAGAGGGACCGGGCATTTGTGGTGCCTAAGACCGTAGAGCAGTAAGGAGGCAGAGGATGAACCTTTTATCATTGACAGCCGTAGAGCTGGGAAAGAAAATCAAAGCCAAAGAAGTGTCAGCCGAAGAGGCAGTAAAAGCATCGCTGGCAGCTATTGAGAGCAAGGAGCCGCAGATAAACGGCTTTGTAACCATAGATGGGGAATGTGCCTTGAAACGTGCTGCCGAGGTGCAGAAACAGATTGCAGAAGGGACGCTGACAGGACCGCTTGCCGGGGTTCCGGTGGCAGTGAAAGACAACCTCTGTACAAAGGGGCTGCTGACAACCTGCAGTTCTAAGATTTTAAATAATTTTATCCCTACCTATACGGCTCAAGCGGTACGAAATTTGGAAAAAGCGGGCGCTGTCGTGATTGGCAAGACGAACATGGATGAATTTGCCATGGGCAGCACTACCGAGACGTCCGCTTATGGGGTGACGAGAAATCCCTGGAATACCGAACATGTCCCCGGGGGCTCTTCCGGCGGCAGCTGCGCGGCAGTGGCAGCAGAGGAGGTGTGCATTGCGCTGGGTTCTGATACCGGCGGCTCCATCCGCCAGCCCAGTTCGTTCTGCGGTGTCACCGGCATCAAGCCTACTTACGGAACGGTCTCCCGTTATGGGCTGATTGCCTATGGCTCTTCCTTAGACCAGATTGGGCCGGTGGCAAAGGATGTGACGGATTGCGCCACTGTCCTGGAAATCATCAGTTCCCATGATAAGAAAGATTCCACTTCGGTGAAACGTGAAGATACGGATTTTACGACAGCCTTGGCAGACGATGTTAAGGGGCTTAAAATCGGTATCCCCAGGGATTATCTGGGCAGCGGATTGGACATGGAAGTAAAAGAAGCTGTGTTGAAAGCCGCCAGGGTTCTGGAAGAAAAGGGAGCAATTGTGGAAGAATTTGATTTGAGCCTGGTAGAATATGCAATTCCGGCATACTATGTGATTGCCGCCGCCGAGGCGAGTTCCAACCTGGAACGGTTTGACGGCGTGAAATATGGCTACCGCGCGAAAGATTATGAGGGGCTTCATGACATGTACAAGAAATCACGTTCCCAGGGATTCGGGGCGGAGGTAAAACGCCGTATCATGCTCGGTTCCTTTGTACTCAGTTCCGGCTATTACGATGCGTATTACTTAAAAGCACTACGCACGAAAGCATTGATAAAACAGGCATTTGACAAAGCGTTTGCCAGCTATGATATCATTCTTGGACCGGTAGCGCCCACCACTGCGCCGAAGCTTGGGGAGTCCTTATGCGACCCCTTAAAGATGTATCTGGGTGATATCTATACGGTTTCTGTAAACCTGGCAGGGCTTCCGGCAATCAGCGTACCTTGCGGATTGGATAGCAAGGGGCTTCCGATTGGCCTGCAGCTTATCGGCGATTGTTTCCAGGAAAAGAAGATAATCCGCGCCGCATTTGCCTATGAGCAGACCAGAGCTTATCATCACAGCCCATTGGCAGAACAGTAGGGAGGAGAAAGATTATGAGTAAAGAATATGAAACCGTCATCGGTCTGGAAGTCCATGTAGAACTGGCAACGAAAACGAAAATCTTCTGTTCCTGCTCCACGGCTTTTGGCAGTGCGCCAAATACCCATACCTGCCCGGTGTGCACCGGGATGCCCGGTTCGCTGCCAGTGCTGAATAAGAAGGTCGTGGAATACGCCATGGCAGTGGGTGTGGCGACCAACTGCCAGATTAATCAGTACAGCAAATTTGACCGCAAGAATTATTTCTATCCTGATAACCCGCAGAATTACCAGATTTCCCAGCTTTATCTGCCCATCTGCCATGATGGCGGTATTGAAATTGAGACAGAAAGGGGCAGCAAGACTATCGGCATCCATGAAATCCATATGGAAGAGGATGCCGGCAAGCTGGTGCATGATGATTGGGAAGAGGTATCACTGGTGGATTACAACCGCTCCGGCGTCCCCTTGATTGAGATTGTTTCTGAGCCGGATATGCGTTCTGCTGAGGAAGTAATTGCCTATCTGGATAAACTGCGGATGATTATCCAATATCTGGGGGCTTCCGACTGTAAAATGCAGGAAGGTTCCATGCGTGCAGACGTAAACCTTTCTGTCCGCGAGAAAGGGGCGGCACTGGGCACACGTACGGAGATGAAAAATATCGGTTCCTTTAAGGCAATTGCCAGGGCGATTGAAGCGGAGACTGCCCGTCAGATTGATTTGCTTGAGTCAGGGGAAAAGGTTGTGCAGGAGACCAGGCGCTGGAACGATGAGGAGGGCTATTCCTATGCCATGCGCTCCAAAGAAGATGCCCAGGATTACCGCTATTTCCCGGAGCCGGATTTAGTGCCCATTGTCATTAGCGATGAATGGCTGCAGGAAATCCGTGACAGGCAGCCGGAGCTGCGCGATGAAAAGATGAAACGCTACATGGAGGAATTTGGTTTGCCGGAATACGATGCGAAAATCCTCACTTCCGTGAAAAAGCTTGCCGACCTCTTTGAACAGACCACGGCGCTGTGCCAAAAACCCAAGAAAGTCTCAAACTGGCTGATGGGTGAGACTATGCGCCTCCTAAAAGAGCATGAAATGGACGCAGAAGAACTTTCTTTCTCCCCCTCAAACCTTGCAAGAATCATCGCATTTACAGAGGATGGGACAATCAATGGCACGGTGGCAAAAGAAGTCTTTGAACAAGTCTTTGTAGGCGACATAGACGTGGAAAAATATGTGGAGGAGCATGGGCTGAAAACCGTCAATGACGAGGGAGCATTGCGTGAAACAGTTGCCAGGGTCATTGCGGATAATCCCAAGTCTGTGGAGGATTACCGAAATGGCAAGGAGAAAGCCATCGGCTTTCTGGTAGGACAGACCATGAAAGCCATGAAAGGCAAGGCCAATCCCGGCATGGTCAATCAAATCTTAAAGGAGATGCTGTAGCGGCATCTCTTTTTAACTTTATAGAAATTTCGAGATATTACCTATTAAAAGGAGATAATCTGCGCAGCCTTTCTTGCATTTCCCTGAGAGGTATTGTAAAATAATGCTATCGTATGTTTGGCGGGAAAATTCATATGTTATCAGCGTTAAATTGCCTGACTTTTGAGAGGAGTGAGATTGTGTATGACAGAGAAAGAGAGATGATTATTTCTATGTCTGTTCTCTGATTGAATATACCGCGCGCCGAACCCATAATAAACGTGGAGTGATTACAGAAGCGTTGGGACCAAAAGGTGTAGAAGAGCAGCTGCATGATGCCGATGTGAGCCATTGCCTTTCCTTTGAACAGGTAAGTGATGAGCTGATAGAACGATATGGAATCATAGAAGGAAGTTTCGATACCGTTACAGGGTGCAAATATACAATTCCCAGTTTTCAGGATATCGGGAAATTGTACAGCATTATGATTGAAGACTGTGTAAAACCAGGAAAAGAAGTGGATGAACTGATGAAAATATTTTCCTCCTTTATCAGTGATAAAATATCCGATTTCAAATCAGATGTTTATTATCAGAATCCAAGCTATTTGGAGTGTTCTTATGAGGCCGGGTATTTGCTGGATTAAGGAATTTATGTCAGGAGAAAATTTTAAAGGAAAGGACAAAACTTATGAACACCATACCAGAAACAGAACGAAAAACAATTGAAGAAATCAAGCGTCTCTCAGCCACACAGGCAGTCAGCATGAAGATTAACCCAGACAGGAAGCCTGGGATTACGGACAGTAAATTCGGCGGCGTACCCTATTGGGATATGAATATGGAGTATCCGAAAACAGAGGACGGCAGTTTGCTGATGCTGCTTGCACAGATTAATTTGGATAAACTGAACGGAGAAGGGAAGAATCCGGGGAACAAGCTGCCAGCAAATGGAATGCTGCAGTTTTTCATTGCCATGGATGATGTATATGGCATGGATTTTGATTACACGGAAGATGACGAGGGAAGATTGAAGCAGGACAGCTTTCGGGTGGTGTACCACAAAACGATAGATTATAACATTGCCAGAGAAGAGATAGCGGCGCTGGGGATGCCGGACAGTGCGTCAGAGGATACGGAGGAATCGCCAATCTGGGGCGAATATGGGATTGAATTTGAAGTGAGAGAGACTTACATAGGCATGGATGATTACCGATTTGAAGATTATTTCCGTCAGGCAGCGAAAGCCGCGGGCTGGGAAATAGAGGAAGGAACAGGGTATTATAACAGCTTTTCTGAGGAGGGCAGGGACGTCCTTTTTGATGAGTTGGAACCTTCCGGGCACTGGCTGCTGGGCTGGCCCTATTTTACACAGTATGACCCTCGGGAAGAGGAGGATGAGAAGGCGAAATATGACGTCCAGCTTTTCCAGATGGATTCCGATTATGGCGATGGCGATGATTACGTGATGTGGGGAGATGCAGGCGTGGCGAATTTCTTTATCCGTGAAGAGGATTTAGCAAAGGAAGATTTTCGGGATGTGCTGTATTACTGGGATTGCTGTTAAAGAACTGTTTGAGACCATAGTATGACAGATTGTTATGATGCTATAATTAAATTTGCAAATCGGAGGTTAAGAAAATGGATGAATCTACGAAGAAAGTAGCGGAGAGTTTTCAGTGCAGATATACCGTGTTTGAGCGGGGAACAGACCCGGAACTGGCAGAGCAGGCATATCGGGAAGCTTTGGACAGAGGGAAAGCGGACGGTTTTTGGCCAGCATTGATCTGCCTGGATGAGTATGCCGTGGAATGGCTTTTGGAAGTGGTAAAAGACGATTATGACAGGGATGAGATTATTGCCGGATGCACAGATAACGGCAAGGAGATTTTAGAGGAACGTTTTGCAGAGTATATGGAAGACTATGAGGATGAGGAACTGCAGGAAATGATGGGTGAGGAGACAGAGGGGGAGGAACTGCATCAGTTTATCGGTTATATGTCGTTTGGCGATGGGATGTTAGAGGCAGACACGCTTTTGCTGGAGATACCAGTGAAGAATCCCTGGGAGATTATTGGTTATCTGCCTATGGGAGGCTGGAATGAGTGCCCATCCCCGGAAGAGATGATTGCCATCTGTAAATATTGGTATGAGAAATATGGGGCAGTTCCGGCGGTCTTTACCCATGATGTGATGGAATTCTATGCCCCCAAGAAGCTGAATGGCATTGACAGCATGGAGGCGGCGAAGGAGCATTATGCATTTTGTGTGGACCGAGTGGAACAGGGGACGCGCACTTATAAGATATCGGAACTGGCAGCGGGGCTGGCGGAATCAGACGTCTGGTATTTCTGGTGGGACTAAGTGATGGCAAACGATAAAATAATTTGTCGTTCACAATAAATTGCATTAAAGGAGAGCACAGATGAGTGAGACAAAAAAGGCTTACAACAGAGAGAAATCAGTAAATCAATTTTTGCTTATTATCATTACAATCATGGACTTGTTCCTGTTTTTCGGGTATTTCAGCGATTACAGCAAGGGAAATATCGGGCTGGTATTTCTGCTGACTGTGGAGCTGACGGTTTTGGTTTCCATGGTTGCCGATTATGCAGTGTTTCTGCATCAAAAGGACAGCAGGATATTTAAACATGTTTCCGTGATTGGATATATGGTTGTCTATGCGATTGCGCTTTTGGGTGCGCAGAATGATTTAGTATTTGCCATGGTATTTCCGCTGACTGTCATTTATATCCTTTACTTTGATTATAACTTGATTTTGCGTATTGCTGTCGTGTACAGCCTGACCACGGTTGTTGACTTGATTTATATAGCGGCGGTAAAGAAATCTCTCCCTTCCGGCGCAGAATTAAACAGCACCTCCCTCCTTTTACAGGGGGCAACCGTCATTGTATATCTGATAGTGCTGTGCGGCACAACGAGGATTTCCAACCGCAATAATAATGATAAGATTGCCAACCTGAATGAGGAGAAAGAAAAGAGCAACCAGCTTCTTGACGATGTGCTCAAAGTAGCGCAGGCGGTGAGAGATAATTCTGCGAAAGCGGGGGAGTATATCAATATCCTCAGCCAGAATGTGGACACTACGGCACAGGCGCTTACCGGCATTTCCGATGGGAATGCCCACAGCGCAGAGAGTATTGAGAAACAGACGGTTATGACGGAAAATATTCAGGGCATGATTGAGCGGACAAAGGAGATGTCCGACCAGATGTTAGAACTGGCGAGGCGGTCTAAGCAGGCTGTGGATGAGGGGCAGAGGACGATGGATACCTTGCAGGACCAGTCCGGGAAAATGCAGACCTTTAATGGGCAGGTCGTTTCCTCCGTGGTGCAGCTGATTGAGAATGCGCGGGCGGTGGATGAGATTACCGAGCAGATTTTTGCCATTTCCAGCCAGACGAACCTGCTCGCCCTCAATGCCTCCATTGAGAGTGCGCGGGCGGGGGAAGCCGGGCGCGGTTTTGCTGTGGTGGCAGAGGAAATCCGTATTTTGGCAGATGAGACCAGGAAACTGACAGAGGATATCCAGAAAATCGTGCAGCAGCTCAGGCAGAATGCGGATATGGCAAAGTCTACCGTGGACAATGTCATGGCAAATTCCAGCGAAGAACATTCTCTGATCCAAAGTGCGGAGGAGCAGTTTTATGGTATCGGTGAGTGCATGGGTGAATTAAATCAGAATGTCGGGGAAATCTATGGGAAGATTGAGGAAATCCTGCAGTCCAACAATGTGATTGTGGACAGTATCAACCAGATTTCGGCCGTGAGTGAGGAAGTGGCTGCCAATACGCAGCAGGCAGTGGAGCTGGGAGAAGATACGAGCCGACAGGCAAAACAGGCGCAGGAGCGGATGGGAGAATTGCTGCAGACTGTGGAGACGATTGAGAAGTATATCGTATAGCTTTCAGTCAAGGGGAAATGATACTTATGTCAACCTTACATAAAATTTACATTTTCCTGTATACAAACTTACAGCAGTAGGATAAAATGACCTAAGGAGAGACCCAGGGGGTGGGAGCCGCCTATCGGGTTCAAAGAATTACATAGACAGGAATAGCTTGAAGGAATTGTGGCAGAAATGATAAAAATTTTAATTGTAGAAGACGATCCGAATATTGCAAAACTGATGGAGGCGACAGTCGCCATCGGAGGTTATGAAAGTGAACTGTGCGACAATGGCTCTGAGGCTTTTGAGAAGATAGAGTGTGGGAATTATGACTTAATCCTGCTGGATGTGATGCTGCCGGATATGAGCGGCTTTGAGATAATGCGCAAACGCACCAATACCGATGCGCCGGTAATTTTTATCACGGCCAAACAGGAACTGACGGATAAGGTGCGGGGGCTGCGCCTGGGGGCGGAGGATTATATTGTCAAGCCCTTCGAGGCGATGGAACTGTTGGCAAGGATAGAGGTAATCCTGCGCCGTGTCAAGCGGATTGAGCGCGCCTATCATTATGGGAATATCACAGTCAACGTGGAGGAGCATATCTGCCGTATGGACGGTGAGGAAGTTTACCTTACGCCCAAAGAATTTGACGTGCTGATATTTTTTATCCAGCATAAGGATGTGGCAATTTCCAGGGACCGGCTCTTGTCGGCTGTCTGGGGATTTGAGTATGAGGGAGAGAGCCGGACGATTGATATCCATATCCAGCAGCTCCGCAAGAAATTGGATTTAAAGGACAAGCTGGTGACAATCCCTAAACTGGGATATCGTCTGGAAAGCGCAAAGGAGTAGTCCATGAAGCTTTGGCAGAAAATTTTCCTATATACATTGATACTGGTAATGCTTGCTGTGAGCATGACCAGTATTTTGTTGTTAAAAAACAGTTTTTCCCTGGCAATGGATCAGAAGAAACAGAGCGTGTACAGCGAACATGAGTTTCTTGTCACCAGTTTTAAGAGTATGCTGCTGACGGAGCGCCTGAGGAAGAACGCCATTGTACTTGATGAGAAGACCATGCTGAGCTTTATGATGGAGACGTTCGGGGAGAGCAGCAATGGCGTGGCATTTCTGGATGGGGAGAAAGCGGTAGTCTATGCCAACAAGTCGATGAAAATTCCCCAGGAGCTTGTGGAGGCGGCTGAGGAAGGGAAAAGCCCCTATATGCAGGTGCAGGAATATCAGCTGTATACAGCTTCCACCGACAGCCTGGAGGGCAAAATTTATTATATCATCACCGAGAACGATATTCGGGACGTCGTGGAAATACATGAAAATATGCTCTATGAAATCCAAATCATCAGTATGTCCTGCGCCATTGTGATAGCGTTCATTTTGCTGTTCGTGGTAAAAACGCTCCTGCATCCCTTAAAAAGGGTAAATGAGGGGACGGGGGAGATTGCGCTGGGAAATTACCGCAAACGTATTCTGGTAAAAGGTCATGACGAGCTGTCAGAGCTGGCAAGGAACATGAACATTATGGCGGAGTCGGTGGAGACCAATGTCCGTGCTTTGGAGAATGTGGCGGAGGACCGCAAGCATTTTATTGATAATCTGGCCCATGAGATGAAGACGCCCTTGACATCCATCTTAGGATTTTCAGACCTCCTGCAGATAAAGAAAGATATTACGGAAGACAGCAGGATTGAGTATGCAGGAATTATCAAGGAGGAAGCCAGCCGTATGCGTACGCTGTCGGGCAAGCTGATGGAACTGATTACCGTAGGCGAAGCCAAGCTGGAATGGCAGCAGGAGGATATGGAGAGCCTGTTTCGTGAAATTGGCATCTCTTTGAAAGTGATTGCAGACAGCCATAAGATGTATCTGTCCTGTGAAGCGGAGAAGGGGCTTTTGTGCGTGGACCGCGAACTGTTTAAATCTTTGCTTTATAACCTGGTGGACAATGCCATCAAGGCGTCCCAGGAGGGCGGAAACATCAGTGTTATGGGGCGGTTTGAAGAAGGCTGTTTCTGCATTGAGGTAAAAGACGAAGGGGTGGGGATTCCAGAAGAAGAGATTGCCAAGATTACCCAGGCATTTTATATGGTGGATAAGGCGCGCAGCCGTGCACACGGCGGAGCCGGGCTTGGCTTGGCGCTCTGTGCGGAAATTGTCTCCAACCATCGGGGGAAGATGCGTTTTGAGAGCCGGCTGGGGGAGGGAACATGTGTTTTTATCCGCATGAAAGGAGGGAAGGAACATGCGTAACCTTAAGTCGATATTGCTTACCTTTGCGTGTGCAGCCGTTATTCTGGGACTGGGCTATCTGGGAATTGTGGAGCGGGGAAGGCAGATCCTGAGGAGTGAGAGCGTCCCTGAGCGCGCCAGATATGAGAATGCCGGCTCGAATATTTTCTATGGTAAAATTGAAGATGATATAGAGATTTTTCCCTGGAATTATTATCCGGAAGACCCGGTAAAGGAACAGGAAGGGATTGTCCCCATTTTTCTGGGGGAGGATTTGTTTATACAGCAGTATTTTCCGCAGAGGGCATATGATATGCAGGATTGGGAAAAAGAGGTGCAGGCAGAAGTGGAGGGGTCAGGAATCCCTGGCGCGCAGACCGAGGAGATAATGGACCGGCAGCTGCAGTGCTTTCTTTCTGCGGATGCTTATTTCAGTGAGCTGATTGCCTGTGAGGCAGGCGTGGAAATGGAGGAGGTTTTTCAATGGTTTCAGGTAAGGGGACGCCATATCCTGCAGAACACGGTTATGACAGACAATGTATCGGTAGGCACAATCTATTTCTACCGGGACGTTCTTTATCTGGGAGGGAAACGTTATCAGGTGCGCATTGCCTGCAGCGACTGGAATGTCATCAACTTTATCTGTTCAGAGTATGTTGCCGGGGACCGGCGTGAACAGGATGAGTGGAAAGAGGGAAAACAGAAGATGGTGGAGATATTAGAGCAGTCGGAGATCGGCCTGTCTAAATATTTTTCGTATATGTCGCAATTGAATGATATGGGTTCGCCTACCATCTATTTTCAGGACAGCGAGTATGAAAATGCTTATCTGTACGGACTGCTCTGGCTGCAGAATATTGTACAGGGAAGAGAGGAAGATGAGAAGCTGGCAGATGGGCTCAATATGTTGGAAGAGGAATGGAAAGAGATATATCAGGAGAGTATGGATACTGATTTGGCAAATGAGGATGTGGAATATTCTGTCAATTATTCCTATCAAGTGGTGGAGCTAAAGGACATGATCCTGCTTTTGGTGCAGGGCGATGCTGCGATGGGGCTTTATTTCGACCCGATTAACCGGAAATTCTGCGGGTATAATTTCTTCTATGAATATTAACCGTTGTTTGATATTCTTAAACCTTTCTAAACTCTTGCGAAAAGCAGTTGTGCAATATCCATCCTTGAATTATAATAATAACAGATTTCAAATGTGAATATTTGTTATCATTCAGGACACATGATAAAAAGGAGAATTCGGGATGAGTGATAAAGATAAGATAGAAGATAACGAGAACATTAGTGATAAAGACATTATTGATGAGGCAGAGACGGAGGATTATGAGGATGTCTGTTTCATCTGCCACAGGCCGGGAAGCAAGGCGGGGAAGATGATTCATATTCCCAATAATATCTGCATCTGCTCAGACTGTATGCAGAAGACGTTTGATACGATGAATCATGCGGGCTTTCCGATTGGCGATATGGGGAATTTTGGGAACATGCCCAATATCAGCATGATAAACCTGGCGGACCTCCAGAATATGAATGCTATGCCCAAGAGCCAGAAACTCAAGAAGAAAAAAACAAAAGAGGAGAAGAAAGCGAAGCCTGAACTGGACATCAGGTCCATTCCGGCGCCCCATAAGATAAAGGCAAGCCTGGATGAATATGTCGTAGGGCAGGAACATGCCAAGAAAGTCATGTCTGTAGCGGTATACAATCATTATAAACGTGTTTCCAGCGATGAGCAGGACGGCATTGAGATAGAAAAATCGAATATGCTGATGCTGGGACCTACTGGGAGCGGCAAGACTTATATGGTAAAGACGCTGGCAAGGCTTCTTGACGTACCTCTTGCCATAGCTGACGCCACCTCGCTTACGGAAGCCGGCTATATCGGGGATGATATTGAGAGCGTGGTATCCAAGCTCCTTGCGGCGGCAGAGAATGACGTGGAACGTGCGGAGCATGGCATTATCTTCATTGATGAGATTGATAAGATTGCCAAGAAAAAGACCACCAACCAGCGCGATGTCAGCGGTGAGAGCGTACAGCAAGGTATGCTGAAGCTGTTGGAGGGAGCCGAGATTGAAGTACCAGTGGGGGCGAACAGTAAGAATGCCATGGTGCCTCTTGCCACCGTCAATACCAGGAATATCCTCTTTATCTGCGGCGGTGCATTTCCTGATTTGGAGGAGATTATCAAAGAGCGGCTGAATAAGCAGTCGGCGATGGGATTCCATGCGGACTTGAAGGATAAATACGATGGGGAAGAAAATATTCTGCAGCGGGTAGAGGTAGAAGATATCCGCAAATATGGCATGATTCCGGAATTTTTAGGCCGCCTTCCGGTGATATTTGCTTTGGATGCATTGACAGAGGATATGCTGGTGCGTATTCTTACTGAGCCTAAGAGCGCAATAGTCAAGCAATACCAGAAGTTGCTGGCAATGGATGAGGTCAGGTTGGAATTTGAAGAGGATGCGCTTCATGCAATAGCCAGAAAAGCTAAAAAGAAAGATATTGGGGCACGTGCGCTGCGTGCCATCATTGAAGAGTTTATGTTGGACATCATGTATGAGATTCCCAAAGATGACAGTATTGGCATGGTGACAATTACTGAAGACTATATAGACAACCATGGAGCGCCAATTATCAATATGCGCGGCTGTGCGGTCCTGCCAGACAAAGCAGGGGCGGCAGGAGCATAAGCTGTAGTTTTCCTGCATATGCTGATAAAAAAGAAGAGAGCAGCATATGGATTGTGAAGAAGCGGTCTATTCGAATGACTATTATGATTTTATTGATGAGTTTATTCTGGAAACACGCAGGTTTCCGGCTCCATCCTGCATACAGAAGCTTGATATCATTTATGATATAGTTTATTTGCCGCGGGAGGGTAACCCACCGCTCAGTATCAGGAATTACAGCTACAATGCAATTCCCGGATGTTATGCCCCTATGGATGAGAGCGCTCTGGAGGTGAGCGGGATACTGCGTCTGCAGAACCAGCCTACATTGGCGTTGAAGGGGCAGGGTGTATTGATTGGCTTTCTGGATTCCGGGATTGATTATGAGAACGAGGTTTTCCGTAACAGCGATGGCAGTACCAGGATTGCGGCAGTGTGGGATCAGACGGACAGGGGCGGGATGCCGCCGGAAGGTTTTATTTATGGCAGCGAATATACGGATGAACAGATTAACCGTGCGTTGTCTGGCATGAATCCCCATGAGATTGTGCCCATGACCGATGAAGAGGGGCATGGGACTTATATGGCAAGCGTAGCGGCGGGAAGTGAGATTCCTGAGAAAAATTTTGTGGGGGCAGCTCCTTACAGTAAGATTGCCATGGTCAAGCTAAAGCCTGCCAAGCAGTATCTGCGAGACTTTTACTTTATCAGCCAGGATGCAGTTGCCTATCAGGAAAATGATATCATGGCAGGAGTGGTCTATCTGAACCGGCTTGCCCGGGAGCGCCATATGCCCCTTGTCATCTGTGTGGGCCTGGGTACGGATATGGGCGGGCATACGGGCGTAAATCCCCTTTCTACCATGCTCAATGGCATGGCATTGCGCAGGGACCATGCGGTAGTAGTTGCGGCGGGAAACGAGGGAAATTCCCGGCATCATTTTCTGGGAGAAATCCAGAGCGATGAATATTATAAGAATGTTGAAATAAATGTCGGAGATAGGGTTAAAGGTTTTTATGCTGAAGTCTGGGCCAGGGCTCCCCAGCGTTTTGTGGTAGATATTATTTCACCTAGTGGGGAACGTATGCCCAGCGATTATATTTTGTCTGGGGGCAGGGAATACAAATTTCTGTTTGAAGATACCAAGGTTACGGTAGATTATCGCATTACTGGGATTTTAGATGGTTCTCAGGTAATCTATATCAGTTTTACGAAGCCGACGCAAGGTATTTGGAATATTCGTGTTTACCAGCAGTCAGAGATTTCGGAGATGTTTCATGTATGGCTTCCGCTTGAGGAATTTCTGACAGGCGAGGTCTTTTTTGTCCGTTCCAATCCTGATACAACGCTTACGGTGCCGTCATCGGCAGCTGCGCCAATGACGGTAGGGGCGTATGATGCCGGGGATAACAGCATTTACTTAAGGTCTGGCAGAGGCTTTACGGCGAGCGGGCTGATAAAGCCGGATTTTGTGGCGCCTGGCGTAGAGGTATATGGTGCGGCTCCTGGAGGGATGTTTGTTACCAGGAGCGGAACCAGCGCGGCAGCGGCAGTTGCTTCTGGCGGCGTTGCGCTGATGATGGAGTGGGGCATTGTGCGGGGGAATTATTCTACGATTACCGGCATTGCCATCAAGAACTCCCTGATTCAGAGCGCGGACCGCGATCCGCAGCGCATGTACCCGGATAAAGCTTATGGATGGGGCAGGATGAATGTTTACAAGACGTTTGAGGATTTTCGGATTCAGTAGACGTAGAAGATAGGGGATGTTTGGATTCAGCAGATGTAAAAGATAGGGGATGTTCGGATTCAACAGACGTAGAAGATAGGGGATGTTCGGATTCAGCAGACGGAGAGGATAAGAGATGATATATGCAGTTGTGGCATTGGCCATATTTCTGGGAGATTTTTCCCTCAAAAAATATTTTGACACGCATATGGATTCACAAAAATACAGCTCAATCTGTGGGGGCAGGATTGTGCTGCGCAGATACCACAATCGGGGGGCTGTCCTGAATTTTCTGGAGAAGAGCCCGAACCTGGTGCGGAATCTCTGCGGCGGCCTGCTGCTGGCATTGGGGATTGCCTGGGCGCTTCTTCTGCGCAAGAAAGAAAATCCGGGTGTGCTGTTAGGATTGAGTCTTCTGCTGGGCGGCGGTGGCAGCAATTTCTGCGACAGGATTGCCAAAGGATATGTTGTGGACTATTTCAGCTTTCGCACGCCTTTTCCCTGGGTGAACCGGATTGTGTTTAATATTTCTGATTTCATGATATTTCTTGGAAGTATCCTTGTGGCTGTTGCCAGGAAGTAGAAGTGCGGGTGCGCATCCTGCCCGGAGGGCTTTTATTTATAGGGTTAGATAATATGAAGTGACCTCACATTTGTAACAACGTGGATTTATCTGTATACTAGAGTTTGACAAAAACAAAGGTAACAGGGATTACCACATACAAAAGGAGATCACTCATATGAAAAGAATACTAAAAATTGGAATGGATGTCCATACCACAAATTACACATTATGCGCAATGGAGCCGATTATTGGAGAGGATGACCGTGTATTTGCAACAATTAAGGTAACACCGGATTATAGAAATATTTTGATGTTTATCGAAAATCTTTAAGCTGGTGTTCTGTTTCAACTCGTAAGTGTCTGGCCTGTTTCCATTTTATTATGGAAACAGATACGAGGGAATATTGAAAATCAGTATTGAAGTTAAGGCATGGCCAGTCAATGAACTGACGGTGCGATTCCGATGTGGGCAGCGTAATGAACTGCCACTCATATGTGTTTTTGAGAGAATTGGAAAAGTTTTGTCTGCGGATGAGAGCCGAAAAGCGGCTTTGTGGCTGTCATGGGCAGATAAAATAATATGATAAGCATTTCGTCTGAAGAAGTTGAATAAAATGTAAAAAATAAAAAGAGGTGGCAGGCGAAAGTGACGGTTGAACAGAAAAATATCATGGATGAGTATGAAGTCCAGGTGAAGTTACATATTAATGAACAACTGTACAATAAAGGTCTTATTTCAAAGGAATTATATGATAAGGCAAAGAAGATGATAATAAAAAACCTTTGACGAAAAATAAATAAAACGTATAATGACAAGCCACAGAAAGATATTAAAGGGAGCAGACGTCTATATGGACTTATATAATTTAAGAAGAGAATTGAATAGCGGAAAGTCTATTTATGATATTCCGATGAGAGTTACTTATTATGCAAGGGTGTCTACGGAAAAAGATGAACAGTTGCATTCCTTATCGGCACAGATAAAATATTATTCAGACATGATAAATGGAAATTCACATTGGGAATTTGTGGAAGGTTACATAGATGAAGGTTTAAGTGCGACAAGCGTAAAAAAGAGAGAGAGTTTCCTTACGATGATTGAAGATGCAAAGTTAGGAAAATTTGATTTTATTATTACGAAAGAGATTTCTCGTTTTTCAAGAAACACAGTAGACAGTATTCAATATACGCAACAATTATTGACATTTGGCGTGGGCGTCTTGTTCCAGTCAGACAATATCAATACGTTACTGCCGGACAGCGAGCTGCGGCTGACAATTATGAGCAGCATTGCGCAGGATGAGGTGCGTAAGATTTCCGAGAGGGTGCGGTTTGGCTTTAAACGAGCAATAGAAAAAGGCTCTGTGTTGGGCAATAACAGGATTTGGGGTTATAAAAAAGATAATGGAAAGCTTGTTATCGTGGAAGAGGAAGCGGAAATTATCAGGGAGATCTTTGATATGTACGTGAACCAGCGTTTAGGCATGAGGGTAATATCAAGGGTTTTAGGGGAGCAGGGGGTCAAAAATTCCAGGAACAATGACCTTGCTACCAGTACAATAAGGAATATCATCGCGAATCCAAAGTATAAGGGCTACTATTGCGGAAATAAGACACAGAAATATGACTACAGGCATAATGCCAGAAAATATATTGAACCGGAAGAATGGGTAATGTATGAGGATAAAGAAAATGTTCCGCCGATTGTATCAGAGGAATTATGGGACAGGGCAAATATGATTCTTAATAAGCGGGGAACTGCTTTAAAAGAGTCAGCAGCCACAGGCGCATATACGAACCGGTACAAATATAGTGGAAAAATCATATGTATGGAACACGGAACTTCCTACCACCACAAGATATACAAATACAAAAGCGGCACAAAGGAAGTCTGGCAGTGTAAGGTTTATTCTGAAAAGGGAAGGAGCGCCTGTGGATCACCGACAATCTATACAGCAGAACTTGATGAAGTAATGAAACAGATTTGCCGGGATTTGATTTTAAATAAATCAAATATCATACATGACTTAATTAAGATATATACGGATGTTTCAGGGCAATCCACCATAGAGCATGATGTGGCAAAGTATAGACTGGAAATTAATGATTTGCTGAAAAAAAAGGACAAGCTGCTGGATTTGAGTATTAAAGGCAGAATTTCTGACGATGAATTTGAAAAAAGAAACAACTCCTTCAACGCTCAGATTGAGCAAGCCAAGGAAAAAATTAAGCAGTTAGAGGAGGACAAGCAGAAAAATAAGTGTGTGATTGATACAATTAATACATTTCGGGGTCTGATTTCCAATGAGCTTGATTTTGAAGAAGGCATCAGTGACGGAATGGCAGATACGATTCTTGACCGGATAGAGGTAGAGAAAACAGATAAAAGAAATGTTGTAAAACTAAATGTTTATTTAAAAGTCGTGGATGAGTCGATGTCCTTTTGGATAAAAAGGAAACGTGGCAGTGAAACTTCTGTTTGTGCCGAACCATACATATTGAAAGGCACGAAAGGAAGTTTCTCTGTTACACGTTTAGGACTAAATCTGAAAGCGACAGCTTAAAAGACTTTAGTCCTTTTTTGATGAAACGGAAAGGAGATCAATCGGCATTATACAGATCCACGATTTGCTGCTTGAATTCCGGAGTGTAAGATTTCTGGTTTTTCGCCATGTTAAAATCTCCTTTGCTTTTTGCTTGTTAGTATAGGTTGTTCAACTTTTCCTGTCCACACTTATATACTAACACCAACTTAGGCACTCCTGCGACAAGGGCGGATATTATTGAAAAGCTGGTGAAAGATGGTTTTGTGAGGCGTGAGAAAAAGCAGATGATACCAACAGCGGATGGAATGAAACTGATTGAAGTGTTGCCTGAAGTGGTGAAGTCCCCGAAACTCACTGTCGATTGGGAAAATGTCCTGGCACTCATTGCAAAGGGAGAGTATTCCATACAGGAATTTATGGGCGGCATAGAGGCTATGGTAAAAGAACTTGTGCAGACATACCATAGTGTCAATGACGAGCAGAAATCCATGTTTGGAGGAGGCACACAGGAACGAAACGCAAAGACTGCGTTGGGAAAATGCCCAAAGTGCGGCGGAGATGTGGTAAAAGGGAAATTCGGCGCTTATTGTAAAAATAAGTGCGGCATGAACGTGGGGCGGTCTATGGGAGCCGTTCTCTCCGATAGTCAGATAAAAAGCCTGCTTGAGGGGGAAAAGACACTTGTAAAAGGTTTGAAAGGAAAGAGAGGTAGCTATGATGCGTACCTTATCCCAGAGGGCATTGAGGATTATTCCTACACCAAAAATGGTAAGGTAATCGAAGGAACGCAGTATAAAGTCAGATTGGAATTTCAAAAAAGTAAGAAATAAGAGTAAGTAACAGCGTAAAGGTGTGTGGAGTGTAACAGTTTCATACGCCTTTTGGAATCAAAATTAAGGGATACTTTGTTGAGATTGGAGGAGATAAACGTTAAATATAGCAGTGAGCGACAAATAAGAATTGTGTGGAGGTTTTTATGAGGTCTTGTCTACTTTGAGTTCAGAAGTGAATAAATGAATGAGGAAATTAGTCTATGAATATATTTGAATTGAGAAATATTCATGGGATTATTTATGAAGAGATATTTGTTTTTTGCTGATTTATTTATTATTTTAATTATTATACTATTATGTTTATTTGAAAGTAAGGAAAAAGAATCAGTGGAAACTTTTAATGTAAACTCAGTAACTTCAGATGAAATAAAGGATGAAATGATAGTTTCAATGTTTATTGAAAATATAAGAAAACACGTAGAGAATTTCTATTCAGAGTATTATTCAGGTGAAATAGCTATTTATAATTATGAAACTGTCATTTTGGAAGTTGAAAAACCCAGTAATGGTTTTATTTCTGTCAACTTTGGTGTAACACCGCAAATAGGGGCTCACAATCCATTAGGTTATGATGAATTACTATATTATGTAGATTCTTTAGGAAATAGAAAAATGATTAAATATGAGCATATAAGAAATTATACGATACCAGAAAAATTTGAAAAGTACATTATTAAGCCTCTTGAATGATAATATTTCAACACTATATTTCTTGATTGTTGGGGAATACAACTTATATCATCAAAATACATTTTAGTGAAGATACTGACAAGAACTTTAAGGACAGGCTACAGAGGCTGATTATCAATGAAAGCCTTGAGAAAAGCCAGAAATAATCCATATCAACAATTGACAAACCTTATCAGAGGACAGCCTGTTGTCAGCTCTTGAGAAAGCCGGGGCAGAGGACATGGAAATGGAGGCAGAGCGGAAAGGTTTAGGCACTCCTGCGACAAGGGCGGATATTATTGAAAAGCTGGTGAAGGATGGTTTTGTGAGGCGTGAGAAAAAGCAGATGATACCAACAGAGGATGGAATGAAACTGATTGAAGTGCTGCCTGAAGTGGTGAAGTCCCCGAAACTCACTGCCGATTGGGAAAATGCCCTGGCACTGGTAGCCGGAGGGGAACTGCCCAAATTGTGGCAGTCCGGTAGTGAAAGGAAAATTCGGCGCCTACTGCGTGAATAAATGTGGCATGAACGTAAACCGGATAATGGGCGTTGCCCTTACGGATATGCAGATAGGGGAGCTGCTTGCCGGAAAGAAAATATTGCTGAAGGGCTTAAAAAGCAGGACAGAAAAGCCTTATGACGCCTACATTGTACCCAATGGGACGGAAGAATATTATTACAGCCAAAATGGGGAAGAAAAAAGCGGCAGAAGGTTTAAATTTACTATGGAGTTCCCTGAGTGAAAGCATTCAGACAGAAAACGGAAATAGAGTAGAAATAGTGTTGTGGTTGTGGTATATTGTTAGAAGGGTAAAGTGGGATTTGAAAGGAGTAGCAGACATGAAATTTCCTTTTTATGATTCACCTGATACGGTAACGATTATCTGTTGCCATATAATGGAGGGTCAAGCACCTATTCTATATGTATCACATGATGAAGATGATGGAATGTGGCAATTTTTATGTGGAGAAACACATGAAACAAATCAAGCAAAGTTAGTATCTCTCAAATGGGTTTTTGATTTAGATAATTCTGTTGGTGTTTTAAAGGATATGCCATGCGGCTGTTATGCAGATGTCAACTTTCATTAGAGAACATAATTTATTCATATATTATTTTCACGTATAACCAGAACTAAACTTTACACTTTCAAGTGCCTTTTACTGACCGAACGAAAATAGTATAGGACAAATTGATAAAAAAGCTTACTACTAATAGATTTTGAATTTATTATATGGTATTATGTAGAATAAAAAGGTTTTTATACGCAGAATTGTCAATAATACAAAGGAGAAGGGTATAAATTGAAATTAGAAAATATCTATTACATTTTTAACATATTTGCACCAATAATTACTGCTGTTGGAATAATAATTTCATTTTGGTTTTCATTAAAGACATTGAAGGAGGTTAGGCGTGAAAAAGTGTTAGCTCAAAAGCCATACTTGCTTTTTGAACAAGGTGGAGTATGTGACAAAGCTGTTTTTGTTAAGGCAGGGCGAACTAGTCCTGGTTTTTCCCCTGCGGTGATGCAGAGAGTGAAAAAGGATGTGCCTCCAGATGCTATCTCAATTCGAAGAGATTTTTTGGTAGATGGAAAAATACGTTTATTTGGAACTCTTCGAAATTATGGAAATGGCCCAGCGTTTAATATTGAACTAACATGGATACCTAAGCTAGTTTGGATCAATGGTGAAAAATTTGTTATAGATGAAATTAAAAATCAAGAAGCGAAATATGCAAGAGAATACAATACAAAGCCTGTAGGAGAATTTAATTTATTACCACAGCAGACAACGGGCATACTACATTGGCCAATGTTTATCGAAATGGATTATAACTTATGTATAACTAGAGTAGAAGGCTATTTTCAATTAAGTTATGATGATTCCTTTGGAAATCATTATTACACATATCAAGGGTATCACTTATTTACACAATATGAAGCTGAAGTTCCGTTAATTCATGTGACATTTCTTAAATCTTTTTTTAATGAAAAGGATTGGAAATTTGATGAATGAGTTTATTTGTGAGAATAGATACGTTTACGATAATAGAAAATATTATATCTGGTTTTTATGTGAAATCCTGTTTCAGCACACAGACTAACATATCTGTCTTTCTAAATTGAATACTAATCTTTTAAGCACTCATCACTAACCGAAAGAAAAGGTTAAGTGTCGGGTGCTTATATATTTTCAAAAAATCAGAATACCATGTCTAAAATTACGCTCCCTTAGTGGCTACTGGGTGAGAGGTCAAATCCTCCCGCCCTTTTTTATTTCCACAAAACGATTCCATAGATTACCGCTCCTTGAAAACTTCACAGCAGTCGCCAGAGGGATACCCGCCGTAGGGGACAGCAGAGCCACGAGATGAACCTGCTTTTGCCCAATCCGTGCATGGCACAGACGGAGGAAACGCCGCTTTAGGAAAGCGTGGAACTGTATGGGATGGCTGCGTTACATACCCTTGCTTACTGGCAGGGGTAAATAAATCCAAGGAGGACAACGCCTATGTGCAACAAATCAAATCCAACAAGGAGGGAGGAATACCATGCAGCAGTTACAGACGGTGGACGCTGACACGCTCCTTTATGAGCCGCTTGAGAAGCCGTCCTTTGTGGTGGACGGTCTTATCCCCACGGGCTTGTCGCTGTTCTGCGGCTCCCAGAAAATCGGCAAGAGCTGGCTCAGGCTGAAGCTCTGCCTGTGCGTGTCGCAGGGAATCCCCTTATGGGATATGCGGACATTGGAGGGCGACGTGCTTTACCTGTGTCTGGAAGATACGTTCTGCCGCATTCAAGACAGACTGTTCCGTCTGACGGACGAAGCGAGCGGGCGGCTCCACTTTGCCGTGGCAAGCTGCAAGTTATCAGACGGTCTTACCGTGCAGCTTGAAGATTACCTCAAAGCATATCCCGACAGCAGGCTGGTTGTCATTGACACGCTGCAAAAAATCCGCACCGCATCCAAAGACAACGCCTATGCAAACGATTACGGGGATATATCGCTGTTGAAAGATTTTGCCGACAGGCATTCCCTTTCTGTGGTGGTCGTACACCATATCCGCAAGCAGAACGACAGCGACGTGTTCAACAAGGTGTCTGGCACAACAGGCTTGACAGGGAGTGCGGACGCTACCTTTGTGCTGGAAAAGGAAAGCCGCGCATCCGATACGGCAAAGCTGTTTGTCACTGGCAGGGACACGCCCTATCAGGAGTTGACGCTCCGTTTCCGTGATTGCAGCTGGGAGTTGGTTAAGCGGCAGACGCAGGAGCAGCTTGCGGCGGCAGAGGTTCCCCCTGTCCTGTTTCGTGTGGTGTCGTTCATGCAGGGCAGGCAGGGGTGGTCTGGCACGGCTACGGAGCTTTTAGAAGTCATGGGGGAAAGCGGGGAACTGTCCACGGTCGTCACGAAATGGCTCAACGAGTACCGCTCCACGTTCCTTTATGAGAACGGTATCCAGTATAACTATCAGAGGAAGTATAGCGGCAGGAAGATTATCCTTGCAAGATGCGGCGGGGAGCATGACAGCCATGACGGGTATGACGGCAGTTTTGGTATGCCCCCTCATGCTGGGGCATGGCTGACACGGGCAACGCCGCCAATCTTCCGTCCGAAGCGCAGAGCGGAGGATAAAGCAGGGCGCAGCCCTGCCAGAAGGGAGTCCAGAGGGAACGTCTGGCACACGGCTTTGCAGGGCAAAGTCTAGTGTGTTACACCCTGTAAACGCAGTCGGAAAAATCTTTTGATTTTTCTGGCCGCAGGGGTGGGTTTACGAGCCGAAGAAGGACGAGGAAACCCCACTCCTGCACTTGCGTTTACGGGGTGTTCTCCCGTAAGGGATGACAGCGGCGGGGGTATCCTAAAATACCCGTCATACCTGTCATGGCTGTCATGCCGTCGGGAAATGCTGCTCTGCCAGACACTAAAAAAATGGATAATAGATATTCTTCCATCGGGATGTGCCTTTGCCTGCAAGATGAAAATGGAAGTGATAAAGCGGCAGGGTTTCCACACGGATTTAACCTCGTCCCAACTTGGGACGAAGTTGCGGACAGACGATTTTGCAGATGGGGGACAGGGGAAAACCGACCTCACGTCTGCGGTGGGGCTGCCCTTTTTGAAGAACAGTGAACAGGAACAGCCGCTAATATTTTGTTTTCGGATGGTAAATGCGGCTTGGTCGTTACAGTGAAAGGGAAGAAAAAAACTCTCTGCGCTATGAAAAAAAGAACTGGAAAATAAATGTTTTTATCGGGATTAGCGGTGTTTTCGGATGCCCTTTTCCAAAATTTTAGGGAGGATAATGCCTATGGCAAAAACAGCAACACACCCGAAGATAGAGGTTCAGCCTGTCTATCTGGGCGGCAGGGACATGAGGGAAGCCTTTATTTCGCTGCTTGTGGACGAGGTACGGAGGGGAAAAACCTCTCCCCGCACCTTTGAGATAATAAAAGATACAGAATACAATGGGGACAGAAAATAAAGAAAGGGGATGCATGGAATGGGTATTTTAAGAACCGCCTTGTACTGTAGGCTGTCAAAGGACGACATGGCACAGGGGGACAGCGAAAGCATAAAAACGCAAAAAGCGATGCTGGCACAGTACGCTAGGGAGCATGGGTTTTTAGTCGTTGAAACCTATGTGGATGACGGTTGGAGCGGCTTGAATTTCGACAGACCAGATTTTAACCGTATGCTGGATGACATTGAAGCGGGGAAGATTGACGTGGTAATCACGAAGGACTTGTCGCGTCTGGGGCGTGACCATTTAAAGGTCGGGCATTTCACGGAGATTTATTTCCCGATGAAAAACGTGAGGTACATTGCCGTCAATGACTGCGTGGACACCGCCAACAAAAACAACGACATTGCCGCACTGAAGAATGTGATGAATGAATTTTACAGTAGGGACAATTCACGGAAAATCCGTTCCTCTATTCGGGCAAGGGCGAAAGCGGGGCTTTACCGCTGTTCTTATGCGCCGTTCGGATACCGCAAATCATCCGACAACCACAATAAGCTGGCAGTCGATGAAGAAACAGCATGGATTGTAAAACGGATTTTTGAGCTTGCAAATGCGGGCATGGGGGCGCACAAAATAGCGAGCGTGTTCCGAGAGGAAAAAGTGTCCTGCCCCTCATGGTGGCAGCATACCCGTGGGGAGAAGCATTACCCCGAACGGTTCAAAAACCCCCAGAACCAGTATGAATGGTCGCACACCATCATACGGAACATGATAGGAAACCCCGTATACCTCGGTCATTCCGTGATGTGCAAGACGGAAGCCATTTTTAAACTCGGTAAATATAAGAAGCTGCCAGAGGAAGAATGGATACGGACGGACAACACCCACGAGCCATTAGTTTCGCAGGAAATCTTTGACGGGGCGAACGCAAAAATCCTAAGTAGGAAGCGTGACACGACAAATAATTTTGTGTCGGTTTTCTCTGGGCTTGTAAAATGCGGCACTTGCGGGAAAGCCCTTGGTCTGCGTTATTGGGGCAGGGACAGGAACCGTATCTATGTCTGCACCACCTACGCCCATAACACAAAAGCCTGCACAGACCACCGCATTTATTACGAGGATTTGTACAATGCCGTGCTTGCCGACATCCAGTACCATGCCCGCCTTGCTTTTGAAGATAGGGAGAAGGCGGTTGCCCTGGCGGTGAAGATGAACGCCAGGGCAGACGGGAGCAGGGGGAAAAACAACGAAACGAAGCTGAAACAGGCGAGGAAATGCTATGATGAAGTGACGAGATTGTTTGACCGTCTGTATGAGGATTCCCTTTCGGGGCGTATCTCCAATGAGAATTTCACAAGGCTGATTGACAAGTACCAGACCGAGCAGGAGAAACTGTTGGGGCAGATAGCAACGATTGAGGATGCCTTGCAGGAAGTTAAGAACAGCCAGAGCAATGCGGTACAGTGGGCGGAACTGATGGCGGGGCATGTGGGGATAACGGAACTGACCGCCGAGAACCTTAACCTCTTAGTGGAACGGATTGAGGTGTCTGACCGAACGGAAACAGGGGACGGGATGCAGCAGACCGTCAAAATCTGTTACCGCTTCGGCGGTTACATAGGGGAGCAGACTGTCAAGACGAAGATGATTCGCAAGCCCCGCAAAAAGAGGGACTGCCCAAGAAAAACAGCGGTGGCAAAATAAACTATGACAGAGGAGGTACACACAATGGAGAAAACGATTTTTGAAAAAGTAGGCGGCGAATTTGAACAACAGGGAGATTACCTTATCCCCCGCCTTGCCTTACCACCCGAAAAAGAACAGCCGATTGGATTATTCGGGCGGTCGCATTTGGATTATTTGAAGCAACATCGCAGGGTTACATACACCAATCTTCTCACAAGCGGCAGGCTGAACACTTACCTTGCCGACATCGACAGGCAGGCGCAGGAACGCTTTGAAAGGCTCATAGAGGGCATGAAACAGGCACAGGGCATAACGGAACGCCTAAAGGAAGAAAATGCCTTAGAATGGGTACAACGCCTTAATAACGTAAGGGCTTGTGCGAGGGAGATTGTGAACGAGGAAATTATTTACGCATAAGTGACAAGGCGGCAGGGCATGAAAAGCTCTGTCGTTTGTTTTTGGATGTGCTGTTTATAAAATTTGTAAATTTTAATTTGTCCTCTGTATGCAAAAGACAATGTGGCATTTCTTGATTTGTCCAAACCTCTATGGTATAATTTTTTCTGGTAATTAAAAAGAACACTGGTGGTGATATTTATGTGTATAAACAAGAAAAGAAAGAATAAAGTTTGGCTCCATGCAAAGCCAGTATAAGCGACACTTGCATGGAGTAAATCTTAGTCGCTAACATATATTGCTGGCTTTGCTGCTTGACTAAATCAATCAAGGAGGAAGCCGCATATGAAATATATTAATGCAAATGAAATTCTTCCTGTTAGGCTGGTTGAAGAATTGCAAAAATATATGCAGGCAGGTTATATCTATATTCCTGCAAAAACTGAACAACATAAATCTTGGGGAGAATTATCTGGCTACCGAAAAGAGCTTGAAAACCGTAATAAAAAGATTATATCGGATTATAAGCAAGGTATATCTATGGAGAATCTTGCGGATTTTTACCATCTTTCGGTTTATGCTATTAGAAAAATAATATATCAAAAATAATGATTGGGAGCTGCTTAAAGAAAAGCGGCTCTCTTTTTTACACATTACGTCTGTAATGTTTGGTGTATTGAAAACAACACAGTAGATGAATAAAATTATTTTATACATGACCGACAGGAGGGGTTAAAAATGGCTGATTCAAAGAAAATATATCCACGTACAGGAGATATGCAGACAGTTTATCTTAAAAATGTGATTACAAATCCAAATATTGAAGTAGGCGATTATACGATGTATAACGATTTTTCAAATGACCCTACGAGATTTGAAGAAAATAACGTATTGTATCATTATCCAATCAATCATGACAAACTCATAATCGGAAAGTTTTGTTCCATTGCCTGCGGTGCAAAATTTCTTTTCAACAGTGCTAATCATACGTTGTCTTCATTAAGCACATACCCTTTTCCGCTTTTTTTTGAAGAATGGGGGTTGGATAAAAAGAATGTGGCAAAGAGTTGGGATAATAAGGGCGACATTATAATCGGCAATGATGTATGGATTGGTTTTGAAGCTGTTATCTTAGCAGGAGTTACGATTGGTGATGGAGCAATTATTGGCACTCGTGCCATTGTCACAAAAGACGTGCCGCCATATACCATTGTAGGAGGCGTTCCAGCAAAGCCAATTAAAAAACGCTTTGATGAAGATGTTATTTCTGATTTGCTATGTATCAAATGGTGGGACTGGTCAAATGAAAAGATTGCCCGAAATATAGCTGCAATACAGTCGGGATGTATCAAGGAGTTTATGGAGGATTAAATATGTGTACGAGATTTGTTTATAACGGAGATAACACAGTTGTCGGATTTAATTTTGACATTGACCTTTCTGTATGGACGCATACAGTTATTGCAGAAAAGGACAGGTTTTTTATTGGCATTAAAATGACAGATAATCAATACCATTCTTTTCATGGAATCAATAGAAACGGGAATGTCGGGACTTTACTTTATGTGAATGGAAATAAGAACGGTGAATATCACGATGGTGAGGGCTATATTACAGTTGCCGATTTAACAGAAAGCTATATTAAAGGTGAAATTTTATTTGACGATGCACTCAATATTGTCCAAAGCAAAAAAATCGTATATGCAAAAGATGCCACCATGCAGGCTATGCTTTCTGATAAGAACGGACGTGTCCTCATTATTGAGCCAGGGATAGGATACCGTTTTGAGCATACAAAATATTCTCTGATTACCAACTATTCGGTATTAAATCCCGAAATAACCCAACCTTACATTGTATCTGGAGACGACAGATTTGAGAGGGCTGATAAGCAGTTAAAAAAGAAGACTGAAAAATTTTCGGTCGCTGATGCATTCAGCATATTAAAATCAGTAAGACAAGAGGGACTTTGGGCAACGCGGGTTTCTTTTGTATATTCTGTAAAAGGGAATCGGGTTTATTATGTTTTAAATAATGACTTTATTAATGTTACAGAGTACCAGTTTGACAAGAATCAGAAACAAAAAATATATTGTAAAGAAATCAGGTAAACAATAGAGAGCGATAGCGCGTGTTATACCTATATTGTGTATTATCCACCAAATAAAAAAACGGTTGATTTGGTGGGTGATTTCTTATGCCTATATAATTAATTGACTTCCCTCCAGACCAGAGTTTTATGTTTGGAGGGATTTTTATGTCCTTTTTTCGGGCAGTAATCTATCTGCTTATGAAAGGCAGAGTTGACTTATACATAGCATATCGGGGAATGGCAGGAAGCCAGTTAAAAAAATCCCTGCTTATGCAACGCTACTTCTCACCATGAAACCAGAAGTAGAATCTCCACTTAACAGAATATGTATCTCCTATAACCGTAGAGGTCACAGAGCCTTTGCGGTTTTTCTTATGTCGTTTTTTATCGGAATGTGCCGCAGGGCTGTTTCCGATGTTGGCTGTCGTTCGCCGCCTATCCAATCTGGATTTTTACATTTTCAAAAATTCGGATTGGAGGAAAATACGGTGAAATATGCGCCAAGAAAAGTATATATCAAAAAGAATGGCGGCTATGTGGAACTGTCCTATCGGGATTTCTGCCGCCGCAGGCAAGCCGACCAGAGTTACATGGACAAGCTGTTTATCCCCGTGCAGGGCTGTCTGCTTGAAGTCGTGCGGGAACAGTACACAGATTTTTATCGGGATAAAGAACGGTGGCGTTATCTGCAAAAACTGGACACAAACCACAAGCTGCTTTCATTGGATGGATTTACAGACAGTGGGGGAAATGTGTTTGACTTCGTTGTGGATGAAGCGGTGGACGTTATGGAAACCGTTGTCCATGCGGTGATGGTGGACAGGCTGAAAGCCGCCCTGCTTTTATTGTCGGGCAGTGAACAGGCGTTGATACAAGCAATTTTCTTTGAAGGACTTTCCGAAAGGGAAGTTGGGCTACGGTTAGGCATAACGCAGAGCGTTGTCAATAAACGCAAAGGCAAAATCCTTGTGAAGCTGAGAAAGATAATGGAAAACAAAATTTAAGGCGTTCAGCCCCCTTGTTTT
>CAJTYM010000024.1 GCA_910583835.1 uncultured Lachnospiraceae bacterium | reverse complement strand
ACCCTTTTTTCTCAAAATCTTTCAAAAGTTTTTCTTGACATTTAACCAAGTTGCTCATATTATAATTATTAAAATTGTATGCTATTGTTAAGTTCTTCAAACTTAACAAATACATCCTTATAATAACCTGATCCCATTATTTCCGTAAGCGTTGACGAAATGTGTTCAATAACGAGCCGCAAGTTCTCAATCGGTTCTATGAGAACGTCCTTTGCTTTCAGTTCAATCGCCTTTCCCGCTGGGGTATCCAAGGCAGTGGACAAATCATCATACATTTGCTCAAGCTTTGTTTTTAAATCCTCTGCCCTTTTTTTCAAATCTTTCATACCTTGCGCAGCAACTTTAAAAGCAGCATCATCTATCGTAATATCTCGTGATAAGGCCAATATCACTCACCCCCTGACTTCGCTTCCGCAATCTTCTCCAACAGCGGCGCTTTAATCTCATCGGACAGCAGACGACATACTTCCTCTGCCTGCGCGTAATCTCCAATATCGATACAGCACTGGACACGGAACGTCACTGCCATGATATCTGTCGGATCTTTTATCATCGCATTGCGGAAAAACTTGATTGTTTCCTTGTATCTTGCCTCCGCGTCCTCTGCGCCCATTTCCTTCAAGGCATTTGCCTCTGTATACTTGCCAATGTAGATATTTTGTAAGCCCTCACTAGCCTGCAGCATTTTTGCGTAAGCGATGACCTTCTCAAAATCTTTCTTCAGGGTATACGCGCCAATATACAAACGATTAATCTGGTCTCTGTTCGCAGATGATAATTCAAATTCTCCAGAGCCGTCTAACTTAAATGTTGGCACGGCTTCCTCTTCCACTTCTTCAATCTCCGTGAAAAATTCACGTTCGCCGTCCTCGTTAGGTTCTGTGTTCTCAATCAGTTCTTCCAGCCCATACTCTCCGAGTTCCTCTTCCATTTTCTCCCTGTCTGCCGCAATCATTTCTTCAATGGCATACTCATCCAGTTCCGCAGGCGGCGCAAGTTCTTCCTCCACAATGGCAAATCCGTTGTTGTATGCTTCCACAGGCACCTGTGCGGCGTTCAGGCAATCCAATGCCTTATCTGCATGTTCAAGCTGCAGGTAAATCTCGGCAGCATTGATATAGCTTTCCGTCACGCTGGTGATTTCCGGTTTCACCGTTCTCAAAGCCGTGTCGATAATTCCCAAAGCTTTATGGAAATGTTCTCTGTCCTTATCATTCTTGTAAAATTCCAGTTCAAGCGTTATTTGGTCAAAACAGAAATCCATTGTCAGCTCTGTATATTTTGCTGCTTTCTGCAGTTCTGTCCGGGCAGTGTCCAGACGTCCCGCCTGAATGAGCAGCTTAAAAGCCAATTGGTAACCTGTGTATTCCGATGGAGCTATCAGCTTTATCTGATTCGCAACATGCAGACCGCTGCGGATATCATCCTGGATGCCATAGATGATGGCTTTGCGCTTTAGGATATCCAAATCCACGCCAATAAGCTGCTCTGCCTTATTCAGATTGATAAGAGAATCCTCATACCTGCCAATGTCAAAACAAAGGATTCCCATAAGATTATATAATTGAATCATGTTTTCCGGTATGCAGCCCAGTTCGTCCGCTTTGGCAAGATTCTTCATGGCGTCTGCCATCCTCGCATCCGTTGCCTGGGCAAAGCCCAAATCAAAATAGCGGTTGCCGTTGCCCGCATCGTATTTTACGGCAAGGCTGTAATTCTTAATGGCTTCATTATAGCGTGCAAGCGACATCAAGGCATTGCCGGCAAATTTATAGGCATCAGCATTCTTCGGTTCCAGTTGGATGGCCTGGTTGGCAAGATTCAGCGCCACATCATTCTGCTGATTCAGAAATGCGAGACGTGAATCCGATAACAACTGCGTTACTTTGTCGTTTGGCATTCTCATCACCCCTTATTTCATATTAATATGAATATGCCTCTTGCATCATTTTCCTTCTGTAATATTCCATATTACAATAATTGTTGTACTTTTGCCCTCTCCAATACGATAAATTAGCATTATACTGTCTTATGCTACTGTTTATATTCTGCAAATTACTGTTTGCCCGCCTTAATTCTGCCTGCAGGTTAGTCAGCTTTGCATTGAGGCTGTTCTTCTTGGATTTCAGCGTATTCCATACTCTGTTTAGTGCATTTTTCGTTTTAGCTGTTTCACTGCTAAAAACATCCGTTAAGTTTTTGTTATTAATACCGCCTATCCTAACCATCTCTCTGAAATTGTCTGACGCTTGAGTTGTCTTATTTGCAACAGCAGTGAGCTTACTGTTAATGCTACCCTCCCTCAGGATTGCATTATGCAAACCACTAATTGCGAACTGAACATTTCTAATCTCCGCGTTAAGTTGATTAATTCTGTTCACCACCCTCGGGCGTTGATAATTAAGATTATAAATTTGATGTTGGCAATTGTTGATTTGATTACATGAATCGTAATATTTTCGACGAAAATAGTTGTAATAATATTCACTATCTGACATGGCTCCCCTCCTCTCAGACAAAGAATAAAAAGAATTGACAATATTCTGTTTCAAGATGAATCCATTATACATATAATGTCAAAAATGTCAAGTGTCAGATTATTTGAAAATACAAAAAACTCCACATTTTTTCACCCAATATTGGTTCTTGGCGAAAATCGTAAATATACGTTGCGAATGGCAAAGGATATATCATCCTGGACATATTGCACATATATATCAATTGGCGATACAAAAGTTTTAAAGATAGGTTTATATTGAATTAATAAAATTATTTCATTTACAAATTAGCGGATAGTAAATAATACACAAACAATTATGGAATAATAATGTATTTTGTGTATTGCATTTTTAATAAAAAGTACTATAATAAAAAATAGAGTTATAGCCAATTCAAATTTTCCAAAGGGGGCAAGTTACAAATGAATTACGAAGAGAACATCGAAAAACGGCTTACCAAGTCTTTTTTCCAGATAGCAGCGATTATGGCAGCAGTCGTGATTTTCACTTTGATTTCTCTGGTTGTCATCTCAAACAGGTATTCTCATGCATTGAAGAATTTCGGTTTTGCACAAGGCGACATCGGAACGGCAATGTTTGAATTTGCCGATATCCGTTCCTCACTACGCGCGGCAATCGGTTATGATGATGCGGATACGATTGAAACTGTAGTGGCACAGCACAGCCAGCTGAAAGCTGATTTTGAAGAGTCTTTTGCAAAAATTGAAAATACCATTGTATCCAAGAGCGGCAGGGCAACTTATGATGAAATCAAATCCGAACTGGACGCATACTGGGAACTGGATGCCAAGATTATGGATCTCGGCGCTACCACAGACCGTGAACTCTGCAAACAGGCACAGGAAATTGCGTTAACGGAATTGGCGCCTATTTACCAGAGTATCTATGACAAGATGGCAGGACTGCTGGCAGTAAAAGTAAAAGAAGGAAATTCCCTGTCCGCGATGCTGATTGTTAGCTTATGGGTGCTTATTGTTGTAATTCTCATTATAATTGCAATTACCATGGTATTATCCATCAAGCTTGGCAAAAAGTTTTCCAAGAGAATCGCCGACCCCCTTGGTAGTTTGGGCGCTCGATTTAAGACATTTTCCGAAGGCGAATTGACATCACCTTTCCCAATGATAAAAACTGGCGACGAGATAGAAGCTATTGAAAAAGACGCTATGGAAATGGCTGAGAAATTAGACGAGATTATCTTTGATATAGAAGGCATATTAAGCGAGATGGCAAGCGGAAATTATTCCGTCAGGTCTAAGGCTGAGAATCGTTATACCGGTGATTTCAAGAAACTGTACAATTCCATGCGGGCATTGCGGAATCAGATGTCGGAGACATTGTCATCCATTGGAGACGTTTCCACACAGGTATCCGCCGGTTCCGATTCCCTGGCACAGGCATCACAGGCGCTTGCGGAAGGAGCTACCGACCAAAGTATTTCCGTACAGGAACTGCATGAGACAATTTCTGATGTAACTGCCGACATAGAGAGCGGAGCGCAGAATGCAGATAAATCTTATGAGAAAGCACAGCTCTACGCAAGCGAGGCAGATAATACCCGCCAGGAGATGAACAGCATGATGGCCGCTATGGAGCGTATCAATGCCGCTACAACCGGAATCGGTAACATTATTTCCGAGATTGAATCTATTGCCTCCCAGACGAACCTCTTGTCATTAAATGCCTCCATAGAGGCTGCAAGGGCAGGTGAATCAGGACGTGGATTTGCCGTTGTTGCCGATGAAATCAGGGAACTGGCCAACCAGAGTGCACAGGCTGCCGTGGACACCAGGGAATTGATTGAGAAATCTATCAGCGAAGTCAACGAGGGCAACCGCGCAGCGGAACATGCCGCTGAGGCCATCCAATCTGTAATTGAAGGAATCAAAGAGACTGCAGAGTTCTCCAAGAATTTAAAGTTAATGATGGAAAATCAGACAGAATCCATGAGGCGCGTGGAAGCCGGCATCAACGTAATTTCAGAAGTTATACAGAGCAATGCCGCCACAGCCGAGGAATCTGCTGCAACAAGTGAAGAACTGTCCGCCCAGGCATCTGTTTTGGACGAGCTTATCGGGCATTTCGTACTGCCAGACAGAGACCAATAAATACTTACATATCGAAAGCCAGCTGAATATCATCAGCTGGCTTTCTTAATCTTATCAGAAAAGACCTTATCACGCTAAAACCCACTTTTTTCTATACTAAAGGGTTGTCGCGGAATTACATTTCCAGGACAACCCCTTTTCTTCTTACTATAATGCCTGTAACTTTCTGTTCAGCGGCTTATTTCCTGCCGCAGCACTGCTTATATTTCTTGCCGCTTCCACAAGGACAGGGATCATTGGGATATACCTTGGCTTTCTCCCTTTTCTTCGGTCCCCTGGGCCCTGAATCATCACGGTTCGTTCCTGTGACCTTTGCCACCTGCTCACGCTCTACCTTCTGCTCAATACGCACATGGAAGAGAAGCTTTACGGTATCTTCCTGAATGTTGGCAATCATGCCGTCAAACATGTCGTAACCGCTCATCTTATATTCAACCAATGGGTCTCTCTGCCCATATGCCTGTAAGCCGATGCCCTGACGCAACTGGTCCATATCATCAATATGCGCCATCCATTTACGGTCAATGACCTTCAGCAGGATTACGCGTTCCAGTTCACGGACCGCTTCAGGCTCCGGAAATTCTGCTTCTTTCATCTCATAAGCTTTGACTGCCTGTTCCTTAAGCCGATGCTTGAGCTCATTGGCACGAATGCCCTGCACATCCTCCGGCGTTACGGCTTTCAGCGGGATAATCGGCAGGAGAAGCTGGTTCAGTTCATTCAAGTCCCAATCTTCGCTCTCCTGGTCCGGTGAAATGCAGGTATCTACAGTATTTTCCACACGGTCCGTTATCATCTTATAGATAACATCCCGCATACTCTCTCCGTCCAGCACACGGCGGCGTTCCGCATAAATAATTTCCCTCTGCTCATTCATAACCTGGTCATACTCCAGCAGATTCTTACGGATTCCGAAGTTATTGCTCTCTATTTTCATCTGTGCCTTCTCAATCGCATTGGTGAGCATCTTATGCTGAATCTGCTCATTTTCAGGCACACCTAAGGCATTAAACATATTCATCAGTTTTTCCGAGCCGAACAGGCGCATCAGGTCGTCTTCCAAAGAAATGAAGAACTTGGATTCGCCTGGGTCTCCCTGACGCCCGGAACGTCCGCGCAGCTGGTTGTCAATACGCCGGGACTCATGGCGCTCTGTGCCGATAATTTTCAGTCCGCCCGCTGCTTTCGCGTCATCGTCCAGTTTAATGTCCGTACCACGGCCCGCCATATTGGTGGCAATGGTAACAGCTCCATGCTGACCTGCCTCCGCCACTATCTCGGCCTCAATCTCATGGAATTTCGCATTTAAGACCTTATGCTGGATTCCTTCGCGCTTGAGCATACCGCTTAACAGTTCCGATGTCTCAATCGTAATTGTACCCACCAGCACCGGCTGCCCTTTGCCATGGGCCTCCTTAATCTCCTCCACCACGGCATGGAATTTCTCTTTCTTCGTCTTATACACTGCATCCTGCCGGTCAATTCTCTGCACCGGCTTATTAGTCGGAATCTCGATTACGTCCATGCCGTAAATGTCACGGAACTCCTTCTCCTCTGTGAGCGCCGTACCCGTCATGCCGGCTTTCTTACCATATTTATTAAAGAAATTCTGGAAAGTAATTGTTGCCAGCGTCTTGCTTTCCCGCTTCACCTTCACATGCTCTTTCGCCTCAATTGCCTGATGCAGACCGTCCGAATAGCGGCGACCCGGCATAATACGCCCGGTAAACTCATCTACAATCACAACCTTCTCATCCTGCACCACATAATCCTGGTCACGGAACATCAGGTGATGGGCACGGAGAGCTAAAATCACATTGTGCTGAATCTCCAGGTTATCAGCATCGGCAAGGTTCTCGATACGGAAAAATTTCTCTACTTTCTTAACGCCCTGCTCTGTCAGGCTGACTACTTTGTCTTTCTCATTGACAATGAAATCTCCAGTCTCTTCGCGTTCCACACCCATGATGGCATCCATCTTGCTGAACTCGGGCATGTCCTCACCGCGCACCATCTGCCTTGCCAGGATATCGCTTGCTTCATAAAGGCTGGTGGATTTGCCGCTCTGCCCGGAAATAATCAACGGCGTCCGCGCCTCGTCAATCAGCACGGAGTCCACCTCATCGATAATGGCATAATGCAAGTCACGCTGTACAAGCTGCTCTTTATAAATAACCATATTGTCACGCAGATAATCAAAGCCCAGTTCATTGTTCGTCACGTATGTGATATCACAGGCATAGGCTTCACGCCGTTCATCATTATCCATGGAATTGAGGACAACTCCAACCGTCAGGCCCAGGAATTCGTGAACCTTGCCCATCCACTCCGCATCACGGTTTGCCAGATAATCATTGACGGTGACAATATGCACGCCTTTCCCTTCCAGGGCATTCAGGTATGCCGGCAAAGTAGACACCAATGTCTTTCCTTCACCCGTCTTCATCTCCGCAATACGTCCCTGATGCAGGATGATACCGCCGATTAACTGTACACGGTAGTGCTCCATGCCAATAGAACGCCTTGCCGCCTCCCGCACAGTCGCATATGCCTCAGGAAGTATCTGGTCAAGCGTCTCGCCGTCAGAAAGACGCTTCTTAAACTCCTTCGTCCTGTCTTTTAACTGCTCATCTGTCAGTTCCATCATAGCCGGGCGGTAAGATTCAATCTTATCTACAGTAGACTTAATCCTTTTCAATTCCCGCTCACTGTGTGTACCAAACATTTTGCTTACAATACTCATATTACAATGCTCCTATATTCTTCTGGCAGAACCCTGCCATATCTTTTACCGTTTACACGGACAACTTCTTATATTGTAACACTTTCCCTACGGTTAAACAATACTCAAACCTATGAACGAATTATGAACTTTCTATAAATTATCAGAATATTCTCATGCTTATTTATATTATTTTAATTATAAGTATCTTTAATATAAAATTATTAAAAAAGTTGTTGACTTTTCCAATTTTATTAGATATAATAAACTCATCAAAACAAACAACAACAGAACAGGAGGTACAGTCCAATCAAAACATAACGAATTGCCCCATAATTTATGAAAGAGAGGTACAGACCACCAAACTAACGAAGGTTACTCTCACCTCTGCATAAGATACAGAGGTACAAGAAATTTACAATCGAATCTTTAAAAAAAGTTTTACAATTACAGATAAAAGGACTTAGATTTCTGAAAGAGATTTTCAGTTGCTGTTGATAGGAACCCGGATTTCTGGAATGGGAAATTACAATAAGGTTCTTCTCCCGGCTGGCAATATCAGAACTGGAAGATTTCACAAAGGACAAGGAGCAGTTCATCCGAAGTGATAGCTGCCACATCCCACTGAAAGATACAGCAAAGAATTACCAACGCGAAAGCATCCGACCTTGTATTTTCGGAATGGAGAAATCGGCGGAACGACTCATAAGCATCAGATATTTCATTCAGAATCAGAGAAATGGAATTTGTAAGAGTAGTAATTTCAGAAGAAGATTTGAACACTGACAATCGAAATCAGAATTTTCGTAACGAATCCCTGAAACAGAATGAAAAATAACGTATGCACTTCCAGCCGGTAATGTACAGATATGGATACATACAAAATATTCAGTGGTGACAAAATTTCGGAAGAAAATTTAAGATTTCAGAAAGAAAGAGGAAAGTCCCATGGACAGCATATTTTAAAAGGCTGCATTTGATAATCAAATATCAATGCAGCCTTTTACCGTTCTTATTTTGCAATACAGAACACCGGAGAACGGCAGCTTCTCCAGCATATCTGTAGCTTGGAGTTCTAAATAGCCAACTTATTTATAATTAATACGCCTTCCCCCAGTACACCAACTTATGCGCTGGCTTCCCACAGCAGACGCATACATCTGAGACTGCTTCTTCTTCCTTCAAAGGCATACAGCGCGATGTTGCCGTAGTGTCTTCCTTAATCTTAATCTCACATTCCTCGCTGCCGCACCACATAGCACGAATAAAGCCCGGTTTATTTTCTACCGCATCTTTAAAAGCTGCATAGGACTTCACTTCCGAGATATGGGATTCGAGGTGTGCTTTGGCACGTGCGAACATATCTTTCTGAATATCCTGCAGAAGCTCCGCTACAGTCTCTGCCGTCTGTCCCAAGGCACATTCTATCTTCTCGCGGGTATCGCGGCGTACCAGGACGCATTTCCCAGCTTCTATATCCTTGGGTCCCAACTCTACGCGGATGGGAATGCCACGCATCTCCTGCTCCGAGAATTTCCAACCCGGACTCTTCTCGCTGTCATCCATCTTCACGCGGATTCCGGCTTTTTTCAAGATGTCCCTCAATTCTGCCGCCTTATCCAGGACACCTTCTTTATGCTGCTGGATGGGAATCACCATCACCTGCGTGGGCGCAATGCGCGGAGGCAGTACCAGCCCGGAATTATCGCCATGCACCATGATAATCGCCCCAATCAGGCGGGTAGTCATGCCCCAGGAAGTCTGGTGTACATATTGCAGTTTATTGTCGCGGTCTGTATATTGGATATCGAATGCTTTGGCAAATCCATCGCCAAAATTGTGGCTGGTGCCGGACTGGAGCGCCTTGCCGTCATGCATCAATGCCTCAATGGTGTAGGTTGCCTCTGCTCCTGCAAACTTTTCCTTATCTGTCTTCTTGCCGCGGACAACCGGCATTGCCAGCACTTCCTCGCAAAAGTCCGCATAAAGGTTGAGCATCTGAATCGTGCGCTCTTCTGCTTCCTCAGCAGTTGCATGTGCCGTATGTCCCTCCTGCCATAAAAATTCCCTTGAGCGCAGGAACGGTCTGGTCTCCTTCTCCCAGCGCACCACGGAGCACCACTGGTTGTAGCACTTGGGCAGGTCCCGGTAGGACTGGATATCATTTGCGTAAAAATCACAGAACAGAGTCTCCGATGTGGGCCTGACACACATCCTCTCCTGCAGTGGATTCAAACCGCCGTGGGTTACCCAGGCAACCTCCGGCGCAAAACCTTCCACATGGTCTTTTTCTTTCTGGAGCAGGCTCTCCGGGATGAACATGGGCATATAGACATTCTCTACCCCCGTCTCCTTAAACCTCCTGTCCAGCTCATGCTGAATATTCTCCCAGATTGCATATCCTGCCGGCTTAATCACCATGCAGCCTTTTACGCTGGAATAATCAATCAATTCTGCTTTTTTTACCACATCCGTATACCACTGTGCGAAATCGGTATCCATAGATGTGATGGCTTCCACTAATTTCTTGTCTTTCGCCATGACTATGATTTCCTCTCTGTACATCTTCCTAACCGTACTGTTTTCAACGCTTTCCATTATTCTGGAAACATACGGCTATTCTAAAATAATTTCCTTAGATTGTCAAGTAAATTTCCCGAATCAGGATATAAGAGAGCGGTCCCAAGGCGAATCCCCACAGCCCATATATTCCAAGCCCTACATAGATAGTGACAATGACTGTCAGGGGGTGCATACCCAATTTGTTTCCCAGGAGTTTTGGCTCAAGGATTTCTCGTAAAATGCTGCATATCGTATAGATAACCGTGTAGATTGCCGCCAGCATGTACTTGCCCTGCAGCATTTCAACCAGCGCCCAGGGCACAAAAATAGTTCCTGTCCCCAAAAAAGGCATGGCATCGCAGATTCCTATGCCACAGCCTGTCAGCAGCGCATATTCATTGCCGGACAGATACAGGCCCAAGACACAGACTGCCGTGATTATCAGCATGATGATAAACTGCGCTTTCAAGTATGCGCCGCCCGCCTCATACGTCCTCCGGCAGACTTGCAGCCCCATCTGCCCGATAGGATGATTCTGCAGCGAGGACTTTATTTTCCGGTAGTCTTTTAATATCAGGACCGTACTGATGATAATGACAAAGCAGATTCCCACCCAGATAAACATGCTTTTCGCGTAAGAGATTGTTCCGTTCATCAGCATCGGAACCACATTCGTCTTCATATGCTGCATAAGCCCCGGAAGCTGCCTTTGCACATTCTCCTCAATATCTTTCGCCCGTATTCCGGTAAAGACCTCCACCTGGCAGCAGCATTCGCGAAAAAAATCTCCCGCCTGGCGCTTATACATGTCCATATTGCCTACCACCGTTTTCAGCTGCCCAAGCAGGGTACCCACAAACAAGACGACCAAAAATCCAAGCACCAGAAACAACAGGCTTACCAACAGCGTTGACCAGATACCTCTTTTCCATATTAACTTTTCCTCCAGCTTCTCTACCAGGGGATTCAAGAGCTTCGCCAGCAGAAAAGCAATAAAAAAAGGAACTACCAGCGGCAGCAGCCAACGGAGACAGACATAGACTGCCAAGGCAATTCCCAATATTTTCCCTATTTTCCGCATACTTTCTTTCACATCATTCCGCATGGAAACAGTATGCGCATTTAAGTAAATTATATTCTCGTTTCCAGCTCTTCGGTAATTGCGAAACTTTGAATTTCATAAAATCTCATGTGCAATTTACGCAATGAACCTCTCTGTCAGCGAGCGAAATTCATCAACTGAAACGCCTGCCCCTGCGGCTCCACGGCAAATTGCATAGCCTTGCCTGCTGTGGGATGCACGAAAGCAATTTTAACAGCGCACAGGCCAATCGGGGCGTTGCCACGGCAGCTGGGGTTATATTTGCGGTCACCTACCAGAGGATGCCCAGCGTGTGCCATCTGTACGCGGATTTGATGATGTCTGCCAGTCAAAAGCTGCACACGCACAAGGCTGACAGCACTGCCCGGCTGGGCACTGTCAGATGACTGCTGCGCATGGCTTCCATCAAATGACTGCTGCACTTGGCTGCTGGACTGGCTGTTCACGCCATAATCCTGTATATGATACATGTCCTCCACTTCATATGCGAGCTTTGCATATTTCGCCCCTGGAATCCCCTGCTTTGCCACACGCGAGGAATTCGTCTTCCTGTCATGCCACAGGTAATCCTCCAGCTCACCGGACGGTTCCGCAAAGATTCCTTCCGCCAACGCCAGATATATTTTGTCCATATTCCTCTCCCGGGACTGGCGGCTGAGTTCTGCCGCTGCCCGCTGGTTCCGGGCAAACACCATGACGCCCTCCACCGGCTGGTCCAGGCGGTGTACCACAAATACCTGTGCGTTGTCCTCGCCCTTTTCCATAAAATAATTGCGCAGCAGGCTCCCCATATCCAGCTGCGCCAGCTTCGCCGTCTGCACCGGGATGCCGGGCGGCTTACGGCATACTATCAAATCCCGGTCTTCATAGATAATCTCTAACTTCTGATTCATCAGGGCTCTCCCTCTGTCTTCCCAGCGCACCGAATATTATGTTTCTCTCCGCTGTGCCAGCTCCGGCAAAAAAGTTACACTTTAAAGCGGTATCCCACCCCCCAGATGGTCTCGATATACTGGGGCTTCGCCGTGTTCAGTTCAATCTTTTCGCGGATTTTCTTGATATGCACGGTCACCGTGGCAATATCCCCCACCGACTCCAAATCCCAAATCCTGCTGAACAGCTCTTCCTTGCTGAACACGCGGTTGGGATTCTGTGCAAGAAATGACAGGAGGTCAAACTCTTTGGTGGTAAACTGTTTCTCTTCTTCATTGACCCACACCCGCCTTGCCGTCTTGTCGATCTTAAGACCGCGAATCTCCACGATATCATTCTCCTGGACATTGCTGTTGATTAACCGCTCATAGCGGGAAAGATGCGCTTTCACCCTGGCTACCAGCTCACTGGGCGAAAAGGGCTTGGTAATATAATCGTCCGCCCCCAGTCCCAGTCCGCGTATCTTGTCAATGTCATCTTTCTTCGCCGACACCATCAGAATCGGCGTATTCTTATTCTCACGGATTTTCTTGCAGATTTCAAAACCGTCCACGCCCGGCAGCATCAAGTCCAAAATGAACATGTCGAATTCCTCGCTTAACGCCCGCGCAAGACCGCGGTTGCCATCGTTCTCTACCTCCACGTCAAACCCGCTTAATTCCAGGTAATCCCGCTCCAAATCAGCGATTGCCACTTCATCCTCAATAATCAATACTTTACTCAACTTGTTACCTCCTGATATTTCCGTATTACAAGATACATGATTGTGCCCGTGCCCTCCTTGCTATTCGCCCATATCTTCCCTCCATGGTCCTCAATAATCTTCTTCACGATGGACAGCCCGATTCCGCTGCCGCCGGTAGAAGAATTCCGGGAAGCATCCGCCCGGTAAAAGCGGTCAAAAATATAGGGCAGGTCTTTGGCAGGAATCCCTTTTCCATTGTCCTCGAATTCAATTTGGATAAAGTCTCCCACATCACGTATGCGGATATTGATAAATCCCTGTTCTTTGTCCAGGTACTTGATAGAATTGCTGATAATGTTGTTAATCACCCGCCGCAGCTGTTCCGGATCCGCAATAATCAGCACATCGCGGTCCGCATAGTCAATATAGTTCAGACGGATATTCTTAGCCTCTAAATCCAGCCCCACTTCCTCCACGCAATCCTCAAAATAATCCGCCACATTGATACGGCTGAAATTATAGGGAATGCGGTTGGTATCTATCTTAGAATATAAAGTCAGCTCATTAATCAGCGTGTCCATCTCATTTGCCTTATTGTAAATGGTACGGATATACTTGTCCTGCTTCTGGGGCGTGTCCGCCACGCCGTCCATAAGACCTTCCACATACCCTTTTATCGCAGTAATTGGCGTCTTCAAATCATGGGAAATATTGCTGATAAGCACGCGGTTCTCTTTCTCCCCCGCCAGCTTTTCCTCCTCAGATTCCTTGAGGCGAAAACGCATTTCCTCAAAATTCCGGCACAATTCGCCGATTTCATCCTGCCCATCTGCTTCGACAGTGAAGTCCAGATTCCCAGCCTTGATATTCTCCGTTGCCACCTGCAGCTTATGGATAGGATTGATGATTCCCTGATATATCCATACCGTCAGCATTCCCGCCGTAAAAATCAGAATCAGCAGCACGGAAATCATCAAATCCATCAAGATGCCCTTGACATCCGGCAGCAGCTGTTCCAAGGAAGTGATGATAAAGACGCTGCCTTTGCCCCCATCATGGAAAGTTACGTCAATCTGCTTAATCAGGGCCTGCTCCTCCCCTTCCATATAGAACCCGGAACCTGCACTCTGCAGCACATCGCTGTCATATTCTGGCAGGTTCTGTTTGAGCTTATCATCGGAAACTCCATTGCCCTCATAAATCAATTCTTCCCCGCGCCTTACCACAAGATAAGAATACCTTGCTTGCAATTCCCGGTTGATTTCATCCAGATACGCTTTGTCTTCCAGCTTCTCGGGCGTCTCCCCTGCCACTTTCTGCAGCTCTTCATATGTCGACTTCGTAAAACGGCTAAGCGCCTCAAAAGAATTCACAAAATAATCATACGCATTGCCATCCGTATCGTAAATCTGCCGCATGGCGCGCATCTGGTATTTGCCAAATCCCCACATCGTGGCTACTGCCAGCAGCACCGGCACCAGTATGATAATAAAAAATGAAATAATCAGCCTTGTCCGTAATTTCATGATTCTTCTCACATTCCTGCCAAAATAACAAATTATTTTACACCTAAGGAAATACTGATTGAACCAGCGTTTCCCTAACCATTATAGCAACGTTGTCGGAAAATTCCTATGGAAATTTTCTAAAAAGTCTAAAATTTATCTAAATTAGGGTACTGTTCACTTATAATCTGAATCTGTGAACAGCAACCAAATTAGGTACAGACACCTTTCTTTTCTTTTTTCATATATTGTAGGGATTATTTCTTTACGAGGAAACTTAATGGAAGCACTATCTATCGCCATATTAGGCGGAGACCTGAGACAATGTTATGCGGCGGAATATCTGAATGCCCAGGGCTATAAAGTCATGTGCTGCCATACGCCTGATTTCCCATATCAGCCAGAAATCAAACAGGCTGGCAGTATAGCGGATGCCCTGGAACATTGCACCCTGGTGTTGGCGCCAACGCCTTTGACACGCGATAACCTCCATCTGTTCCAGACAGAAAACTATCCCCCTTGTCCCCTGGAGGATTTGTGGGATTCGCTGACAGCAAACCATACCTTTGCAGCACACAGCCTGCCAGGGGCATATCAGAAGCTTCTTAACAATATCGGCTGCCAGGCTTTGATTTGGGGCAATCTGCCTTTCTTCCAGACGGAAAATGCACGGCTCACAGCGGAAGGGCTTCTCGCGGAAGTCATACGCTGCACGCCTTTTGCTTTATCTTCCGCCAATATATTGCTTCTTGGTTATGGCTGCTGCGGGAAAGAAATTGCCAGCGTCTTCCTTCCGCTATGCCAAAATATATTTCTGATCGAACAGGATGCTGTAAAAATAAATGAAGCGGGATTAAAGGGTCTGTCCGTAATCCGTGAAAAAGATTTCTCAAAGATATTGCCGCGATGCCAGATAATAATCAATACGGTGCCTGCTTCTGTCCTGGAGATACCGCATTTATCGCAGCTGCACAGTTCCTGCCATATTTTTGACATTGCCTCCGCTCCTTTTGGTTTCCCATCAGATACCACAGAGAAATGTCTGCTGCCCTATTATCGTATTCCGGGCATCCCAGGACGTTTCTCCCCGGTCACTGCCGGCAGGATTATCGGCCAAACCATAGAAAGGATGACTGAACATGCTTTATGACTTTCATGACAAATCAATAGGAGTCGGCTTCACCGGTTCCTTTTGCACATATGAAAAAATATTTGTGGCATTGGAACACTTAAAAGAGACCGGCGCAAAACTTCTTCCGGTCTTTTCCCTGAATGCCGCCTCCCTGGACTCGCGTTTTGGCACAAGCGCTTCTTTCCTCGAGCGCGCCAAACAGCTTACCGGCCATACGCCCATCACCACGATTCCAGCTGCTGAGCCGATTGGTCCCAAAGGGCTGATGGATATCCTGGTAATCGCTCCATGTACCGGAAACACGCTTTCCAAACTGGCAAACGGGATTTCTGACACTCCCGTGCTGATGGCAGCAAAATCACACCTGCGCAACAACCGCCCTCTGGTGATTTCCCTGTCCACAAATGATGCCCTGGGAATGAATCTGAAAAATATCGGCATTCTCCTGAATACGAAAAATATCTATTTCGTGCCTTTTGGGCAGGACGATTACCGGGCGAAGCCAAATTCGATGACGGCCTTCACGGAACTTCTGCCGGAGACCATCGACTGCGCACTGAGCGGCAAGCAGATACAGCCCGTTATCCGCAGCCCGCACGGCGCTTGACAGCCTCAACTTCCATGCTGCCAAAAGCTGCCTGCAACCACCTGCCAGAGGAATGCTTAATTTATGGTGTACTCCATCATCTCATAATGGAGCTTTGTTCCCTCCGCTATTTCCGGAGGGAGCAGCGCTCTGGCAACGCATTTTTCCTCTTCCTGCGGCTGGTCCTCCTGCAACAGGTATGCATAATCTCCGTCAATCCGTGCTACGGTATACTCTATCGGTCCTAAATTCATCTTGGCGCTCCTCTCGTTAATTTCTCAGAAATATTAAATGTGGTTTTTTCCTCTTAGTAAAACAAGGACTAAGTTTTTGTTACTTAATATTTTTTATACGAATGTTTCACTGCCTTGCTTTCTCGTGCAAGTCCAGAATATCTGCTATTTCCTGCGGCGGAATCCTCGTATATTCACATAGTTCCTCTACCGTAGGGTCTGTGCCGTTTTCCTCTGCCAATGCCTTACGCGCCTCATGAAGCAGGCTCACCTTGGCGAGAATCGTATTTTCGCTGTCGGCTTCTCCCTCCAGCTCCCGGCGGTACTGCTCCATGCCCTCCCGGATAAATTCTTCCAGGCATTTCTCCACACGTTTCTGCTGTGCAGATCCCAGTGATCCGGCTTCGTCCATGCCATACTCTGCAGCTTTCCCGCTGAGCTGCCCTAAGCCCACAAGCAGGCTGATGTTTCCTTCCTGTACCAAATCCTCCAGAAACACCCGCGGCGTGACATACTCCCTGGCAATCTTAATTACCTTCTTAAGCCATTGATGGGAAATTTCTTCCGTAACCGCTTCTTCACCCGCCAGCAGCCGGTGGTACAGCAGATTCTGATGTTCTCCCGTCAACGCCGGTATCGCAGAAATCTCTTTTAAATACATCTGAAAATATGGATTCTGCGGCTTTTCTGCTGACTTTGCGTTTGCGCGAGATGGGGATTTTGCGCGAGATTGCTTCTTTGCATCAGCGGCTTCCCCTCCCTCCTGTTCCTCCACATTTCCTATGGGTTCTTCCTGTGGCAGCTGCAAAAACTGGTATATCATTTCCTGCTGCTCTTTTGACAAATCCATATCTTTAAAGTAGACCTCAATTTCTTCTTTTGCCATGGGCGAAGGACTCGCCTTCATAATATCCTGCACGGAATGCAGAGTATCCATAAATGTTATTTTATCTACCATAATTTCTCCCATACTATCCGTTAAAATTTTGAGTTTCCCCATCTTGTAAATTATAGTGCCAAAAGGTTTCCATCATAACTTTTCATAGAATACCAGGGTCAGTTTGTCGTTGATAGCCTCTGTCCTGCCTGTTTTCCTGTATCCCATCTTCTCATACAGATGGCAGTTTTTCTCTTCCTGCATAATTGTCTCTAACTCCCAGCCTTCTGAGCCATGAATCTCCTCGCACAGACTGATTGCTTTCTGTGCAATCCCCTTATCCTGAAATTCCGGCAATACAAATATCGGCGATATCCACTTACTTTTGCCAGCCTGTTTCTCATCAATGACACGGACAGCGCCTACTTTCTGCTGCCCGCAGAGAATAAAATAATAATATGTCATTTCCTGCCTCAGGCGTTCTTCGATTTTATCAGCTTCTTCATTTGCCGGACTGGTATCATGGTCCTGATATCTGTCGTATAATTCCTGAAATGATGCTACCTGCATCTCGTGCAGGATTTTGGCATCCGTTGTATCTGCCCTTTGCAGTTTAATTTCCATCATTCGTTCCGCTCCTTCTTGCTTTGGCAGTTTCAGTATCCATCATTGCACTTAAGAATTCAAACAACTGCTTCTATCAAGGTTTTTCCTTCCAGTTGAATCTTTTTTACCCCAATCTCCTTGTTCTTATTGAAATTAAAACTCAGCATATACCCTGTATCAAGATGATAAGCTTCCAGATAGTTTAACAATTGTCTTTCTCCTCGCTGGTGATAAGATTCACCACGCCATATTTTCATTTCCACCACAAACTGTTCTCCATGATAATCTACAACAACATCTGTTCTGCCTTCATCACGCGTTTCAGCTTCCACGTAGTAATTGCCAGTCCCATTAATGATTGGTTTTAAATAAAACAAAAAATATTTCCTTCCAAACTTTTCTATAAATGTCCGATTATTTTTTCCATATAAATCCGTGAAATGAACCACAAACCTTTCCAGTATTTGCTGCATATTCAAATGCCCATCTTTCACAAACTGGTTTTTATCTCTGGCGCCAGCGGCATAAATTACATTTCCTATGCTTTCTTCAGACACAAAGAAATTATATAGCCACGTTTCAAAAATACGGTTTGAAATTGCTACATTTCCACAATCATTTTTCACAAAACCAAACATTTTTGCAATATCTATTGCAGTGTTATATTGATTAAACGGAAAACTCTTCCCCAAATAAAGTATTTCATATAATATTTCATAAAGTTCTTTAAACTGTTCCAACTTCTTTCTTATATCATCAAATAACGTATTTTCCTCGGACAGCAGTAATTTGGCTGCCTCTAATACTCCTTCTTTCGACCATGCCTTGTTTCTGCCTGTATATTGATATTTTCCTGATGACAGTTCATCCAAAATCTGGCATAAACGAGAAACCAGAAACGGATAACCTGAGGTATACTCGAACAGCAGACCTGCTATTAATTGAATATCCATGCCAGTGCCATAATCTTTTTCATAACACTTCAGCATCCCTTCAATATCTTTGACTTGAAATTCCAAATTAACATCGACATTTACAGCAATATTCCATGGGCTGTTATACTGGTGTTCCGTTTCCGTCCGTATTTTCAATTTCAAATTCTTGATATCATAAACTCCAACTAAAATCACAGACTGAAAAGCCGGCCTTGTATCTCGCTTTAGATATTTCTCCCTCAGCATTCCCAAGAATTCAATAAAAGATTTAAAATTCCCTGCCTGGTCCACCTCATCAACCATCAAAACCACAGGTCTGCAAATCATCCTGCAAATCTTTGAAATCACATTAGAAAGCTCCCTCAGCGATATCTTTGATTCTTTATCTGTAATAATATCATGCAACAACTTCGTTGCTTCATCGGGAATATCTATTACCTCTTTATAAAAAATTGTATCATAGAGCAGACCGCAAAACATGCGGGAAATGCTGTCTGAATCTACAAATGCTTCTTCTCCCACGCCTTCAAAACTAATAGAAAAAACAGCATATTCTGCTTCTAACCGTTTTTTTAACAAATATAATGTGGTTGTCTTCCCATACTGCCTAGCCTTGTTTATTGCAAAATACGCCCCCTCTTGAATCATTTTTTCAAGCTGTTCCAAACGATTGCTGATATCTACCATATAATGAATATTAGGTTTGCACAGACCTGTCACGTTAAACTTTTTACACATTCTCCGTTTCACCACCTTCTTGTCCAAATATATGCCAATTCTTATAATAATCCTATCATACCTCTTATTCAGTGCAAATCCATTTTTTCTATCCTGCAGCTGTGCGTCTTCTTACTTTTGTCATAGTTTATGCCGACAAGCAGAATGCCGCCTGTATAGCCCTCCAGGGCTTTCGCATACTTCCTCTCCTTTATCTGCGCTATGGCTGCACTGGCTGTCTTGCCATATTTTAGTTCCACGAGCAATGCAGGTTTCCCCGACTGGGGTAATGGCAGGAATACAATATCTGCAAAACCGCGCCCCGCTGGCAGTTCCCGTATCAGACGGTATTCCCTCCTTGCACTGAAATAGGCAAGCCCAATCGCACAGCTGAGGGAATTCTCATCGTTGTATTGCAATATGGATGCTGCCTCCATGTGCGCGGCATCCAGCCCCTCTGCGACACGCTTCTCATCGCACCTCAGCGTGTCCTGCAATAGCTTTTCCGAAGCTTTGAGAACGCACATGACCTCCTGCCAGCCGCCCGTGCTCATGGCATTTTCAAATTCCCCCGCAATCTCCTTGTTGGGGATGAATGCTTCCCTTGCCAGCGAATCATAAGCAAGGTAACCAAGATGAATGAGCAGCGTAAGCACATCGTCCTTGGTCTTAAAATTCTTCATGTCGTTCTGGAAGCTGTGGGTGTTCACTGCAACGCGCCCACCGCCAAGCATCTGCACAATATCCCGGCGCAGCCCATCATAGTCCATATCCATATAGATTTTCAACGCCTCGTATGTCTCTGTCGAGGTCCAGTAGCTTGAGAAATCCCTATGGCGCATTGCCCCAACGACAGACCTGGGATTATATACATGATGGAATTTCCGGAAAACATATCCGTCATACCAACTGCTGGTCTCCGCAAAATCCATCCCATACCGCGCGCAAAGTTCTTTCACTTCCCCTTCTGTAAAACCGGTATATTCCTCCAATTCTTTCTGGTCAGTCATGGAATATTCCCAGAACATATTCAGCGCGGAGTGTGAGCCATATTTCTTGACCGGCAGGATTCCTGTCATATATGCCAGCGCAACGTACTCCCTGTCCTTTAAAAGATTGCGCAGATAGTCAAGGTAATGCCGCTGCAGGTCCTCCGCCTCCTTTTTCTCGCGCATCACACAGTCCCATTCGTCAATCAGGAAAATGAATTCCCTGCCCGTCCTGGCGTATATTTTCCTCAGGGCGGCGGCAAGCCCTATACCCTGCTGTTTCAGAAACTCCCCATACTCCTCGCATATTTCCTCAAGCACCTCCTGTTCCAGATATTCCGTCACTTTCCCCGGCTGCGCCTCGCTAAGGAACTGCTGCATGTTGAGGTAAATCACATCGTACTGATTCAGATGCTGTAAAAAATTAGGGTCTGACTCTATCTTAAGTCCCCGGAACAATTCTGCTGAATCACATCCACGGCTGTAATAAGCGGCAAGCATCTCAAGGGTCATGGACTTGCCAAAACGCCGCGGTCTGCTGACACAGATGAATTTCTCCTTTGTATTTAAACATCCGTTAAGAAATGAAATCAGCCCGCTCTTATCCACATAGATTTCCGAGCGGGTAGATTCCCAAAAATTTTTATTTCCCGGATTTAGATAAATTCCCATAGGCAATGCCTCCTTGTCTGTCTTCTATTATACGCGAAACAGCAGCAATTAACAATGCCGGGAACCAGAGAAATTTCTCTCCGGCTCCCGGCTCTGTGTCAGCAGTTTCCTGCCAAAATGATTCAATTTTTATTCGGTGGGCTGTTCCAGTGAAGGAGTAGCCGCTGGCTTAGAATTGTCGTAGAGTGTTTTTATCTGCTTTTCTGTCAGAGATACGTTATCAAAAATGCATACCTCATCGTATTCCGCATTAAAAGCATAATCATATGGGCAGGTTGCGAGATACAGATATGCGTTTGTTGTCTGTTTCATATTTACTGTACCTTTTTGTTCACCATCCACATAGATTGTACCAGCATTATTACTTACTGATAAGGTAATCATTTTCCAGGTATCCTTTACCAATACACCCTCAATATTTCCAGATTCATGGTCATTTCTGCTGCCATAATCAGAACCGCGAATCAAAAAGTGTTCTGCATTTCCACCCATGTTAGAAAACCAAGTGGTCTTATCACCAGTGTTATTTCCTTGTTCATTTCCCATGTAAAGTACTGGCGCATGGGCTGCCCCATTTATAGTTTTACCATCTGTACCAGTCAAAGTAAATCCATCTCCCCCAAGGTTTACTGCTTTTACCCACATCGAAATGCTGTAGTTTGCCGTATCAGCAATTACGGCATCAAGCTTAACGCCTTTCCCCATAGGGCCAGTAACTTTTAATGCCTTGCCATTCACTGCCCCTTCACTGTTATAAGCTACTGATACTGGGTCTTTCACATTGCCGCTTAACGCCAATTCCTCTGCGCTTCCGCCGCTGATTTCATTCTTCAATGAGCCATCGAATTTGAAGTACCCTGTCATCTGTGCAAGCACTGCTCCTTGGTCTGTACCAGCATTGATTACCGTGATATTCTGTACTGCAGTTTTCGCTTCGCTTTCTCCTTCTGCATAGCTGATGGTAACCTCTTGTGTAACAGTATCAGCCGTTGTTCCATTTGGCAGTGCAGCTGTGCCATTTGTGATTGTGACATTTTCAGTCACGTCTTTGGTAGAGTTATCGCTATAAGTTGCAGTCACTACCATGCCAGTCTTATCAAACTCCTCGCCAACTTTATAATATCCTTTGTTGGGCGCTGTAGTGATTGCAATGGACTGCAATGTTATGTCTACCACTTTCACCGTCACGCTCAGCGTTGTATTTACGTCCTTTGTCTTGTCATAGCCATCCGGGATAGTCACTTCTTTTGTTGCCGTAAATGTTCCGGCATTTCCTGAATATGCAGGTGTCAATGTCCAGTCAGTATTATTCTCAAATACCGGAGCTGTTCCGTTCTTCATGGCTACGTTAATTTTCAGCGCTTTCAGTTTGTTCTGGATGGCAGTTGCATCGTTTCCTGCCTCAGCCTTTGTCAGGCTAATCTCTTTTGTGTCCACGCTGATACTGGAAATGGTCGGCGTAACCGTACCGTAAAGTGCCTTTACCTGGTTCTCGCTCAGGGAGCAGTCGTAAATGCCTACCTCATCGTACATTCCCTGGAATACCGGGTCACTGAATGCCCCGCCATGGCCGCCCAGGAAAATGTTGGGCAGTTCTGTAATGTTTACTACAGAATTGCTGATTTCCTCGCCATCTGCATATAAGTTCGTTGTAGTTCCCTTGTTTACCCAGGTGAGCATCGTCCACTTGCCTACCGTAAGGACGCCAGCGATATCTTCCTCGTTTGCACCGCCTCCGTTTGCCTGCTTACGCCCGCTGCCATAAACCCTGACATCGCTGGCAGAATTCGGCTTTGCGTAAATGACCAGGGAACGGTTATTTGCTGCCATGGTTGTGGAGCAGATAATAGGCTTGAATCCGCCTGCCACTGCCAGTGGCTTCACCCACATATTGATGGAGAAGTCCGTGCCCTTGACTGTCTTGTCAAGCTTCACGATGTCCGTGGCGCCGTTTGCGCCAACCTGGACTGCATTGCCTTTGACGCCCTCGCCGTATACCAGATCGCTTGTACCGGCTTCTGTGCCTTTCGCGTTCTTTACCCATGTTGCCGTCGGGGCATCTGCAGCAGCCGTTCCCTTACATTCGTCATTCACAAGGGTGTCGTCAAATGTATAGTGCGCCATTGCGCCGTCCTCTACCTTGACCGTAGTGATTGTCAGGTCGCAGGTCGCTGTCTTTCCATCCTTAGTGTAGGAAATATCTATCTTCTGTGTGCCAAGCTGCAGGTTCTCTGCTGTGCCGATGGTTGCCTGTGCCGTCACGGGCTCGCTCTGCCCATCCTCATAATAGGCTGTTATTACCATGCCGGTCTTGTCGAAATTATCGCCGACAATATACTTCACCCTGGGCTTTGTGGTGACCTTAATCTCGGAGAGCTTATGCTCGCCCTGCGGTTTCACCGTTACCGTGGCGCTTACCTCGCCCACGCTGTCTGCAAATTTATAGCCGACCGGGGCTGTAGCTGTCGCCTTTGCCTGATAGTTTCCTGCCGTGGCAGCTGCATAGTCTGTGATTTCCCACATGTCCGCCGTGTTGGCGATGCTTTCAGGCGCCTGGCTGCCGGCTGCGACTGTCGCCTTGATTGCCAGCTCTGCAAGCTTATCTTTCACATCTGCCTCGGAAGTGTTGTAATTTACTGTAACTGTGCTTGGGTCTGCTGCCAGGGCGGTGATGGTGATTGGCTGCTTCACTGTGACTGACACTTCCACCTTCACGCCGGCCGCATATTTGTAGCCCGGCTTATCCTTCAGTTCGAATGTGGCCTTATAACCATCGCCCTCTGGCGTCAGCGTCCACAGCGACTTGGAATTCACAATCTCAAACTTGCTGCTGTCGCTTGTCGTTGCCGTGAACGTCAGTTCCGCAAGCTTCTCCTTGATGGCATCATCTGGCGTGCCGTATTCCACTTCTATGCCTGTCTGTGACGGCGTCACCGCACTGACTGTAACTGGCTCTTTAATCTTGACTGTCACCGTCCGCGCCATGCCGACAGACAGCCCCTCGCCCTGTTTGAACAGATAGCCATCGGGGGCCTGCAGCTTCACGCTGGCCGTTACCTCCCCTGTGGATGTAACCGTGTAATCCTCCACTGTCCACATACCGGAAGTAGTGGTAAGGGAAACATTCTTCTCACTGCCTTCGACCTTTGCCGTATATGCTATTTCTGCAAGCCTGTCTTTCAGATCCTTGAGGCTCGTTCCGTACTCAACTTCAATTTCTTCCCCATCATCCGGGGATACTGCGGTGATTTCCGCAATCTGCCCGGTTGCTTTGGCATTCTCGATATAATAAGCCTCCACATCGGATTCCGTCAGGACTTCACTGGTAAATACGAACTCATCCACCAAGCCTTTATAGTATCCGTCTGCAGACCATGCATTCGCACCGAAATATGTCTTCATCTTAGGGCCCCTGCCGTTGGCTTTCTCGTTGAACACATCCCCGGACGCCACTTTCTTGCCATTCACATACAGGGTTCCCAAGGAGAAGCTCGCACCCTCCTCCGGCGCCGTACCTGCTGCCGTGGTCGTCCCATCTACCACCAATACGATATGGGACCATTTGTCTTTCTGAACCACCGGGCTTCCAGGTACCGTGACCCAACCACTGCTGTTCGGGTAAACCTGGTCTTTATCGCGCGACCACAGCTTGAGCGTACCATTGCTGTCGGCGTCTGCCACCGCACACCAGGTCTCCCCATCGGGGTTGCCATTGAAGCCAAATTCACTGGAAGTGGAAATTACCAATGCCTGGCTGGTCTTGAACGCCTCTGGTTTTACCCACATGGAAATGCTGTAGCTCTGGGAGCCGGTGCCGGCAATCTTGTCGAGCCTGACGCCGTACGTGCCGTCCATCTTCAGTGCATTGCCCTGCAGGCCCGGCACGAACTGCGGCGTAATGTCCCCTGCATGTTCTTCCGTCGGGATATCATTGGCGTCCTCATTTGCACGCTTGACAAGCGTCCCGATTGTGTCGGCATCTTCAAACGTGTATTTCTCGCGGTATGCAGTTACCCGGAATCCGCTTACTGTATCGGATTTCTTTTCTCCGCCGTACCAATAGCTGACTGTTGCGGACGTTATCTCCTTTGTGAATACAGCCGGGTCCACAATACAGTCTGCCACCTCAATTTTCTTGGTGGAGTCATCATTGAACGTTGCCGTCACAGTGACATCGTCTTCCTGGAAGCAGCCGCCTTCCCTTTCCAACGTTGTTTTTTCAAGCTCCACATGGATAGATTTGAGTGGGTTCTCTGCCTTAACTGTGACCTGCACGTTTGCCGTCACGGTCTTACTTTTTTCTGTATAGGAGATGGCAATCTTACTGTACTGGGCTCCTGCAGTAACCTCCAAATCCTCCTGCGGGTATGTATAATCTGTCACCGCTTTCGTGGAACCGTCAGAGTATGTTGCTTCAACTACCATGCCTGCCGGGTCAAACTTCTCGCCCTCTTCATATACTGTCTTGGTTGGGTCAGTGGCAATGGAAAGGCTCTTTACCGTAGGCGCCAGCGTCACCTTAATCGGCGTCGTCGCCGTCTTGGTCACGCCGCCTTCCGTGTAGCTGACCGTCACTGCCTTGTTCGAGGTCTTCAGCGGCGTATCCACGGATGGGCTGAGCGTATATGCATTTGCTGCAAGCGCCTTCGTGCTCTTGTCGGAATAGCTTGCCGTCACTTCCATGCCCGCCGGGTCGAACTTCTCGTCCTTGTAGTACTCGGTCTTCGTGGGCGCTTTCGTGACTGCTATGCCCGCAAGCGTCTTCGTTGAAGCTGGCGGTGTCGGGGGCGGCGTTACGGAAGCTGCCCTGACCGTCACCGTGCAGGCGGCGCTCTTCTTGCTGCCGTCCTTTGCCGTTGCCGTGACCTTCGCCGTGCCGGCCTTCACGCCCTTTACCACGCCCTGGGCGGTCACTGTGGCAACGCCGGTGTCGGAGCTCTTCCAGCTTACTTCCTTGTTCGTCGCATTCTTAGGCGCGCAGGCCGCTTTCAGCGCCACCGTCTTGCCGACGTCAAGCGTCGTGGCTGCCGGGCTGACCGTCACCTTGGTCACCTTCACCGGGTTCACGACCTTCACGGTCAGGGTTGCCTTCTTCTTGCTGCCGTCCTTTGCGGTCACGGTAATCTTCGCCGTGCCCTTCTTGAGGCCCTTGACCTTGCCTTTTTTGGATACGGAGGCAATCTTCTTCTTGCTTGATTTGTAGGATACTTTCTTGTTCTTTGCGTTCTTGGGCGTGACCTTCACCTTAATCTGGAGGGTCTTGCCTTTGACCAGCGTCACTTTCTTCTTCTTGGGGTTTGTGATCTGAATCTTCTTGACCTTGACATTCTTCGCTGCTTCTGCCGTCACTGATGGGACACTGACAGATGTGAGTACCATTGCCAGTGCCAGGACAAGCGCGAACAGCTGCTTACGTGTGTTCTTTGCTCTCTTCACTTCCCTGAATTCCTCCTTCTTTTATAAAGTCTTTTGCTTCCATAAGACCTTTTTCCTAGTAACGCAGGAAATCTGCCGGAACTTCCCACCCTCTCATAAAAAAGGATGGGGACCCGCAAGCGAGTCCCCCTTATGGAAAGAGGAAACTGCTTTACGCAATTTCCTGACAGGTGCACATTATAGGCAAAATGCACACCTGATACATGGGTTATGCATGTAATTTATGTATAACTCACACAAAAATAATAAACCTATATTAGTTTTTTCACAAATTAATTTTACCTCTTTGTGTATTATGCACAAAACAAACCACAGAACTCTTTTTCAGATGTCCTGTGGTTTGTTCTACTGTGGCATAACTATGTCAGGAACATAACGTTCCATACTATACTTTCTTCAAGTATTTATAAAAGGTATCTGCTGCGAAGCTTCTGCCCCTCCCTTTATCCAAGGCAATCTGTATGGACCGTTTGGGAGTCTCGCACTTGAGCTGGATTTGCACCAGCCGCTTTTCTTCTAACAGCGGCAACGCCAGTTCTTGTGGCACAAAACCGATACCGAGATTGCTCTCAATCAGCGGCAGCATGAGCCCGGACGTCTCAACCTGCATATCCGGCTCTAAGTCTATCTTGTGGGCAATAAAGAAATCTTTGTACAGGTGATAGGTTGCGCTGGCACTGCCCATGCCGACCCACGGATATTGCTTCATATCTTTCAGCTCCAAGGGCTTTTCGCCGAGGTCTTCAAACTGCAGGCCTCCAACCAGTATTTCTTCATAGTCCAGCACTTTTTCACAGACCATGCCCTTGGGCGTTTCATAGGGCATGGTAATCACTGCAAAGTCCAGCTTGCCGCTGATGAGATGCCGGATGATTTCCGGCGTTGTCTGGTTATGGATTTTGATTGCGATTGCGGGATATTCCACCTTAAAGCCGCGCAATTTTTCCAGCAGGAACAGATGGATTGCCGTTTCCGTCGCCCCGATTTCCACCGTTCCGCCCAGCCGCGCATCCTGTCTGCTGATTTCTTCCTGTGCGTTCAGCAGATGGTGATAGGCAATCTCCGCATGGGAATAGAGCCGCTGCCCTTCCTCTGTCAGCGTAATCCCCCGGGCTTCCCGAATGAACAGCCGGCAGTTTAACTGCTTCTCCAACAGCTTCATGATGCGCGTTACATTCGGCTGGCTGCTTCCTAACGCCGCAGCAGCTTTGGTAATATTCCTGTACTTTGCCACATAGTAAAAGATTTTATAGTATTCAAAATTGATATCCATATATTTTTTATATTTCCCTTATATTAAATATATATTTTTCATATTGTTCTGAGGATAGTATAATGTAATTCCAGTGAGATGTAAAGGAAAGGATTGATTGATTATGAATAAAGATCTGACTGTGGGAAATCCCGGAAAAATATTATGGGCGTTCTGTATGCCGATGTTCGGCAGCATCGTTTTCCAGCAGCTCTATAATATCGCCGATTCGCTGGTTGCCGGCAGGTTTATCGGGGAAAATGCCCTGGCGGCAGTGGGCAACAGCTACAATATCACGCTTATCTTTATCGCCTTTGCTTTTGGCTGCAACATCGGCTGTTCGGTTATCGTATCGCAGCTGTTCGGTGCAAAAGACTACGCTGCCATGAAGACTTCTGTCTACACGTCTTTAATTGCCAGCGGCATTTTATGCCTGGTACTGATGGCTGTCGGCCTGCTGTCCTGCAGCACGCTGCTCCAATTAATGAAGACACAGGAAGAAATCATGGCTGATTCCTCCCTGTACCTGAATATCTATATCTGGGGGCTTCCCTTTTTGTTCTTTTACAATATAGCCACGGGCATTTTCTCTGCGCTGGGTGACTCCAAAACGCCTTTTTTGTTCCTTGCGGTATCGTCCACTGCCAATGTACTGGCTGACATCCTCTTTGTCAACGCATTTTCTATGGGCATTGCCGGCGTTGCCTGGGCAACCTTCCTCTGTCAGGGCGTTAGCTGCCTGTGTTCGCTTGTGCTTATCTTAAGGCGCCTGTCCAGAATAAACAGCGGGAAAGATACGCAACTCTTTTCCTGGAAGCTGCTGAAAAAGATAGCCGTAATTGCCATTCCCAGCATCCTGCAGCAATCCTTCATATCCGTGGGCAATATGATGATCCAGGGCTGCATCAACAGTTTCGGCGTGAGCGTTGCCGCCGGCTATTCCGCGGCTGTCAAGTTAAATAACCTGGTAATCACTTCTTTTACCACGATTGGCAACGGCATTTCCAATTATACTGCCCAGAATCTTGGAGCAAATAAATATGGCAGGATTAAGGAAGGATTTGGTGCCGGGCTGAAGCTGGTTTGGGGCCTGTGCGTTCCGTTCTGCCTTTTGTATCTCGTGTTTGGCAAATATCTGCTGCTGCTGTTTATGGAACAGAGTTCTGCCACCGCGCTGATGACCGGCCGGCAGTTCTTGTGGATACTGTCGCCGTTTTATTTTGTAGTCTCCGCCAAGCTGGTGGCAGACGGCATCCTCCGCGGTGAGGGAGCCATGCGGGAATTTATGGCTGCCACCTTTACCGACCTTATCCTGCGCGTGGCCTTGTCGTTTGTGCTTTCCGCCTGGACCGCTTCTGCTATCGGCATTTGGTGTTCCTGGCCCATTGGCTGGACGATCGGCATGGGCGTTTCGGTATGGTTCTATCACCGTCTTATGGTTACGCCTTTCACCGGAGACCATGCCGAATAATAAATTTTCCCCGATACCTTTTTGTATGTCCTCACCCGGACATAATACTTTTTCCTTGGTTTTAATTTGGGAATAGATACCTCCGTTTTTGTTTTTTTGGCAACTTTCCTGGTTATGGCTTTCTTAAACTTTTTATTGGCAGCATACTGAATCTGATACCCTGAGACGGAGGCATTCTTTTTCCATTTCACAGTCATTTTCCTGCTGGATGGGCTTTTAAGCCTGACAATTTTGGTCTTTGCAGGATTTACCGTTATGGTAATATTTTTTACTGCATCTTTGTATATGCCGGAGGCTTTTATCTCTATTGTCACAACTGCCCTGCCGACAAAATTCTTTGCAATGGTTACCTTGCCGTTGCGGTCAACAGTTACATACTTGTTATTGCTCTTGTATGAAATTCCCCCGCTTCCCTGATGTTTTACTTTTAAGGTAAATTTCTGCAGTTTTTTTGAAGCAGTCCTGGTCAGGTTAGAAACAGATATCTGATTATTAATCTGCCCCACTTTCACAGTTACCTTTGCTGACGCTGTCTGGTAATTATTATCGCCCGCCGTAATCGTGATGATAGCCGTGCCTGCAAAATTCCTGGCAATCAACACATTCCCGCTGCGGTCCGCATTTACGCACGGATTATCAGAACTGTACCTTATCTGCCCTCCGGCCGATACTTTCAAGGCAAATGCCTGCTCCCTGACAGCCGAAGCCTCAAAAGAGTAGCTGCTTTGGGACATCCTGATTTCATTGGGGGCTTTCGCGATTGTGAAATTCCTGTCCAGCTGACCGGTATAGTTCCCGATGCCGGTAACCGTCACAGACGCTGTTCCCGCATTTACATTATTGCTGTAAACCAATGTATAATCTGTGCCAGCTTCCAACTGCTTTCCATTATCCATAACTTTCACGTCAGGCTTCATTTCTTTTCCGGTATAGACAGCCGTATCATATTCCAATACCGCCTGACAATCCGCTAAATCAGCCAGTTCGGGTTCTCTCTCAGGAACTGATACCGTAATCTCACTGGCGCAGCGCAAAGCCGTGCCTTTTACCCTTGTTTCAAACACTGCTTTTCCTGGCATCTTGGCAGCTACGGACAATTGCGCATGGCCATTTTCATCTAAGATGACTTTATGCTGGCTTACATCCGCAATTGCCGGGGTCTTCGCTATAACCTCAGCCGTACGATTGCTGCCGGCTTCCCCCGGCACAACATCGATACACATCTCTGCCGCACTGCCACACTCCATATTTTCTGCCAGCGATACCTCTACCGCTTCCGGCCTTACGGATACGGGCGCTGTCTTTTCCACGCTTTCCATTTCCACGCCGCTATAACTTAACGCTCCTCCAACCGTAACCGTTGCTTCTCCTGACAGAGGCTCCTTCGTGCAGAATTCAAAAATCCTGGCATATTGGTTGGTTTCTCCATAATCATATTCCGCTTCTACCGGCTGAACCGTTCCCTCTATATTTTTTCCATCCATCTGGACAGCAATCGCCTGGCTGCCCACACTTGGTATGTCCATATATTGGCTGAAAATCACCTGCACCCGGTCATTATAGACATTTATCGTCTCCACGATGGGAGCGGCAAGGTTCTTCAGGTTGATATTGACATCCGTATACTCCGGCGGAACTTCCATCCAATCCGTCCAATACTCTTCGTAACCCTCTTTGGTGTACTTTACCTTCCAGCGCCCTGGCGGGACATCCCAGCCATATTCCCCGCCGGCATCCGTAAACTGCGGGTTTCTCTCATCGTAATCCCCGGCTTCTGTCCATTCTACGGGCTGCAGCCCGGCCTCTTCCATGGGCTGCCCAAATTCATCCTTTGGATAATCCTCATAGTAGATAACTGCCTTGACGCCCTCTAGGCGGTTAGAGGCAACGCCCTCATAGACATATCCCGAAGGGTCAATTTTATAGACCATCGGATAGGCAACCGACATGCTTGTGACTTTCGACTTCTGCCCATCAACGATGAGCGCTGGTCCGGGCGGCTGGAATTTGCCCTTGTGGGTATTATAATACCATATGCCAATCCCAACGATGGCAACAACCGCAACCACAGCTACTACGGCTATCACTGCGGGCGCTATCACTGCACCGCCTGCTGCCGCCGCTCCTCCTGCCGCTGCTCCTCCTGCCGCTGCTCCTCCTGCCGCTGCTCCTCCTGCCGCTGCTCCGCCGCCTGCTGCCGCCACTCCTCCTGCCGCTGCTCCGCCGCCTGCTGCCACTCCTCCTGCCGCTGCAGTTCCTGAAATTGCTGCTACCGCTTCTTCCGCAAGCATGCCTCCTGCCGATATGACAGCCTTTTTCCCTATCTGCTTGGCGACCTGTCCGCCCGCCTTTTTACTAATCTGCTGCAATGCCTGTTCCAGCTGCCGCTCACATACCCTTTTCTTTGCAGGCCCCAGAGTCTTCCAGTTTTTCACTTTCTCTCTCTGTATGAAAATGTTTGTCTCCTCTTTCGCCACATTCAGCTTAGGGCTATTCTTTAATGTCTCCGCACTCTTGGCCTTAGGCGCCGTACTGTCCTTGGCTTTATTCTGAATTCTCCGTGATTTTTCATCTTCCTCATACAGTTCTGAAAGCCTATCCGTTTCTTGCTCAATTTGTTTCTGTGTTTCCCTTTCACATGCTTCTTCTAACCACTGAACAATCTTATCCCAAAACTCCCCAAAAGATTCTCCGCTGACATCCACATAATTTACAGCATTATTCCCCACATAGCGGTACATGTTGAGGTCATAGCCCTGCACTGTCGGGTCCATGCTGATAAAACTGCCGCTTTTCACGGAAACATAGCGGGCGCGGTCATACCGCAATCCGTTGCCGTCATCCATAAGCCCATAAACTCCCACATAAGTATATGGATTCCACACTGTTTCATCCTGGGACAGGACATTTCCTTCCTGGTCATAGGTATAACGGTTGGCAACTGCCCCCGCCGGGTCTGTCACTTCCGTGACAGACCCAAGGTGGTTTGCATGATAGAAATACATACCAGTTCCCATGTCCATAGCGGCAACTCTGCCGGCAATCAGATAATGGGTGACTTCCCCTCCCCGGTACGCCGCCAATGCATATCCGCTGCCAGTGGGATCGTTCAGATATTCCGTAGAAACGCCATCTGCCGTGACCTTGCTGCGCCCGCCAAAAATATCGTATTCATACTCATAGACATGCCCATCCGCTGTCGTGACTTTCGCCAGCCGTCCCCGGTAATCCCACTCATAAGCGGTTACGCCATCCTCCGAGGTCTCTGTCAGCAGATTGCCGGAAGCATCATACGTTCTTCTCGCATCCCCTGCCGTGAGGTATTGGTTCATATTATTCACGGAATAATCTGTTTTCTTGCCATTTGCCGTAACGCTATTACGGTTTCCTGCACGGTCATATGTATAGTCCGTCACCACACCATCGGGCGAGACTGCCTTAACCAGCGCGCCTTCCAGGTTATATTCATAATTCCATGTACCCTCCGCGGTCTCCATGGAACTGATCAGTCCTGATTCATCGTAGGCATAGGAAAAATGGGAGCAGACATCCCCACCTGCGCTATAATTGCAGATTTCCGACAGCATTCCTTTCTCATAGCTATAAGTCGTATAAGAGCCATTGGCATTCTGCTGTTTTGCCAACGTACCGTCCTGATTATAGATATAGCTGATTGCTTCCTCTGAACCGTTAGAAACTTTTTGCAGATTTCCGTTTTCATCGTAACTGTAATGTGTCACATTTCCCTCATTGTCCGTAACAGAAATCTTTCTGTTCAGATTGTCATAGCCATAAGAAACTGACTTCCCATTGGGATATGTGATTTTTACAATATTCCCTTTCCCATCATATTCAATCGCCGTCACTTCGCCATCTTCACAAATGGCAGTCAGCTGATTCCTGTCATCATATGTATATTCAATCTTATTTCCCGTGCTGAAATCCGCACAGATTAAATTCCCCTTTTGGTCGTAACGGTAAGAAACCGTAACCCCATTGCCATCTGTCGCGGTGGCAATATTTCCTTTTGCATCGTATGTATACGTCTCCCGGCTGCCATTCGTGTAGACAATGCTGCTTAATCTGCCATTCTCATCTTCCTTATACCGGGTTATATTGGAAAGGGGATCGATGATGCCCTCAATGCCCCCATGGGAATCATAGGTGTATCTGGCAGCTGCCCCGCCCGCCATGCGGACAGAAGTCATCTGGCCTTTTTTATCGTAGCCATACTTAGCGCCATGGAACAATCCAAATGATTCCTTTGTCAGATAACTGAATCCATCGTATTGATAATAGCTGACGTCACCATAGGCATCCATGCTCCACAGGACATTTCCCATAATGTCATAGGATTCCCGAACGGTATTCCCTGCCTCATCCTCAGCAGCAATCTCATTCAGCTTATATGTATACCTGACCGTCCCCATGTTATCCGAAACTTCTGACAGCCTTCCCAGTTCATCATAATAATAGGCGGCGCTGCTGCCATCAGGATAGACGATTCCCGTCAGCGTACCTCTCTTCCCACCAATGGAGGATTTGTCGTAATGGTATTCCGTCTTCCCATTCTTAGTCGTAACGGAAGACAGATAATCCCCATCATATTTATAATCTGCCCGGTCCCCAGTCACTGTGGAAACAGCTGAAGAAATCCTTCCATTGCTGCAGGTAAATTCTACGGAATCTCCATTTGAAGATGAAATACGCGAGACAAGGCCGCCCTCATATTCATAGCGAACCGTATTCCCATATATGTCAGAAACAGACTGCAAGAGCCCATCACTGTCGAATATCCGTGTAATACCATTTTTTTGCTGAATTTCAATGGCTCCGTCCGCGCGCAGCTTCGCAGTATCTTCACCGTTAAACATATTGATAAATTTACCACTTTGGGGATCCTTGGGAAAAATCGCCAGTGCATCGTATTCAGACAGCACAATGCATTCCTGCTTATCCTCCCTGATATGTTCCGCCGTCATCTCAAAACTGCTCCCCCAGCCAATCCCAAAATACCCGCTCTGCTGCTTCATGTGCAGGCTGTTGGAAAATGTACGGTTTACACAAATCTCCGAAGACATCAAATCCACACATGAGATACTGTCGCTTCCGCCCAAGATGCCTCTGGCATTTTTCTCATACATGCTTTCCAGCAATTTGGGCGTAATCAAATCATTGTAAGATAATCCGACTGCACTTGCCATCCGCGCCATGCTCTCTGTATATTCCTGGTATGAGTTCCCCACCAGGGAAAGCATATTGGATGTCAGGATATCAGACGTGCCTGATGATTGGTCCAAGGACAGCGCCCCATAAACATCCCCTTCTTTGCTGCTGTAGTCATCCAACTTAAGCGTAAATTCCCCTTCCTTGCCGCTTCTGTATATGAAATCAATGCTCGCTGTCTCGCCAGGGGCAATCACGCCCGCAAGTCCTTCCCAGTTGCGGGCAAACACTGTTCCCTCGCTGGCATACTCCTCCTCCTCGCATAATTTAAACTCTAAGTTTTCTCCTTGCAGTTTTAAGACCGGCGCATATATGTCTGTATATCCGCTGTTTTTTATGGTAACAGACCCCTTATGGTCCACACCTTTTTTGACAGACTGTGCAAGATTGATATTGATATTTGCCCTTCCCTCCTCCAAGGAAGAATTCACCGTTAGGCAGCTTTTTAATGTATCGCTTTTTCCCCGGCACTCAGCTGTAAGGCTGTAACTCCCATCAGGGGCATTGCTCAGGTCAAACTCTGCATAGACCGTCTGGTGGTTTGCCCAATAAACTTCCTGCGCCTGATATTCCACATCTCCATTACGGAGGGATACCGTCATGCCAGGTTCAAACAGCCGCCCATCCAAAAACATCGTCACACGTCCTTTTCCGGCTTTCTTCGGATATGCATCGACAATGCCATACGCCATATTTTCTGCAGCCTCTTTATATACGCTCCCCTTTTTGACAGGGGCATAAGTATAGTCTTTTCCATCTGCAGAACCGCATTTTCCCATAAATACATAGGAACTTGCAGTAGTGGGCTGGTCATATTCCGCCGCCACGCCTGCTACGGCTGTGCCAGAATAAACTGCCGTATAACAATGTCCATCTGCATCATAGGTACAGGGAACCTTAACCTGCTCACCGCCACTCGTCTGAACGACTGCCTGTACATTTGATACATTATCACCCGTAAATTCAATCTGAAAAGTGAATGGCTGCAAAGGGTCATACGAATATGCCAAGGATTCTGCACGCACATCCTGATATCGAAAAACCACGGAACTTCCGCCATGCGTCATGGTAATCTGTTTCAAGTCGCAGTAATTCTTATCGTACGTCATCACATGCACTGCCGTACGGTATTTTGTCCCATAGGCAGACGTCATTTCTGCATAAAGATGGTGCTTGGAATAACTGCCCGGATTGACCAGGCTGAAACGGAGCGACCAGGAGCCAGCTGCATTGGCAACAGCCGTTCCCACCATTACGTTATTATCATACAGGGAAACTGTGCTTTTCGGCAGCACGCTGCCGCTGACGACAACTGACTTGCAGCCGGTATCAGAAGCCGCGCCCAGCATCAATTCCGTTGCCGTAAAACCAGCCACGCCGATTGGCTGCATCAGTTCCTGCCCTCCGCTGCGGAAGTTAAGGTATGCATTCAGATTATAATCACCGGCATCTGAAGCGCTGACATAAAAACGGACAACCGCTTCCTTTCGGTTGGTATCTATGGCAACTGAAGCGCCATCCTGGCGATAATTCTTTTTTTCACCGTCCACCGTCAGGCTTCCGGGAATGACGGAGAGCCCTTCCGGCAAATCTAATATTACTTTTTCTGACTCAGCGCTATATTTATCATCTATTTTGTACGAGACCCGCACGGACAGCGGGGAACCCACGGCAATTTCTGCCTTTTTCACATCACATCCGGTAACATCCGGGATTGTATAACTGAACGCCGAACCGTCAAAATCCGGTATACGGACTTCTCCCAAATCTGTAATTATCCCATCTTTGACAGCAATGGAAAAGAGAAGGTAATCGACATTTTCCTTTAATCCCAGCCTGTCCAGCATATCCATGTCCGGCAATCCTGACAAAAGCGGCGTATTCTGAACCACTGCAAGCGAATATGTCCCTGTTTCCAAAGGTCCGCTGGCAAGATTCCTGCGTCCTGTATATTTCGCCTTAAATTCCCCATTTTCATCAAAAACAATGCCTATGGCATTTTTATCTGCCGCTAACTGAAAGCTGCCATGCTCCAAAAAAGAAAGTTCTGCTGCGGCTGCATTTGAGTAGTCAACGACTGCATTGGCCGGCGACAGATTGCCAGACAAATCAGTGGCCTGTATACGGATGCTGTCTCCCTCATGGATTTCTGAATCCTCTATATAAAGAAAAGGATACTGCGCCTCAAACGATGTAATCTCCTTTCCTGTCGTTTGGTTGTACAGGGAAAAATTGATACCTCCGCAGGAAGATACTGCCTCCGTCTTTCCTCTGCCTTGCTCCTTGGCTGCGCAGACTTTTACCATAGAAAGCCTGATACGGCTGTCAGGAAGCTTATGCAGACGTATTTCACCAATATTACAAGCTGTTCCCTCAAACGTTACATCAATGTCCTTTAACTGAAAATATCCATCTGCATAACAGGAAGCCGTTGTCGGGACGTCGGGCAGGGATGATGTATAACTTCCAGAGCTATCCGCCGTCAGCGTCAGTGAATTCTTATATTTTCCCTCAAAAAGCTGTTCAAAAATAATGACTGCACCCGGTATTGGATTTCCAGCCTCATCCAAGACCACGCCATTCACAGGGATACGTTCCCGGGGCGTCAAGGCATATTCCGTTATATACTGCTCCCCTGACCTTTTCATCTCTGTCTGCTGGCGAGCCGGATTTTCATACTCCCAAAGCAGGCTTTCTGACAGGGTAATCTCATAATCATACTGATTCTGGCTGTCAAAAACAGAAAGCATCCTGCCATCGGCTATCGGCACATCGGAATCATGCTCAAACCAGGAAACAGCATATCCGTCTGTTATGAGCCTGCGCTCCGGGTCATACAGATTCAAGGTAAGAGATTTCTCATCAAAATAGTAGATAAAATTGAGCTCCTTTTCAAGGACATACTTTTCCGCCTCTGACCCTTCTTTGACACGCACGACCGTGGTATCGTCAAAATTCAGCGTGTGGGTTACCCGGTTGGAACCAGATACTGACTCCACAGGAATCTCCGTCACGCTCTCCGGTATCGTTACATAAGACAACTTCGGACAGTTTTCAAATACGCCGCCGCACATACCGAGAATGTAGTCCATGCCTACAAATTCATAGCCCTCCCCGATACTGACCACACTATCTGGAATGACTACGGAAGCCAGTTCACTGCAGCCTGAAAATGCCATAAAATTTATATGTGTGATACCGTCTGGAATCTCTATCTTTTTCAATGCCGTGCAGCCTGAAAACATCCGGTAAGAAATGGCAGCCAATTGATTGGAAAGTTCTGCCTGCGTCAGGGAAGTACAGCCCGCAAACACATCACTGCCTACTTCCTGCAGACTGTTTGGCAAATGTATGCGCTCCAAGCTGCTGCAGCCGTTAAATGCATTTGAGCCAATGCTTGTAATCCCATTGCCAAAAGAAATTTCTGTCAATCCCTTGCAGCCTGCAAAGACTCCGCAATAAAAATAACTTCCTGAATTGCCCGTATCATATGGGTCATGAATATAGCCCATTTGTTTTACGCTGTCCGGAATGGACACAGACGCTAAAGAAATGCAATCTTGAAATGCGCCGTCATCAATTTTTATAATACTTTCCGGCAGCATGATTTCTTCTAATGCCGTACAGCCAGAGAAAGCATACCACCCTATATTTTCCACACCTTGGGGAACTGCCGCTGCACGCAGCGCACTGCAGCCTGAAAAAGCCTCATTCGGTATGGCAGACAATCCCTCCGATAAAACAACTTCTGTCAGGGCAGCGCAACGCTGAAAGACCAGTTTCCCCATATCTTTCACGCTATCCGGCACAATTACGGAAACTAAGGATGTACACTCCGCAAACGCACTGTCCCCGATACTTTCCAGCCCTTCCGGCAAGGCAATCTCCGTCAATGCACTGCAGCCCGAAAATGCATTCGCACCAATGTTCTTTACAGCTGCCCCAGAAATTGCGGCTGGCAAATTCAGCGCTGCAATATCCTCATCTGCATCTGTAACCGTTCCGCTGTCCGGCTCAAACCAAATTTTCAGGTCCTCCACATATACAGAAGATGTATCTGCCTGCGGTTCAATAGAATTATCTGCCTGCGGTTCAATAGAATTATTCTCCGCTGCCGGCATCTGCTTTTCCGCTTCAAGACCTGACTCATGGGATTCCAACACCTGGCCCTCCTGGGCATATAGCCTGACCGGAATCAGGTCTGCCACCATACAAACAACCAAAACATAACTTACAAACTTAATTTTTGAGCGAATCTTCATTCCCCTTCCTCCTTTGCATTTTGCCGGAAATCAAACACTGCCTGTACCTATACCCCAGTATAATGATTTCCAGTAAAAAATGCAAGGTCGGGAACTATCTACCAAATTTCCGCTAAAATATGTTCCCAATAAGAACCAAGGGAAAGCTGCGGGCGGCAGTCCATATGCGAACCCACCTTTTGCCGCGCACGCTCTAAATTCTTCTCGGAGACCGCATCCATGTAGGCTTCCTTTGTCTTTTTTTCAATATCCCCGGGCTTCTCTGGAAGTTTTACACCGCCAAAAGCCTCCCGGATCTGCGCCATTGCCTTTTTGGATGCCGCCACGAATCCACCATATTCAAGCGGTTAAAATTTAAATTGTTTTCATTCAGGTATTCCCGCATTTCTTTGGCAGATTTCATACCTTCCTCGGAAAACGTGACCTTATCCTTCACTATCTCCTGAACCTTAGGTTTTGCCGCCTGGTTTTTCCCCGGTTCCTGGGCCCATGCTGCCAGTTCCTCATAAGTCATAAGATGTTTGTTCAGTATTGGCTGCTCCGTCCTGCCTGCATATATTCCCATGCAAACCTCCTATCCCCAGAAATTATATCTGCTGGCAGAGGCAAAATAATTATTGCCCAACGCATTATACTGGCTGGAAGCGCTGCTGGCATTCGCTCTGGCATTGTCTGCAATCTTGTCTGCCAGGAAGGATACCTTCGAGGAAAATGTTCCCTTCGCGCCCAATATTTCCTCCAGCTTATCCACATCTGAGGCTTTCAGTTTCTCTTCATCCAGCTTCAGCGTGCCGTCCTCACCTCTGGTAATCCCTATTTCTTTGAGCTTATCTTTATCATCTGCCGCTGCTTCTTTGAGCATCTGGCGGTAATACTGATTTAATGGGGATGAGCTATTTTTCATTGATTTGATGGTGTTGTTATAATTTTTAACCATCTCCTGCACATTGCTGATAATAGGCTGCAAATCCCCGCTTGTACGCGCCTCCTGAAAGGATTTCTCAGAAGCCATCTTTTCTGCCGCCTGCTGCAGTTTTTCTGCCTGTCCTTTCAATTTCTCAAAACCTTTATCCTGCAGCTTTATCCCCTTTTTGTTCAACGCGTTCAGCAAGCTGCCCTGGCTGCTGCCATTGACATAATTGAGCAAAGATACGTTATTGATGGGCAGGCCGGCCTTTCTCATCGATGCGTTTAACATCTGTGTCGTAATTCTCATCATCCAGTCCTCCTTCAAAGTAATTTCTTCTGCTGTATTTATCGGAGAATGGAAGTGATATTTCATACCGTTGACATAAACCGCCCCTTTGTCGGTATGAAATAACAGAAACAAAACATTGACTTCGTAAACTAAGTTATGTATAATAAGTTATACAAATCATACTTTTAGGAGGTTGAAACGATGAAAAGACCCAAAGGAAAATATGCATGGACAGTTACTGTCGGAGAAAAGGGACAGATTGTCATACCGAAACAGGCACGCGATATATTTGGCATTAATCCGGGAGATACTCTGATAATTCTGGGCGATGAAAAAAGGGGATTGGCGATTCCGCCGAAAACTGCGTTTGCACAATTTGCCTCTGCCGTCTTTGAGACACAGACGGATAACGAGGAGGATAACGAGGAAGGTGAATAAAATGAGAAAATACTATCTTGATAACATACGCTGGGCTACCGTCCTGTTAGTTTTGGTTTACCATGTCTTCTACATGTTTAACGGCGTTGGAATTTTGGGCGGCATTCCAGGCGCGGCAAATATCCCCATATTTGACATAATATCCTGTGTGGTATACCCATGGTTTATGGCGCTTTTATTTGTCATTGCCGGTATGAGCGCCAGGTATGCCCTGCAGAAGCGGACCGGCAGGCAATTCCTGAGGGAAAGGGCTGTCAAACTGCTGATCCCTTCCACACTTGGCCTGTTTGCCATTCATTGGATAACAGGGTATCTGAACATCAAAATGGGCGGCGGGCTTGCGTACATACCTCCTGCCCTCATCTACCCAATCTCTGCCATAAGCGGAACCGGGCCGCTTTGGTTTATCCAGATGCTGTTTGTATTTTCCTGTATCCTGGCACTGCTGCGTATCTTAGATAAGAAAGACAAGGTCTGGACATTCTGCGAGAAAGCCAACCTGCCGGTTATTTTACTGCTCTTCCTTTTCCTCTGGGGTGCGGCGCAAGTGTTAAATATGCCTGTACTGACCATGTACCGTTTCGGCATTTATTTTGCTGCGTTTCTGATAGGCTATTATATTTTCTCTCATGAAAAGACACAGGAACTTCTAGAAAAAATCTGCCTTCCCCTGCTATGCCTTGCCATCCTCGGCGCTGCCCTCTATGCACAGCGTTACGGCGGCAGCAATTTTACGTCTTCCTCCTGCCTGCAAAGCTTAACGACCAACTTATACCTGTGGATTGTGATACTGGCAATTATCGGCTGCGGCAGAAAATATCTGAACCATGAGACAGCTTTCACCAGATATATGGCGAAATCAAGTTTTGGTATCTATGTGCTCCATTATCCGGTTTTAACCGTTACCTGCTATATCTTGCACAATTATTTTGCTTTACCGGCAATCTGCAATTATGGGATTGCTTTTGTAGTTGAAATCATTATGACGTTTGCCTTATACGAGGGCATGAGAAGGGTTCCGGTTCTGAGGTTTTTTGTGCTTGGGATGAATTCGCCGGATTCCAAAAAAAGCAGTTAAATTACAGATACAGAAATGTTATAGTATAGAAAAGGAGCAGCCGTGTATGTCTCTTCGCTCGAAAATTATAGTAAAATACTATACAAGGTCAGAGTGTCAAAAGATACACCTTTTGACACTCCAATTTCGTTTTATTCCCCCTGTTCGAGCCGCATTTCACGCAGTCTGCGGAAGAATGTCGATCTGCTCATCTGACATCTTCCGAGAACCTCATCCATGCCGATGATTTTACTTTCCCAGGTCTTTACAATGACTTCAAAGTTATCTGGCACTGCTGTCTCCGGCCTGCCAAAACGGACGCCGCGTTTTTTGGCAGCATCAATGCCCTGTTGCTGGCGTTTGCGTATGTTTTCCCTCTCATTCTCCGCGACAAAGGAGAGTATCTGCAGCACTAAATCCGCAATAAACGTCCCCATAAGGTCTTTTCCATTCCTTGTATCCAAAAGCGGCATATCCAGTACGCAGATATCCGCGCCAATTTCCTTGGTGAGGATGCGCCACTGATTCTGTATCTCTGCATAATTGCGCCCCAGACGGTCAATGCTCATGATATAGAGCAAATCCCCTCTCTGCAGGCGCGATACCAACTTCTCATAATTCACCCTGTAGAAATCCTTGCCGGACTGCTTGTCCGTAAAAATATTCCCGGCAGCAACGCCTGCTTTTTCCAATGCAATCATCTGACGGTCTTCATTCTGCTCCATGCTTGACACACGCGCATAACCATACACTTTATCCATTTGTAAAATCCTCCTAAAATCAGCCAATTTACGGCATTGTTTTTCACATGATTTATTTTGTCATATCTATAAATCAATGCAAATATCACACCTGAATCATTTTCTTACGGACTTTGCAGTAAATGCAAAGTCCTGTGTGAACAGTAACCCCTATCTGCTTAAGAGGAAGAAATTTAATGTGAATTTTATTGCAGAAAGATATGGAAAGAGAAACGACAAAAAGAAACGTGATAACAATGATAGAAAGAGGACGTATGAAAGTGGAAGAAATTTCTGCCTTTTTCCCCGAATTGACATCAGATGATGTAGAAGAAATCGAAAGATCGGTTATGCAATCAGCATAATCAAAACCAATCCCATATCAATGAAACAGCGTAAAAGATGCATGGAACAGTAAGTTGTAATCCATGCATCTTTTCATTTATGCCCTAATCAACTTCTCACACTGGGCTCTCCAATATTCCGCTTTCTCATTATCGCGTGGAATGTCAGCCGTACTATTGATACAGGCTCTTGCCAGCGTCTCCATAATATCAAAAAATTCTTCCGGAGAAAAATTCTCAAAATATGCATTTAAAATGCCATCCCTGTCTTTCTTCGAAATCTCCACACCATTGTCTGCCGCCCGGTCAAACCAATACAGTGCGGCAAGGTCATCCTTCTCCAAACCAACTCCTGTATTATACAGCACTGCAAGATAATTCTGTGATTCTCCATGATTATAGTACTCGCCCGCTGTTCGGAATAGCTTTGCAGCCTCCGCATACTCTTTCTTATTGAAGTGATGCCCAGCTAAGCTGTATAGTGTTTTAGCAGCAATTGAATTCCCATCCTCCTTCGGATATAAAAACAATATATACCTCTGCATTTTCTGATAAAGTTCATACGAAGTAATCTCAGAAAGATCTTGGTCCAAATAATCTGCTGTGCTCTTTGACAATAATTTCTCAGCAGAAGCAGCTCCGTTCACAACTGCTTGACGAAACCAATACGCTGCCTGCAGGAAATCCTGGTCTGTTCCCTTACCTTGCGCATATAGGCTGCCGAGATTGTATTGAGCCGTTGCATTCGGAGCCAACTCCACAATCTGTCTGTAAGTTTCAAATGCATTCTCAGGCATATTTGATTCCAAACACCTCTCTGCATTGGCAAGCATATGCTGTATTACCTTCTCCGATGACGGAACCTTCTCATCTGATGTTAACGAGGACCTCTCTGTTTTCCCAAATAAACTCTTAAATAATCCCATAACAAAACCTCCTGTAAAAATCTTTTATTCCTAAGCAGCTTATGTAAATTTTCTGATAATACGCACTGCCTCCGCTCCTCCTAATATTATCGTAAACACACTGCTGATTGTAAGAAGAATCCCTCGACTGTACGCCATTACAGTCGGGGGATTCGTTTTACAGCTATACGCTTGCTTTACACAAAAGAAAACTTCTCTTCCGTTGCCCGGAAAAATTCACTCTTTGCCATCTCAAAGCAGTCTAAAATCTTCGGTGAAAATACGCCGCACTCATCATCCTTAATCATGCGCACCGCTTCCTCCACGGCATAAGCTGCCTTGTAGACGCGCTTGCTCACCAACGCATCGTAAACATCCACGATGGAGACCACCTGCGCCCAAATAGGTATATCCTCACCTGCCAGCTTATCCGGGTAACCGTTGCCGTCATAACGCTCATGGTGATACCTGCAGATATCATAGCAGTAATGGTAGAACTCATTATCTTCCTGCTTGAAATTCTCCAAAAGCTCACACCCATACGTTGTGTGTTTCTTCATTTCTTCAAATTCATCTGCGGTCAGCTTGCCCGGCTTGAGCAGAATGCTGTCTGGAATCGCAATCTTCCCTAAATCATGGAGCGCAGAGGCATTGGTTATCAAATTTACAGATTCGTCCGTCAATCCATATTCAGGGTATTCTTCCTTGACATACCTCAAAAGAATTTTTGTAAAATATTTCACCCGTTGGATATGCTCGCCGGATTCCAGGCTGCGGAATTCCACCACGGAACTCAAGGCATTTACCAGAAATTCATTGCTGCGCTCCAACTTCTCCCGGCTCTCGCGCAGCTGTCTGGTACGTCTTTCAAGTTTCTCCTCTATATCCCTTCTGTTCTGGAACAGTTCAATGATATTCTGGGCACGCCGCATAACCACCTTCGGCTCAAACGGCTTATAAATAATATCGGAAACGCCATATTCATAAGCCTTTACTTCACTCTCTGCCGTAGCTTCTCCGGTAATCATAATCACTGGGATGGAATTGATATAACCCTTTCCTGACATATACTCCAAAACATCCAGCCCTGACTTGTTCGGCATCATCAGGTCAAGGAAAATCAGCGACAATGCTTCCCCATATTTCTCAATCTGCTCTATGGCTTCCACACCATCGGCTGCCTCTAAAATCTCATATTGTTCTTCAAAAATAAAACTGAGCATTTTGCGGTTTACTTCCACATCGTCCGCAATTAAAATGATATGTTCTTCCATTCCTAATCCTCCAGCGGCGCAGTCATTTCGCCATAAATTTAAAATAATAACTTTGACACACTGACGCTGTTATGCTATCTAAATAATGTCCACTCCATTTTAACATAACCCATTTTAAAAATGCAACCCATAACCACATTAAGTTCACAATTTCAGCTTTGCCAGCGCATCGGCAAATGCATTGTTCACCGGCTCTTTCGCTTCCTGCTTCATCTTGTTCATGTAGCGGGAGACATCTTTCTTAGAGACACCGCCGCCGCTCTCCTTGCGGCGTTTCTCAAATGCAGACAATTTCTCGCGGTAGCCGCAGACACAGGTAAACCTGCGGTTCTCGCCCTCCCCCACCAGTTCCATCTTCTTATGGCACTGTGGGCAGCGTGCATTGGTGACCTTAGAAAGCGTCTTGCGGTAACCGCATTCCCTGTCCTGGCATACCAACATCTTGCCGTTTTTGTGGTTAACCTCCAACATCAGCTTGCCGCATTGCGGGCATTTCTTGTTGGTGAGGTTATCATGGCGGTAAGTCTTGGAAGAAGCTTGGATATCTTTGACAATATCCGCCGTATAGGTGCGGATTTCAGCCTCAAAATCTTTCTTTCTCGCTTTTCCTCCTGCGATATCCGCCAGTTCCTGCTCCCATTTTGCGGTCAGCTCAGGGGAGGTCAGTCCCTGAGGGGCCAATTCCAGGACCTGCCTGCCCTTGGACGTCAGATGGATATATTTATCACGCTTTTCTATCATAAAACTGTGGAATAATTTCTCAATAATATCGGCGCGCGTAGCGACTGTTCCCAGGCCTCCGGTCTCTCCCAACGTCTGGCGCAGCTTCTTATCTGAGCTGTCCATATATTTCACCGGATTTTCCATGGCGGCGAGAAGCGTTGCCTCTGTGAAAGGCGCCGGCGGCTTCGTCTTTCCCTGGGTGATTTTCCCCTCTGTGAACAGGACTTTCTGCCCTTTGGAAAAATCAGGGATATTCCCAGTTATGACTTCACCCGCTCCATTGGGGCTGCCCTCGGCAAAATCGTCCGCTTCATCCTCATCGGCAAAGCCCGCTTCCTTCTGCAGCGATTTAATTTCCTGCCAGCCCGGCTGCTGCAGTATCCGTCCCCGCAAGGAAAACTTCTCTCCCTGGCAGCTGGCCGTCACTTCCGTCTGCTGATATTCACAGGGCGGCAGCAGCACAGCAAGGAAACGAGAGACAACCAGTTCATATATCCTGCGTTCGCCGTACTCCAAATCTTTGAGGTTTACGCTCTGCTCCGTGGGGATAATGGCATGATGGTCTGAGACTTTCTTATCATCCACAAAAGATTTGTTTGCCTTAATCGTTGTCTTCAGCAGCCTCCCGCAGATTGGCGCGTACACGCCGACCCGGCAGGCCCTCAGCCGTTCCGGTATCGTCTCCACGATATCTGCCGTGAGGTAGCGGGAATCTGTTCTGGGATAAGTCACAATCTTGTGGCGCTCATAGAGATTCTGCATGAAATCCAAGGTCTGTTTAGCGGAAAATCCAAATATGCGGTTGGCATCCTGCTGCAAAGCAGTCAGATCATATAGCTGCGGTGCAAAAGATTTCTGCTGTTTCTTTTTTACTTCCTCCACGACAGCCGTACTGTTGACGGCATTTTCCAGAGCATTTTCCACTTCCGCCTTAGAAAATGTACTGCTGCCGTTCTGCGGTGATTTCCACGTCCAGGCAACGTCCGCACCCTTCATCTTCAGTCCATAATACTCCCTGGGCTTAAATTCTTTTATCTGCGCTTCCCTCTTGGCAATGATGGCAAGGGTCGGCGTCTGCACCCTACCGCAGGACAATTGCGCATTATGTTTTACGGTCAGCGCCCTTGTGGCGTTGAGCCCCACCATCCAGTCCGCTTCCGCACGTGCCACCGCGGCTTCGTATAATTTCTGGTAGTCCCTGGCGTCCCGGAGGCTGGAAAACCCCTGGCGGATTGCCTTGTCGGTCACCGAGGAAATCCACAGCCGCTTCATGGGCTTTTTGATCCCCGCTTTCTGGATAATCCAGCGCGCCACCAGCTCGCCTTCCCTGCCCGCGTCCGTGGCAATGATAATCTGCCCGATATCTTTGCGGTACATCTGCTTTTTCACGGTCTGGTACTGGTGTCCGGTCTTTTTGATGACCTGGATTTCCAGACGCTCGGGAAGCATGGGAAGCGTCTCCATCTTCCACTCTTTCCACTGGTCGCCATAGCTTTCGGGATCGGCAAGCTCTATGAGATGCCCCAACGCCCAAGTCACCACATAATCCTTCCCCTCCAGGTAGCCGTTGCCGCCCTGTTTACAGCCAAGCACCCTGGCGATATCCCTACCCACACTGGGTTTTTCCGCAATTACTAATGATTTCATATCAATTATCCGTCCTTCTTCCTCTCTTCTCCGAACTTTCACGCTTTAGCGTGACAAGGTCTTTCCTATTAAGATAAAAAATTCTCTAAATCTTGCGCGTGCCGCGGCAGCGCGGGAAATTGCTGCAGCCGTAGAATTCTCCATACATGCTTTTACGCTTGACCATCTCACTGCCGCACTTAGGGCACAGAATCTCTGGCTGGGTCTTCTGCTTCTGCTTAAGGATTTTGCCCATTTCCTCGTAGCATTTCTGATTCATTGCACAGTCCGCCAGCGCGCGGTGCGCGCCCTCGGTACTGATATGAAAATAAGCTGCCACATCTGACAGCTTGTGATGGGACAGCTCTGGCAGGCATTGCCTTGCCATATAGAGCGTGTCTATGTAATCGTTATCCACCGCTGTGCCAAAAATCCGCAGCGCGCCCTGGCAGATAAAATTCAAATCAAAGCTGTGGATGTTATGCCCTACCAAAATGTCGCTGCCCGCAAACTCCAGAAAATCCCCCAAAGCTTCTGCAAGTTCCGGCGCTTCTGCCACCATATCATCGGTGATATGGTTGACCTTCGATGCAGCTGCCGGGATATGCATCCCGGGGTTGACCAGCGTAGAGTATTCATCCACAGCCTTATGCCCCCGCACACGGATAGCTGAAATCTCGATGATTTCATCCGTATCCGGGCGGACGCCCGTAGTCTCCAAATCGAAGACCACATAATCGCTGATATATTGGTTCAAACGTTTTCCTCTGTTCCCTGTCACGGCAATAGCCCTCATTTCTCTTATGATTTCACATTATAAAAGGCTTTGCCGATAATTGCAAGTTTCCTGCAGAAAATTCCTCCGCCTAAGGTAACAGTACGAGCCGTTTCGCGTCACCTGCCTGATATCAATCTGCTTCCAGCACATATACCCGGGATTCAAAATCCGTACAAGGTTCCTGCCCCGCCGTCACTTCCCCTGCCGTAGAATCCGTGGTGCAAAGACCAAGATTCATCAGTTCATCCCCATAACAGAGGGTCCCGCTCAAACTGTTGCGGTAGCAGAGGTCTGGATCTAAGCCTGCAAGCCGCAGCCTGGTAAAGCGGTCATTCACCACATTTAATACCCGATACCAACCTACAATTGCCGTTTTCCTGTCATTGCTCACTGCCATCCACGCCATCTCATTTCCCTCAAAGGGGCTTTTCAGACGGTAGAACATGCCAAACTGCAGAATGCTGCGATACTTCTTCATAAAGGCAATCTGCCCTTTCACTTCCTCAATCTCTTCCTCCGTCAGGCAGTTTAAGTCCAGTTCATAGCCAAAAGTCCCGAAATAAGCCACGTTTGCCCTGGTATGGAGCGGCGTCTTGCGGAACACCTGATGGTTGGGAGCCACAGACACATGGGAACCCATACTGCTAAGCGGATAGCACATGGAAGTGCCATACTGTATCTTCATGCGCTCCACCGCATCGGTATCATCGCTCACCCAGCCCTGGGGCGCGTAATAAAGCATCCCCGGGTCAAAACGCCCGCCGCCGCTGGCGCAGGATTCAAACAATACCCCAGGAAATTCCTGGGTCAGCCGCTCATACAAATCATAGACTCCCAGAATATAGCGGTGGTATACTTCCCCCTGGCGGTCAGGGGGCAAGGCAGCGCTGTAACACTCCGTGATGCTGCGGTTCATGTCCCATTTGATATAGGATACCTTTGCTTCGCGAAGAATCTTCGCCATCATCCCATAGATACAGTCCACTACTTCCACGCGGGAGAAATCCAATACATATTGATGTCTGCCGTGCGATTTCGCCCTCTGCGGCGCTGCCAGAACCCAATCCGGGTGCGCACGGTACAAATCCGAATCCTCATTGATCATTTCCGGCTCGAACCAGAGCCCGAATTTCATGCCCAGATTGTCAATGCGCTCTGCAATGCCTGCGATGCCCTGGGGAAGGCGCCCCGGATTTGCCACCCAGTCACCCAGCCCAGCGTGGTCGCTGCTCCTTTCGCCAAACCAGCCATCGTCCAGCACGAACAGTTCCACACCGCATTCCTTGCCCTTTTCGGCAATCTGCACCAGCTTATCCTCGGTAAAATTAAAATAGGTCGCTTCCCAGTTATTGATAAGGATGGGGCGCGCCTTATCCCGCCAGCTTCCCCTTGCCAGACGCTTTTGGTACAGCCCATGGAACGTCTGGCTCATAGCGTTCAGTCCCTGGTCTGTATAGACCATCACCGCTTCCGGCGTCTGAAAACTATCCCCCGGCTCCAGTATCCAGGAAAAGGTATCAGGATGGATTCCTGCCAGGACCCTGGTATTGTCATGGGCATCCACTTCCGCCTGCATGAGGAAATTCCCACTGTAAATGAAACTGAATCCCATAACTTCTCCCTGATTTTCTGTGGCAGAGGGGCGTTTCAGCACGAGGAACGGATTATGCTGATGGGAGGAATTGCCGCGCAGGCTGCCGATGGACTGTATGCCCATGGTTAATCTCCTGGTCTTGACATGACGCTCTCTGGCCCATGCCCCGGACAGCTGCAGCCATTCATAGTCACAGTCCGGCAGATCCAAGCAAAGGCTCATGGCGCGCGTAAGCTGCACGGATTGTGCACCTTCGTTGTGATAACAGATGCTTCTGGCAAGAATCCCTCCCTCGGCAAATATCGTATAGAACAATTCCGCACGGATTCCGGTCACGCTGTCCTTCACATTGACAACCAGGGTGGAAGCCTCTTCCTTCTGTTCAACATACGTTGCCGGAAGCCCCGCCAACTTCGGTTTTCCAGCTTCCACACGATGTGACTGGTATTGGAAATCGGAAATCCGGCTACCATTCTGCTGCAGGATTTCCACTGCCGGGCTGCGGTAATCTCCAGTTCCAAACCCTGGCAATTCCTGCTTGACATGCTCCAAAGAAAATGACCTGTCCCCCGGAAATGGGCAGGATGCCATAGGACGGACAGCCAACTCCAGCAAATCGGACAAATCCTCTCTGTCGTGAATCTTTTTCCCGAAATACAGCTGCCCCAACTGCCCATTCGGCAGCGCCATCATCACGTAACTGATACTGTCATTCCACAGATGAAAAACCTTTGACCTTTCATGATAGACAATCTTCATCGCCATTTCCTCCTTTTATGCTTCCTGCTTGTTTAACTGCTCTTATTATATACAGATTTGCAGAAAAACCGTTAGAGGATTTTGTATTATGAATCAGTCAAAATGTTTCTTCATTGCCCATCCTGCAACTGCCTGCGGCATATCTTCCGGTAGTGGCTGGGCGGCATTCCCACTTCCTGCTTAAATGCTTTGCAAAAAACAAGCGCATTCTGGTAGCCGCATGACATTGCCACCCCTTCCACAGACAATTCCGTCAGTTCCAACAGTTCTTTGGCACGCACAAGCCTAAGGCGCGTAAGGAATTCCTTGGGATTCGCCCGTAAGTTATCCACAAATATTTTGTATAGATAACTTCGGCTCACCCCCACATGTTCTGCAATATCTGCCACGCCAATTCCGCGAAAGTAATTATTTTGGATAAAAACAACCGCCTTTTTCACATAGGCGCTGTCCCGATTCTCTTCCGCAACAGCTTCCATCCGCACGTCACGCGTCAGCACTGCAAAAAATTCATACAGCAGGCTCTGCAGATGGTACTGATGGGTCTGGGAAAATGTATTATTTCTGAGCATATCAGAAACAATCCTTTTCAGCTGCTCCCCATATCCGCTCTGGAACACATGCTGATTACTGTTAAGCCCTATATCCTGCAGAAACATTTCTGCCTGGACACCCGCAAAGCCAACCCACAGATAAGTCCACGGCTCTTTCTCATCTGCCTGATAAAAAGTTACCGCCTCCGGCTCAATAAGAAAGCCCTGTCCTTCTTTCAGCCTATAGGTCCTCTCTCCCACCCGGTAAATCCCTTTCCCGGATAATATATAATGCAGGATATAATTGGGACGCACGGCAGGGCCAAAACTATGGCAAGGCTCACATTCAGATACGCCGCAAAAACTCAAATATAAATCCTGAAATTTAGAACATGTCAGCTGCAATACATGCGCATCTTCCATTTAGGACCTCCTTTTCTAAGGAAATCAGCTTTAAAAAGATGAATATAAAAGGTGGCCGGTAACCCGACCACCTCCTTACTGTCTCAAATCCATCTGGACTGACTGGAAATTTGTCTTGAACATCATACCGCTGTTGCCATATAAGCCCTTGCCCCGGAAACCACCTGCAATCTGCTTAACATTTCCTGCATCGCTCTCAGCTGCATTGCTCTTGCCTTCAAACATAAAGCTCTGCACCCGCTGCGTGTAGCGGGCCTTTTGCATGGCTGCTTCCCGCTGCTCTTTCTTAAGCCCTTCTACATCTGCACCTCTGGCTGCATCCTGGTTAATCTCTGCTTCTCGGACTCTGACGCTGCTTTCTGCCTGTGCGGCAACGTTCGTTACTATACGGACTTGCCCGACCGTGGACGCTGTAGACATGCTTTTGACCATAACGTCCGGCAGCTCTTTGCGGTCATCTTCCTCGGCTTCACGAATAGCTGCATTCCTGTCGTTGCCTGAACCAGCCAGATTCTCTTGCTGCCGATTATCTGTCTCCTGTGCGGACTGAGTCTTCTGCTGCTCCTTAACAGTATCCCGCGCTGCGCTTTCCTTCTGTTGCTTCTCAGCTTCCGCAGCTTTCTGGGCTTCCTGCTGCTTTTTCTTCTCTTCCGCCTGCCGCTGCCGCAGTTCACGCTTTAAATCACTGATTTCCTGTTGGATTTTCTGCCTTATATCTGCCTTTTCCTCTGCAGACATTTCCATATCAGAAGAAAGCTCCTGCCTGCGCTTCTGAGCATTCATAATCCTGCCCTGGATTTCTTTGCTGACAGTATCCACTGCCACATCGGGCTGCTGTTTCACTGCCTGCACATGATTCCCCATTGCATTCACATTACTGACCTGCATCATAACCTCCGCCCCCCCTTTCCTTTATGTAATACATGAAAATAAAAAATCCTTTATCTTATTATATCGGATACTAACGGTCATTAATTTATTCCATTATTGTATTAATATATGAATTTCTGAAAAAAATTGACAAATCAAAAGCTGGGAGAGAACAGATGAATCACTTGCCAACCGTCTGAGACATAAACTCCAAAAACTGCCGTTCCGAAAGCGGTTTGGAAAAATAATAGCCCTGGATATAGCTGATTCCCAGTTCTTCCATTGTCTCATACTGCTCTTTCGTCTCTATCCCCTCAGAGACAATCTCCAAGTCCATGCCATGTACCATATGCATGGCTGCATCCATGACATATTTCGCCTTCCCATTTTCAAAATAGGCATTAATCATATCTTTGTCAAACTTGACGATATCCACCGGCATATCCACAATATAGTTAAGATTTGACTGGCCCGTGCCAAAATCATCCAGAGAAAATTTGACGCCGTAGTCCATCAGGCTTTTCATATTGCTTAGCAAAATCCTCTTGGCTTCCATAGATGCCGATTCCGTAATTTCCAGATTAATAAAATCGGATGGTACCTGATATTTTTCCATAATCCTGATGTAGTCTTCCGCCAATTGCTCATAAGAACACTGTACAACCGATAAATTGATTTCTATGTAATGCAGCCCATACTGCTTGATATCATGTTCCTTGACAAAACGGCAGACTTTCTCAAACACCATCTCTCCCAGTTTTAAAATCATGCCATTCTGCTCGGCAACATCAATGAAAACTCCCGGCGGCACGATTTTCCCCTCTGCATCGCGGATACGCACCAACGCTTCCGCAGAAGTAAAACGCTGCTCCTTGGTCGAATAGATGGGCTGGTAAAATACTTCCACCCAATCTTTCTCCATAGCTTCCAGAATCATCAGTTCCGTGCGTTTCTTTCTGTACATCTCATCCGCTTTCTCTTTATCCACCCGGAAGAAAGGATTCTCCGAAAACTCTTTGCTGTTATGCCTGATATCCCGAATTAAATACAGCATGTCCTCCACATTGGTCAATACCCTGGCATCCGGTATATAAATCCAGCTGGGCCGGATATGGATTTGGCTGTTTTCTCCCCAGCCTTCCTCAAACCGGGCCGTCAGGGTCTGTATCCCTTTCTCTGCCCTGCCTTGGTCTTTAAATACCAACAAAATCTCGTCCTCGGCATTTTTAAAGACAAAGATATCCCGAAGACCCAAAAAGTATTCCACAATCTCCATTTTTACCGCTTGTGTCTGCCCCGCTGCCACATTTTTCTGGAACGAACGCTTAAATGTGACCGCCAGCACGGAAAAATCCTTATCCTCACTATATAGCTGCCGGACATACTGAACGAGCGCACCGTGATTAAACAGACCTGTCTGCCTGTCCAGATTAGTCTCTGGATTTTCTAATTTGAGATAGAGCACCACCATGCCTATGGAACAGGCATAGCCGAGCACCAGCATCCCATCATAGCAATACTGCAGCATGGCCGCACACACCCAGATAACCATCCATGTCAGCACCGCCTCGCGCCGTCTGGGATTAATCTTGCTACGCTCTTTCTTCATCAGGAAGAAATTCACGACAAGAAATGCAATTGCAACCCAAAATGCCACCAGGTTGCTGGGACCGTAAGTGACTAAAAAAGTCGTCCCATCCTCATCAAACTGATAATAAATAGGTAAAACATAGACAAGGACAGCATCGATCAGAGTAATCAGTTCATATCTGCGAACCGCTTTCCTGTACTCTGCCTTGCTAACATAAATATCCACACAAACATAGAGCAGGCTGCAGAGCGCCACGCCCACCAGCGAAATGAGATAGCTTTTACAGATGAAATCGACAAACCAGCCCGGCAGCCAGTCTCTCTGATAAATGACAACCACAGAAAAGACATCCAGGACCATACAGAACAGGTTGAGGCAAAAAGCACGTAAAAATGCTTTTTCCGTGTTCATAGATATTCTTTTCTGCCTCATATAAAAAAACAACAGAACCATCATCAAAACGATTCCACAACATTGAATCTGTATATGCATATTGATTCCCCTCGATTCGCTGGGTCTATATGCCATATTATACTACATTGTCCACTATTTTACAATCTTTTTGCCCCATAAAACAGCCTTTTCCTCTGGAAATCTGCACATTCCTGTACTATAATAGTGCAAAAACGAAAGGAGCCGATTATGTCAGATTACCAACGCCTCACCCACGAATTTGCACCTGTATTCAGCAAAGATTCCAAAATCCTGATCCTGGGAACCTTCCCCTCCGTCAAATCCCGCGAACAGCAGTTTTATTATGGGCATCCCCAGAACCGATTCTGGAAAGTCCTATCCCATATTACGAAAGAACCGCTTCCCGCAACCACCGAGGAGAAAAAACAGCTCCTGCACAAGCATGGCATCGCCGTCTGGGACGTCATTCAAAGCTGTGAAATCATCGGTTCTTCCGACAGCAGTATCCGCAATGTAGTTCCCGCCGACATCCCATGGCTGCTGCAGCAATGCCCCATCACCGCCATCTTCGGCAACGGCAGCAAGGCCTGTGAATTATTTGAAAAATATTCCGCTCCGGCGCTCAAAGATTTTGCGGACATCTGCCCGATACAAAAACTGCCGAGCACCAGCCCTGCCAACGCCTCCTGGAGCCTGCAGCGCCTGTGCGATTACTGGCAGGAAAGACTGTCTCCTTATATAGAGTGAACGACAAATTATTTTGTCGCTTACTATAACATTTTAATGCAAGAACCAGACCCCCTAAAAGACTATCTCCAAGGAGGTCTGGTTATTCTATCCTGATTATATTTATTCCTTTTCCTGCCATAAATCAGGCTTATCCATAATTTTCCCATTCAGCGCCGCTTCTGTCAGTTCATCCCCATCATAGCTTAATTTCAGGGAAAAGAAAGGCGCATTTTCCAATAGCAGCCGGAAAAAAATCTTATCGCCCTCCCAGAGGTTCAAGGACATCAGGCGCTCTTTTTCCACCCACTCCAAAGTACCCTCATCGCATTCCGTCAGCGTCCCTTCAAACTGGTCTGCCGTGTACAGGCACATGTATTCTGTGGGCCAGCCAACAGCCGAAAATGTGACGATTCCGCGAAAAGAAAAACCTGTCAGCGTAAGGCCGGTTTCCTCCCTGACTTCCCGGAGCAGGCATTCTTCCGGGCTTTCCCCAATTTCAAAATGCCCGCCTATTCCAATCCATTTATCTTTATTTACATCTTTTTCCTTTTTTACCCTGTGGAGCATCAGATATTTATCATCTTTTTCTATGTAGCACAGGGTAGTGAGTGGTGATTTCTCCATCATTTTCTCCTGCCGCAGCCAAAATCGTGCGCATCCCCCGGAAGAGTTATAGTAGGGGACAAATTATTTTGCCGCTTGCTATAGCAATTATTTAATGTTGATTAAATATTTCTCATTCATCACGTCTTTCAGTTGTTCATATGGAACCTCCACCTCTATCGTACCTGCTGCGTAAGCCGTGACCATATAGGGGTTGCAAATTACCACCAATCCCTTCTCATTGAGGTAAAATGTATTTTCCGTCAAAACATCGGGCACATAACTCTCATAATCGTCCAAAAGAGCATCCTTGTATGGATCCTTAGTAATCGTATCCAGAATATGCTGGGAGACAATTTTGCGCGCTTCCTCTTCATTTGTCAAAATATCCGCCAGATAAAGCAAATCCCCTGTCGTTACATCGAAACAATAGGAGGATGTCCATGTGTTGGGATGCGTTGACCCTTGCCAGTCATAGCCTTCCGCTTCCATGCTGAGAATGCGCGTGGAAGCATACATCACTTTATAGTTCATGCCATAGCCATATCCTGCCCAGGCTGCAGCTTCCTCCTCAGACAAACTCTTATAGTAGTCTTTGGCTTCCTGTGCCTTTCTCGTTATCTCGTCCTGGTTGGTGACATGCTGCTGCTCAAAGACCATATTCATCCTCTGGGCAATATCCTGATTTTCCTCAATAGAAATCACCGGGCAGTTTTCCATGACAGACAGCATAAGCACACCGTTGTCCTCATCCTTGATATCCTGGGAATAATCGGTAAACGTCACTTCTGGCGCCTTTGACAATTCCTTGCCGGCTGCTGCCTGGCTGTCATCCTCCTTATCTCCCTTGGGGATATCCTGCCCATCCTCCTTATCGTTCCCATCTTCCCCCGGCTCATCTGTCTTTTCTTCCTGTGAATCTGCTGCCTCTTGCTCGCTTTGGTTCGGCTGCACCTCTTCTTTCTCTGCCTTTTTTCCGCTGCAGGCTGCTGCCAAAAGGCAGAATCCCAGCCCCAGCAATAATAATTTTTTCTTCATTTTCCAAATCCCCTTTACGGTTTCTTCATGCGGTACATATGGTTTAACGGTCCGTTTCCTTTGCCCAGGTCCATGCCATCAGCAATGGCGCCCATCACATATTGCTTGGCTTCCCAGGCGCTGTCCTTTGCAGACAGCCCCCTCGCCAGCCCACAGGCAATGGCTGAGGACAAGGTGCATCCCGTCCCATGGGTATTGCTGTTGTCGATATGAGGAGCCTCAAACCAGGCAAATTCCTCTCCATCGTAAAACAAATCGTCAGCGCGGCAGTCATCGTGACCGCCTTTCAAATAAATGATACCCCTGTATTGTAACGCAAACTCCCTTGCCGCCGCAACCCTTTCTTTCTTAGTTTTAATGGTTGTTTTTAACAACAGCTCCGCTTCCGGCAGATTTGGCGTACAGATTGTCGCCAACGGCAGCAGATTTTCCCTGTAATAGCCAACTGCCTCCGGCTCCATCAGATGCCTGCCGCTCGTAGACACCATCACGGTATCCATCACCACCTGGCTTGCCCGGTATTTCACCAGGCAGTCCCGGATGACCCGCATCTGCGCCACCCCGGTAACCATTCCCACTTTCACCGCATCCGGCACAATATCTGTAAACACACACTCCAGCTGCTTTCGCAAAAAATCAGGGGATACCGGACAGATATCCGCTACCCCCATCGTATTCTGCGCCGTCAAGGCAGTTATCACTGTCTCCCCATACAGCCCCAGCGATGTGATGGTCTTCAAATCCGCCTGGATGCCAGCCCCCCCGCTGCAGTCGCTGCCCGCTATCGCAAGCACTGTCTTCATGTTCTCCCTCACTTTCCAAAATTACCAAGCCTCAAAAGTTTCAGTTCCGTCTCCATCTCCGCGAAACTGCGCAAAAGTTCCCATTCCGTCTCCATCTCCGCGAAACTGCGCAAAAAGTTCCCGAATTTTCTGCACCTCAGCCGCTGGGCTGCGGGCACTCAGAATCCCCGCCGAAATGGCAAGCCCCGATGCACCGCATTTCAAGGGCTTGCCGCCATTTTCTGCCGTAATCCCTCCCACAGCCACATTGGGGATGGGGGCTGCTGCCAATATCTGCTGATAAACCTCCTCGGAAATAGGCACGGCATCCTGCTTTGTCGTTGTGGGGAACCATGCGCCGCTGCCCAGGTAATCCGCACCGTCCGCCATCGCTTGCCGCGCCTGGGCTGCCGTCTTTGCCGTAGCCCCGATTATTTTCCCCGCGCCCAGCAGCTTCCTTGCATCTTTGACCGGCACGTCATCCTGCCCCAGATGTACGCCGTCCGCACCGCAAAGCAGGGCGATGTCCAGCCGGTCGTTAATAATCAGCTTCGTATCAAATCCCTGAACCATCTCATGCAGGTATTTGGCTCTGCGCAGATATTCCGCTGATGAAATATTTTTCTCCCGCAGCTGAATATAATCTATGCCCGCTTTCAGTGACTCCCTGATTTTTTCCTCCCCATAAGAGAAATCCGCAATTAAATACAGCCACAATTCCATTTTCTTCTCCTTCTTTGCTTTTCCATGTTATAGCTTAGGGGTAATTCCGTTCCAACCAGCCCGCAAATTCTTGCCCATCTAACCGGCAGAGCGCATCCAGCAAATATAATTTTGCCATGCCATATCCAGACGCTTGGGCAGCTTTCTCCAGGGCAAATGCCAGCCCTAAGGAAGCTGCCACAGCAGCCAGAACCTCCGTCCCCGGCATGTCCGTCTGCCCAAATTGTGCTTCTTGCGAATCTGCGGCGTTCCGACAGGTCTCCTTACCGGCAACGCCGTAACAGGCGCCCACCACCGCTCCTAGCAGACAGCCGCTTCCCACAATATTGTAGCGGCTCATTTCCTGCTGCAGGCCATTCCCTTCCAAATTGCAGCGGCTCATTTCCCGCCCATACGAAAGCTGTAGGCTCTTATCACTCCACAGAACGGTATCTGCCTTGCCGGTTACCAGATACACCCTGCCCGCAGGAATCTGCCCGGCAAGCTCATGTTCTGCCACTGCATCGATGCCTTCCCTCGTCACACAGTTTTGCTGTATGCTGTATATTTCTGAACGGTTGCCTTTCACAATCCCTTTCCACGGCAGCGATAAGAGTTTCTGTACGGATTGCAGACGGTACCGCGAAGCCCCGCAGCCTACCGGGTCTAAAACCAGCGGTTTCTTGTGCTTTGCCGCCTCCTGTAAGACGATACCCGCTGCCTCCCATTTCCCGGCATAGGGCTGTCCCAGATTTAAAACACAAGCATCTGCCTGCCTGGTAATCTCCGCCATCTCCCGTGCTTCCACTGCCATCAGCGGCCGCGCTCCCATGGCCGCCAGCCCATCGGCGCACAAGGCTGCCGACACCGCATTGGGAATCATATGTACCAGCGGCCTGCTCCTTTTTATCTCCTGAAATATCCCACTAACCTGCTCCGGCGTAATTTCCCTTCCCGGCTTCATGACGACTGACGTTTCACAAAGCAAGTCCCTTCTTTCCAGCTTCATGACGACTGTCCTTTCGCAAAATGCGTCCCTTCTTCCACCATATTTTTCAGAACGCGGAACGCGCCGGACTTACAGAGAACGCCCAAAAGCATGGCTGCCAATGCGCAACCTCCTATGGTGCTGATGAGAAATGGCATCACATAGGTTAATACTGCCGCCTCCTGATTGCCCATCAGCAGAATTGCGATGGGATAACACAATATGCCGCCCAGTATCCCGGTCCCTACAACCTCGCCGGCAATTGCCATCCAGATTTTGCCGCTAAATCGGTACAAAAGCGCACTCAGAAACGCACCTGCCATGCTGCCTGGAAATGCAAGCAAGCTTCCGGTTCCCAGAAGGTTGCGGATAAACGCCGTGGAAAAAGAAAATCCCAGTGCATATCCCGGTCCCAGAAACACGCCAGCTAACACGTTCAGCAGATGCTGGATAGGAAAGCAGCGCGAGGCGCCCACTGGAACGGAAAAAGCAGAAAGGCACACGCCGAGCGCCGTCATCATTCCTGCCAGTGCAAGTTTTCTAATGTTTATCTTCATAATTAATTCTCCATTTTATATTTCAGGCTATTTATTTTCTCAATTGTTCTTTGTTACAAAATTCTATTCTCTTCTGTTTTTCATTTTTACAGGATATCTATGTATTCCCCGGACAATGCCTTGTTCATGCTGCGCACAGCACAGAACTTGCCGCACATTGAACAGGTGTCGTCATGCTCCGGCTTCCTGTCCTCGCGAATCTTCTTCGCCGTCTCCGGGTCTAGGGCACACTCCCACTGCGTCTCCCAATCCAGTTCCCTCCTGGCATCTGCCATCCTGTCGTCAATCTCCCTGGCTCCGCGGACGCCCTTGGCGATATCCGCCGCATGGGCTGCAATTTTAGAAGCGATAATCCCTTGTTTCACGTCCTCCACATTGGGCAGCGCCAGATGTTCTGCCGGCGTCACATAGCAGAGGAAAGCCGCGCCACTCTGGGCGGCAATTGCACCGCCGATTGCGGAAGTGATATGGTCATATCCTGGGGCAATATCGGTGACAATGGGCCCCAATACATAAAACGGTGCCCCCATGCAGATAGTCTGCTGCAGCTTCATGTTCGCCGCAATCTGGTCCATCGGCATATGTCCCGGTCCTTCGACCATCACCTGCACATCACGTTCCCAAGCGCGTTTTGTCAATTCACCCAGACGCACCAGCTCCTCAATCTGACACACATCGGAGCCATCGGCAAGGCAGCCCGGACGGCAGGCATCCCCCAGGGAAATCGTCACATCGTATTCCCGGCAGATTTCTAAGATTTCGTCAAAATATTCATAAAAGGGATTTTCCTCCCCAGTCATGCACATCCAGGCAAATACCAGCGAACCTCCGCGGGAGACAATATTCATTTTCCGTTTGTGTTTCTTAATCTGCTCAATCGTCTTTCTGGTAATTCCGCAGTGCAAAGTGACAAAATCCACGCCATCCTCCGCATGAAGACGCACCACATCAATAAAATCCTTGGCCGTCAGCGTTGCCAAATCCCTCTGGTAATGGATGACCGAATCATAGACAGGAACCGTGCCAATCATCGCCGGGCACTCAGATGTGAGTTTTCTGCGAAATGGGATGGTATCTCCATGGGAGGACAGGTCCATAATGGCATGCGCCCCCAAATTTACGGCTTCCATGACCTTTTGCATCTCAATGTCATAATCCTTGCAGTCCCGGGATACGCCGAGATTTACGTTAATCTTTGTCCTCAGCATAGAACCCACGCCCTCTGGCTCAATACAGGCATGCTTCCTGTTGGCGCAGATAGCCACCTTCCCCTCAGCCACCAGCGGCAGCAATTCATCCGTGCTCATCCGCTCTTTCCCAGCTACTTTCTTTAACTCCTCCGTTACAATGCCCTTGCGGGCAGCTTCCATTTGTGTTGCGTATTCTCTCATTTTTCCTCCTTCTGGCATAGGACTGATATGGAAGAAAGCGTTTTCTCCACAGAAAACAAGGAATTTCCTACTAAAAAAGAAGACGAGCCGTAACCGCGTCTTCTTCTTAATATCGTTCCGCTCCCTACGACAGTATTAACTGACAGGTTCAAAGAGTCAGGTTTTAACCT